>DASTAE010000033.1:0-18280 GCA_035712985.1 Actinospica sp.
CAGCGCGGACAGCAGCAGACCGGGATCGGTGCGGCCGGTGTCCGGGGCGCCGGGCGGCACCAACCACACCATCTTCGTGCTCTCGCCGATCAGCGGGGGCAGCGCGACCACGTCCCCGTGCGAGGCGGTGCGCAGCCCGTGCCGGCGGCACCACCAGGCGAAGCCGCGCTCGGCCTGCAGGGTGCCCGGCGGGAGCAGGAAGCCGACCCGGTCCACCCGGGAGCGGGCGTCGGCGGCGACGGGGCCGACGGGATCCCCCGAGCGCAGCATCAGGTCCAGGGCGTCGAGGCCTATGCCCATGCCGACGCTGACGAGGTCGAAGGTGGTGCCGGCGGGCACCGGCTGGACCCGGGCGGGGTCCTGGTAGCTGGCGCACAGTTCGTAGGCGAGCGGGTCGGCGACGGGGTGGGGTTCGGTGGGGGCGAGACAGGCTGGGTCGCTGGGGTGCGGCATCGTCTTCTCCAGTGGCGAGGTGCGCGTGTGGGGGAGCCACGTGCTGAGGTTGGCGACTTGGACTGCGGCTTCGCGGACTTCTCGGTCTTCACTGAGCACGACCTCCTTCGGGCCGAACCCTGACGCGTGTTTGCCGAACTCGCCGGTAACTCACTCGATCGGGTGAATTTCACCCGAATCGCTGTCGGTGGTCGGCAGTAATGTGCACGGCATGGCCGTAGATTCCGCCCCCGCAGCCGCAGGAGAGCGCACCGAGGTGACCGCGGAGCTCGCGTGCGTCGTCGAGTACATCCACTTCATCCGGGACGACGGATTCACCGTGCTGCGCGCCGTCCCGGTGCGGGGGGCGGAGCCTGGCGCCTCGGGATTCGCGGCGGCCGGGGTGGAGCTGGCCGGGGTGCGCCCGGGGGAGACGCTGCGGCTGACCGGCCACTGGGAGGAGACCAGGCGGCACGGCCCGCGGCTGGCCGTCGCCGTGTGCGAGCGGCTGCGCCCGGAATCGGTCCGCGCGATCCGCCGCTATCTGGCCTCCGGACTGGTCCGCGGCATCGGCCCGCTGCTGGCCCAGGCGCTGACCGACCGCTTCGGCGAGCAGACCCTCGAGGTGATCGAGCGTGAGCCGGAGCGGCTGGCCGAGGTCTACGGCATCGGGCGCCGCCGCAGCCGCTGGATCGTCGACTCCTGGCACGCCCAGGCCGAGATCAGGGAGCTGATGACGACGCTGCGCGGCTACGGCATCAGCCCGCTGTTGGCCGAGCGGCTGCACCGGGACTACGGCTCCTCCGCCCTGGAGACCCTCACCCGCTACCCGTACCGCCTGGTCGGCGAGGTGGACGGCCTCGACTTCGCGACTGCGGACCGGATCGCGCTCGCCGAGGGCCGGCCGCCGGACGGCGAGGAGCGCCTGGAGGCCGCGGTCTGGGAGGTCTGCGCCAGCGAGGCCCCGCGCAGCGGCCACTGCCACCTGCCCGTCCTGCAGATCATCGGAGAGGCCGCCCAGCTGTCCGGGCAGCCCGCCGAGCTGCTGCGCGCCGCCCTCGAGCGACTGGGCACCGGCAAGGCCTCGCCCCTCGTCCTCGAGTCGCACCCCGTGACCGGCGCCCAGGTGGCCGCCGTCCGCGCCGCCAACCGCGCCGAGCGCCGCCTCGCCAAGGACCTCGCCGCGCTCGCCGCCGCCCCCTCGGACCTGCCGCGGGGCGTGCGCCGCATCGTCGAGGAGGGCACCTTCGGCGCCGACCTGGCGGACGGCCAGCGCGACGCCGTGCGGATGGCCCTGACCCACACCCTCTCCGTGCTCACCGGCGGTCCCGGCTGCGGCAAGTCGCACACCGTCCGCGAGCTGGTCCGCGTGGTCCGGGCCGGCGGCGGCAGCGTCACCCTCGCCGCCCCGACGGGAAAGGCCGCGCGCAGGCTGGCCGAGCTCACCGGCGCCGAGGCGATGACCGTCCACCGCCTGGCCGCCGACCCCGACAACCCGCGCGGCGCCGAGGAGCCGCACGCGCCGTCGCCCGCGGAGGAAGAGGCCGGCGCCCTGTTCACCGCCGCCCGCACCACGATGGTCCACCTCATCGTCGTCGACGAGGCCTCCATGCTCGACGTCTACCTGGCCTCCCGCCTGGCGGCGAGGATCCCCCCGGGAACCCACCTCTTGCTCGTGGGCGACGTGGACCAGCTCCCCTCGGTCGGCCCCGGAACGGTCCTCGCCGACCTCCTCGCCGTCCCCGGGGTGGCCAGAACAACGCTGACGAAGGTCTTCCGCCAGGCCGAACAGTCCACCATCACCTCCAACGCGCACCTGATCCGCCGCGGCCGGCTCCCGCAGCTCAAGCGCTCCGACTTCTGGTTCGCCGAGCTCGACGACCCCGAGCGGATCGCCGAGCTCGTCGCCGAGATCGCCACCGAGCGCCTGCCCAGGAAGCAGGGCGTGGATCCCGCCCAGGTCCAGGTCCTGACCCCCTCCCGCCGCGGCCCGACCGGCGCCGACCAGCTCTCCCGCATGCTCCAGGAGCGGCTGAACCCCCGCGCCGAGAACGAGCCCGAGTACTGGCACGGGCCGAGGGTCTTCCGCGTGGGCGACCGTGTCATCGCCACCAGGAACGACTACGCCCGCGGCGCCCACGGCGTCTTCAACGGCACCCTCGGCACGGTCGTCGACCTGGACCTCAAGGAAGCAGGCCTCACCGTGGAAACCGAAGAGGGCGAATCAGTCCGCTACGACCTCGACGATCTCGACGACCTCGCGCACAGCTACGCCCTGACGGTCCACAAGGCCCAAGGCAGCGAGTTCGCCCACGTGGTGGCCCCCCTGACGATGGACGCGCCGAGGCTCCTGACGAGGCGCCTCTTCTACACCCTCGCGACCCGGGCCCGGCAGACCGTGGTCCTGGTCGGCCAACCCAGAGCCCTGAAACACGCCCTGGAGCAGGACGGCCCCGCGAGGGCCACCCTCCTGGCGCACCGCCTCACCCTGGCCCTGGCCGGGAAAACCATCTGACGACAGGGGATCGCATCCGGCAGAATGTCAACCATGGACGAGCGCCCTGAGCTGCCCTCAGGCGCCGAAGCGGTCACCGGCCCGCTCGGCGTCGGCCGCGGCGTGTCCATCCCCGCCCGAGACCTCACCTGGCGCTTCTCCCGCAGTTCGGGCCCCGGAGGCCAGGGCGTCAACACGACAGACAGCCGCATCGAGCTCTCGGTGGACCTCACCACCTGCGAAGGCCTCACCGCCCAGCAGCGCGCCCGAGTCCTGGAGCGCCTGCGCCCGAGGCTGGTGGACGGCGTCCTCACCATCGCCGCCTCCGAGCACCGCTCCCAACTCCGCAACCGCAAGGCCGCCCGCGACCGCCTCGCCGCCCTCCTCGCCGAGTCCCTCGCCCCGCCCCCGCCCAAGCGCCGCCCCACCAAGCCCTCCAAGGGCGCCGTGGCCCGCCGCCTGGACGACAAGGCCCGCCGCTCGAAGGTGAAGAAGCTGCGCGGCGGCGGTGGATGGGACTAGGTAGCACGAGGAAAAGCGCTCCGTGCGGAGCCGGGCGGCGCGCAGCGTCATTCTCTGGCTCGGGTGTCGGACCGTCCGGTTAGCGTGATCGGGTATGGAGACGGACTGGCTGAACGAAACGCGTGCGTCATATGACACCGTGGCCGAGGCGTACGCGGAGTTCGTGCGGGGGTCGCTCGAGGAGGCGCCGATGCTGCGGGCGGGGCTGCGTGCGTTCGCCGATCTGGTGGGGCTGGGCGGGGGCGGGCGGGTGCTCGACGCGGGGTGCGGGCCGGGGCAGGTCACGGCGCATCTCCGGGCGCTCGGGGTCGACGCGTTCGGGGTGGATCTGTCGGCCGGGATGGTCGACGTGGCGCGGCGCGCTTATCCGGCGCTCGACTTCGTCGTCGGGTCGGTGACGGCGCTCGGGTTGGGGGACGGGTCGCTCGGCGGGGTGCTCGCGTTCTGGTCGCTGATTCATATTCCGGACGACGCGATTCCGGGTGTGCTGGCGGAGTTTCGCCGGGTGTTGCGGCCGGGGGCGCCGATTCTGATCGGCTTTCACGCGGGGGAGGGTTCTCGGCGCAAGACGGAGGGATACGGGGGCCGCCCGATGAATGTCTTCGTGCACCGGCGTTCGGCGCGGCGGATGACGGACTGGCTCACGGCCGCCGGGTTCACCGTGGAGACGCAGTTGCTGCTCGGGCTCGACTCCGCGCATCCGGGCGCGATGGTTTTCGGCCGTCGTTCTGCCGCCGATGTCGCGCACGCGCGTGCGAACTGAATACGAGTAATGCGAAAGGTGCGACTCAGCGCAGGTTGCGGTGCGGTAGTGTCTGGTCGTCGATCCATAACGTTATCTGAAGTTGACGTACTGTGCCCTTGGGCCGGGTAGGAAGAGTCGCGTGGAATCCGAGTCCGGCGCCGCTGCCGCCGTGCCGCCCGAGCAGGAGCTGACCGAGGCCCTGCTCTCGCTGAGCTGGCCGCTGCCGCGCACCGTCGAGGACGCGGACGCGGCGCTGACCCGGCTCGAAGAGGTCAGGGCGGTGCTGACGCGGCTCGAGCAGCAGAGCGTGGGGACCGACGTCTGGTGGGCCGGGCAGGTGGACGGTTTGGCCACGCAGAGCGGCTTCGTCCTCGAGTGGTGGCGCCCGGTGCTGCGCGACCCCGACCTCGACTGGACCCTCAACCACCAGGCGCATCTGACGGCGGATCTGGCCACGCTCGCCTCGGCCGGGGCCCGGCTGCTCGACCAGATCGAGCCGCGCGCCGAGGAGGCGGCAGCGGTGCACGCCCGCCGGGTGGAGCAGGAGAAGCGCTGGGGGCCGACCGCAGTCCCGCCGTTCCCGCCCTCGGGGCCGAAGCCGCAGCCGCCGCAGCAGGTCTTCGGCGAGCCCGCGGAGGCACAGGCGCACGCGCAGGCGCAGGCGGAGAGCGAGATTCGTGAGGGGCAGCCGGCCGAGGGGCTGAACGTGCCGCTCGGCTTTCCGCCGATACCCCCGCCGCATACGCCGCCGCGGCAGGCCAAGCCCGCGCCGGCTGCCGCGTACGACGCGCCGCCGGTCGCCGCCGCGCCGTCCATACCCGGACAGCAGGGCGCCGAGGCCGCCGAGCTCGAGCAGGGTCCCGGCCCGGCGCGGCACCGCCGCCCCGTGTACGACTTCGACGACGCGGGGCACGCGTCCGCCGCGCAGCCGTCCCCCGTGTACCCGGCTCCCGCGGGCGCCGCGCCGCGCAGTCCGCTGGTTCCCGGTCCCGGCTTCGGCGGACCGCCGCAGGGGCGCACGCTCGCCCCCGGCGGCGGCTATCCGCCCCCGCCTCCCGTCACCCGGGCGCCCAGCCGCATGCACTCGGCCCCCGCCGCCGGCCAGGGCCCCTTCGGCTTCGCCGGCGAGGACGAGGACGACGACGAGCCCGCGAGCCTCGTTCCCTCCGGGCTGCGCCGTCACCAGCGCCGCCTGCTGATCCAGACCGGCGTGATCCTCGGCGCGGTCGGCGTGCTGTGCTGGCTCGCGGTCGACGCGCTCACCGGATCGCCCGCGCATCCGGCCGCGGCCGGGGAGACCGCGCACACGGCGGCAGGGAAGACCACCCCCGCGGCCGGCGGCGGGACCGCGGCCGGCGGGCTGTCGAACCCGAACCCGACGCCCGGTTCGTCGGGCACGAAGGCCGCCACCGCCTCGCCGACGCCGAGCTCCGAACCGTCCACGGTCGGCTCGTCCGTCCCCGACGCGACGACCGTGGACTCCGTGCGCGTGACGCTGCTCGGCGGCAGCGGCGCCGTTCCGCAGATCGTCGCGCTGATCACCGTGGACACGGCGGGGACCGGCCAGGTGATGGTGACCGGCTCGTACTACGGCGCGTCCGGGTCGAAGCAGGTCGCCGCCGAGTCCGAGCAGTGGGTGCTGTCCGGCAAGACCGCGTATCAGTACTCGGTGCCGATCGCGAACAGCGCGTACTGCGGCACGGAGTTCCACTTCACGGTCAGCGCGGGCGGGCGCTCGCAGTCGGGCGAGACCTCCCCCGGCTGCTGAGCGGCGAAGAGCGGGGCTACCGCGTCTCGATCACGCCGCCGACGATATGGCAGCGCTCCTCCAGGTCGCTGCCCGGGCCCTTGCCGTCCGGGTGCCACGCGGTGATGCGCACCAGGCCCGGAGGCAGGAACTCGTAGCCCTCGACCAGCGCCTCGATCCGCTCCATCGAGCGCGGCGTGAACTCGGCCTTGTTCTCGCCGAGCAGCGACTGCACGATCTCGCCGACGCGCGGCTCGGGGAAGTCCAGGTACTGCAGCACCAGCACCAGGCTGCCCGGCGCCAGTACGTCCATGATCTCCTCGAGCGCCCGGCGCAGCCGCGCGTCGTCGCGCGTGTAGTCGAGCATCCCGAGCAGCAGCACGCCCATGGGCTCGCTGTAGTCCAGCCGGTCGCGCATCCACTCGTGCGCCAGGATCGGCGCCGGGTCGCGGAACTGGGCTCGCAGCACGTGCAGCATGTTCGACGGGGCGCGTGCGGCCAGCACGGCCCGGGCGTGCGCGGCGGTGATCGGGTCGTCGGTCACGTACACGAAGCGCGCGTCCGGCACCTCGTCGCGCACGATCCCGTCGAAGCTGTTCATGATCGGGATCGAGGTGCCCATCTGCAGGAACTGCCGCAGCCCGTGCCCGCGGGCGATCCAGGCGCTGGCGCGGTGCGCGAAGGCCTCGGCGGCGCGCGCGATCAGCATCACGTCGGGCCACACGCCGAGCAGGTGGCGCACGGCGGCGCGGTCGGACTCGTAGTTGTCCTTGCCGCCGATCATGTAGTCCCACATGCGGATCGGGTGCGGCACCTCGGGATCGAGCTCCGGGGCCGGCGGCGCGGGCTCGCCGAGCACCAGGTCCCAGGCGACGCCGCTGTCCACCGCGGCCTGCCGCTCCTGCCGGGAACGTTCCCCGGGTACGTGCCGTGCGCTCGACCCCATCGTCTCGCCTCCCACCGGTTCCCCTGGTCGGAAGCGCGTAGAACGTCCACCGTGCGCGGCACTCCCGGGGGCATGGTAGTGCACCGCGGCGCACGTCGGAACCTGTCACGCCATGACGCGCCATGCCTTCTGATGGCCCATCAGGGCGCGGCCGTACCGGTGAAACACCGGTCCGGACCCTGGCGCTTCGCGGCCCCGCCCGTAACCGCGGGCCCGCCGCCGCGTTCTCCCAGGCACAAACCATCGTAAGAAAATCTCTTGAGATGAGGAGGTTGTCTTGACGGTCGAGCGCCTGTACGAGGTCGTGCATCGCGGCTACCGGACCCTCGGCAGGGTCCTGGTGCATCCGGCGCCCGCGGCGCCCCCGGTCCTGCTGGTGGGCGGCGCGATGCAGCGCAAGGAGGGCTGGGGGCGGCTGGAGGCGCGGCTGGCCGCCGAGGCCACCGTCGTCACCGTGGACCTGCCCGGCTGGGGCGGCGCGGGACTGCTGCCCGCCCAGTTCGGAATGGGCTTCCTCGCCGACAGCCTGGCCGCCCTGCTGCGCACCAGCGCCGTCGGCCCGGTGGACGTCTTCGGGGGCTCCTACGGCAGCGCCATCGCCTACCAGCTCGCCCAACGGCATCCCGCGCTGGTGCGCCGGATCGCCCTGTTCGGCGCGCTCGGCCGGATCCCGCCGGCGATGCGGCCCCGGCTGACCTGGACGATCGGCCTGCTGCGCGCGGGGATGCGCGAGCGCTTCGCCGCCGAGGTGGTGGCCGCCATGCTGAATCAGGACCCGCAGATCAAGCTCGCCCGCCGCGGCGCCGTCGAGCGGATCCTGCACACCCTCTTCGGCGCGCTCGATCCGCTCGAGGCCGCGCAGTACGAGCAGAACACGCTGCGGCTGCTCGCGCCCGGCCGCTTCGACCTGTCCGCGCCGCCCGCGGCCCCGCTGCTGTTCGGGGTCGGGGAGCACGACTCGTTCACCACCGTGCGCGACTGCCGCGCCTTCGCGCAGGCCTGCCCGGGGGCCGCGTTCGTCCGGCTGCGGGAGAGCGACCACCCGGTGCACCTGCGCTGTCCGGACGAGCTCGCCGGGGTGCTGCGGCGCTTCTTCCGGGCCCAGGACCTGCGCGGGATGCCCGGCTGCCACGAGGTCGAGTATCCCGCAATCACTCGTTAGGGTGATCATTACGAAGGTCCGCTGTCTCTCCCAGCAGGTCGGCGAACCTGCTGGGCCGACCGGGCGACGGCGGGCCGCGGATCGGTGCGTCGCGATGACGTACGACGGCGTATCGTCCACCCTGGTGCGCACCGCGTGAGGCCGGTGTAATCCCCCGATTACCTAGCGTGCGGGGGCCATCTGACGACCAATGGGAAGGTTCGAGGGAACCGTCATGCGACGTGTGTACCCACCGATCGGTGAGCACGGAATGATCGGCGATCTGCAGAGCTGCGCGCTGGTCTCCTCCGACGGGGTGCTGGACTTCTTCTGCGCCCCGCGGTTCGACTCGCCGTCGCTGTTCGCCTCGCTGGTGGACCACGACAAGGGCGGCTACTGCCGCCTGGCCGCCGACGACTCCGAGCTCGAGTTCGGCACGTCCACGGTGCGCCAGCTCTACCTGCCCGAGACCGCGATCCTGGTGACGCGCTTCCTGTCGCACCACGGCGTCGGCGAGGTCGTCGACTTCATGCCGCTCGGCAAGCCCGACCAGGCGAACGCCAACCGGCGGATCATCAGGATGCTTCGTGTGGTGCGCGGCAGCGTGAAGTTCGTGCTCGAATGCCGGCCGCGCTTCGACTACGCGCGCGCCCCGCACGAGCTGGTGCTGCGCGACGACCAGGCGGCCGTGTTCCGCGGCCCGGATCTCGACCTGCACCTGCAGTCGACCTTCCCGTTCCGGCGCGAGGGCGAGGACGTGGTCGGCACCGTCACGCTCGGCGTGGGAGAGACGGCCGCGGTCGTGCTCGACACCACGCTCCCCGGCTACGTGCCCGAGCCGGTCGGCCTCCAGCAGGCCGAGGAGGAGCACGAGCGCACCACGAGGTTCTGGCACGACTGGCTGCGCGGCTCCGCGTTCCAGGGCCGCTGGCAGACGATGGTGCACCGCTCGGCGATCACCCTCAAGCTGCTGACGTACGCGCCGACCGGGGCGCCCGTCGCGTCCGCCACCTTCGGCCTGCCCGAGCAGTTCGGCGGCGAGCGCAACTGGGACTACCGGTACTGCTGGGTGCGCGACGGCGCGCTCAGCTCGCGGGCGATGGCCGAGCTCGGCTTCGTCGAGGAGGCCGACGCCTTCCGCCGCTGGCTCACCGACCGGCTGCGCGACCGCAAACACGCCGGCCGCGAGCCGCTGCAGATCATGTACCGCGTGGACGGCGAGCCGCTGCTGATCGAGGAGGAGCTCGACCACCTGGAGGGCTACGAGAAGTCGACCCCGGTGCGGATCGGCAACGCGGCGGCCGACCAGCTCCAGCTCGACGTGTACGGCGAGGCGATCTGGGCGCTGACCCAGTCCCGCGAGCTGGCCGAGGTGTCGGGGTATCAGGGCTGGCAGACGCTCGCCGAGGTGATCGACTGGCTCAGCGAGAACTGGGACCGGCCGGACGAGGGCATCTGGGAGACCCGCGGCGGCCGCAAGGACTTCACCTTCAGCCGCCTGATGTGCTGGGTCGCCCTGGACCGCGGCATCCGGCTCGCGCACACCTACGCGCGCCCGGCGAACCTGGCCAAGTGGACGAAGGCGCGCGACGAGATCCTGCAGCAGGTGATGGAGCGCGGCTGGTCGAAGTCGCGGCAGGCCTTCGTGCAGCACTACAACGGCGACGTGCTCGACGCCTCGCTGCTGTTCATGCCGATCGTCGGCTTCGTCTCGCCGCGCGACCCGCAGTGGCTGTCCACGCTCGAGGCGATCGAGATGGACCTGGTCACCGACTCCCTGGTGCACCGCTACGACCCCGAGGCGTCCCCGGACGGCCTGCGCGGCGCCGAGGGCACCTTCAGCCTCTGCACGTTCCTCTACGTCGATGCCCTCGCCCGCGCGGGCCGGCTGGACCAGGCCAGGTACACCTTCGACAAGATGCTGACGTACGCCAACCACGTCGGCCTCTTCGGCGAGGAGATCGGCCCCACCGGCGAGCAGCTGGGCAACTTCCCGCAGGCCTTCACGCACCTGTCGCTGATCTTCGCGGCGACGACGCTGGGCGGCCAGCTCAAGCAGCGCGGCCAGCGCGGCACCACCCCGCACGGCCGCGCCTGGTAGTCCCGAACCTTCGAAGGGGGCGGCCCGAGGCCGCCCCCTTCCATTTCCGCCTCTTGGTCCGAGTCGCGTACTAGGGTGGCCGGTATGGAACCTGACGTGGTTGCCGAGGTATTGGGCCGGCCGCTGAGCCGGGAGCTGCTGGACCGGGGGATCATCCGGCTGGCGTATGTGGCGAAGGACGGGACGCCGCGGAACATTCCGATGGGCTTCGTGTGGAACGGGACCGAGATCGTCATGTGCACGGCGAAGAACGCGCCGAAGCTGATCTCGCTGCGGCACAATCCGGCGGTGGCGTTGACCGTCGACACCGAGGACCATCCGCCGAAGATCCTGCTGATCCGGGGGCGGGTCGAGCTGGACGTCGTGGACGGGATTCCGGAGGAGTTCGTGTCCGCCAACGGCGGGACGCGGATGACGCCGGAGCAGCGGGTGGAGTGGGAGGCGGGCATCCGGTCGCTGTACGACGGGATGGTGCGGGTGGTGGTCACGCCCACCTGGGCCAAGCTGATCGACTTCGAGACGACGCTGCCCACGCCGGTCGAGGAGCTGGTGCGTCGGCAGGCGGAGCGGCAGGGCTCCTAGGGCTGGAACGTCTCCGGGTCCTGGCCGCTGAGCGTGCTCAGGACCCGGAGGAACGCCTGGATGTCGGCCTGCGGGGCGCCGGCCGCGGCGAGGATGCGCTCCTCGTTGGCCTGGATGGCCGCCTGGGCGGCCGCGCAGCGGTCGCGGCCCAGGGGGGTGATGGCGATCAGGTTGACGCGGCGGTCCTCGGGGTGCGGCTTGCGGATGATCAGGCCGTCGCTCTGGAGCTGGTCGAGCACGGGGATGATGCGGGTCTTGTCGGCGCCGATCTCGGTGGCGAGGGCGGCCTGCGTGCGCACGGGCGGGGTCTGCAGGCGCAGCAGGACGACGTAGCCCCACATGCTCAGGCCGTGGGCGGTGAGGGTCGGGATCTCGGCGTTGGTGAGGGCGCGGCCGAGGGGGACGATCATCGCGGCGAGGTCGCGGCGGGGCATGGTCACCCGGCCGACGATACCGCTTGACGAATCGTACGCACATGTAGATGATAAGCGTATGCGTACGAATAAGGGTGACCTGGTGGCGCTCAACCGGCGGGCGACGCTGCGCTGCGTGGAGCTGGTGGCGGCGGTCCGTCCGGAGGATCTGGGGCGGGCGACGCCGTGTGCGGAATGGGATCTGGCCGCGCTGCTGGCGCATATGACGGTTCAGCATCGCGGCTTCACGCTGGCGGCGCGCGGCCAGGGCGCGAGCGTGGATTGGACGCCGGGGCCGTTGGCCGCGGACTTCGCGGCGCGGTACGCGGCGGCGGCTCACGAGGCCTTGGACGCGTTCGATGAGCCCGGCGTGTTGGAGCGGGAGTTCGTGCTGACGGAGATTCCGGCGGCGAGCTTCCCGGGCGCGGTGGCGGTGGGCTTCCACTTCATCGACGCGGTGGCGCACGGCTGGGATGTGGCGCGTTCGATCGGCGTGGAGTACGAGATGCCGGATGAGTTCGCCGAGCCGGCGGTGCGGATCGCCTCGATGGTTCCCGGCGGGGCTTATCGGGAGCGGCCGGGGGCGTCGTTCGGGCCGGTGGTGGGGGTGGCTGACGGGGCGTCGGCGTTGGAGGTCGTGCTGGCGGCGCTGGGGCGTTCCCCGGAGTGGGCGCCGGTTGACGGCGCCTAGCTGCCCGTCAGGTCGAGGCTGACGGTGTATTGGAAACGGTCGGCGCGGTAGTGGATGACGGCGGCGTCGACGACCTGGCCGAGGGTGTCGTGGGTGAGGTTGGTGGAGCGCAGGACGGGGCTGCCCGCCGGTATTCGGAGCAGTTCGGCGATGGCGGGCGGAGCGGCGCAGGCCTCGACGATGTTGTCGATGCGGGCGAGGTCGAGGGCCGCCTGGTCGCGCAGGAGCTTGGTCATCGGAGCGGCGCACAGATCGTCGGTGGCGATCTTCGCGGCGTGCTCGGGGCGCAGGTGGTTCTCGGCGTGACTGAGCGGGGTGCCCTGATGGAGGCGCAGGCGTTGGAACTCTATGAGGGTCGTCACTCCGGGGAAGTGGGCGGCGATCGCGTCCGGGGTCGGCACGGGGGTCCGACCCAGGACGCGGACGTCGTCGCCGGCCTGCTGGGCGAGGATGGTGTCGACGGTGCCGAGGACGTGCAGGGGCGCGTGCGCCGCCGTGGGGACGATGAACGTGCCGTGGCGGCGGCGCCGGGTGATCAGGCCGTCGGCCTCGAGGGCGCCGAGCGCCTGGCGGACGGTGCTGACGGCGACGCCGTACTCGGCGGCGAGCCGCGCCTCGGTGGGCAGGCGCAGCGGGTCCTCGGGGGCGCGGCCGAGGATGCGGGCGCGGAGGGACTCGGTGACCTGGTACCAGAGGGGCAGGCGCGCGTCGGCCGTCATCGGGGGTGGTGGTTCCTTCGGAGGCCGTCCCAGACGCTGTCGTAGTCGGGCTGGCGGTGGGTGGCGTCGAGGGCCTGGCGGGTGGTGACGACGGGCCAGCGGGTCTCGAACATGAAGGCCAGGGTGTCGTCGACCTTCTGGGGCGCGAGCTGGGCGGTGGAGGCCTTGGCGTAGGTGTCGGCGTCGGGGCCGTGCGAGGTGAAGCTGTTGTGCAGGCTGGCGCCGCCGGGGACGAAGCCGGCCGCCTTGGCGTCGTACACGCCGTGGATCAGGCCCATGTACTCGCTCATGACGTTGCGGTGGAACCACGGGGGCCGGAAGGTGTGCTCGCCGACGAGCCAGCGCGGGGGGAAGATCACGAAGTCGGCGTTGGCGAGCCCGGGGGTGTCGGTGGGCGAGGTCAGGACGGTGAAGATGGACGGGTCGGGGTGGTCGTAGCTGATGGTGCCGATGGTCATGAAGTCGGCGAGGTCGTAGCGGTAGGGGGTGTAGTCGCCGTGCCAGGCCAGGACGTCGAGCGGTGAGTGGTCGTAGTCGGCGGCCCAGAGGTTGCCGCCGAACTTCTGGACGACCTGCACGGGCTCGGCGAGGTCCTCGTAGGCGGCGACGGGGGCCTGGAAGTCGCGTTCGTTCGCGAGGCCGTTGGCGCCGATGGGGCCGCGTTCGGGGAGGGTGAAGGCGGGGCCGTAGTTCTCGCAGATGTAGCCGGAGGCGGTCCGGTCGGGCAGGTCGACGCGGAAGCGGATGCCGCGGGGGACGACGGCGATGTGCCCGGGGGCGATGTGCAGGCGCCCCAGTTCCGTGAAGAGCTCCAGCCGTCCGGCCTGGGGGACGATGAGCATCTCCCCGTCGGCGTTGACGAAGTAGCGGCGGTGCATGGAGCTGGTCGCGTGGTAGTTGTGGATCGCGATGCCCTGGTGGGTGAGGGCGTCGCCGTTTCCGCCGACGGTGTAGAGGCCGTCGATGAAGTCGGTGGGCGTCTCGGGGGCGGGCAGCGGGTCCCAGCGCAGCCGGTTGGGGGTGGGCTCGGTCTCGGTGAAGGGGGCGCTGCGCAGGTGGCCGTTGTCGATGCGGCGGAAGGCCCGGTGCCGGGCGGAGGGCGTGATGCGGTAGACCCAGGTGCGGCGGTTGACGTGGCGGGGCTGGGTGAAGGCGGTGCCGCTGATCTGCTCGGCGTAGAGGCCGAGCGGGGCCTGCTGCGGTGAGTTCTGGCCCTTGGGGAGGGCGCCGGGGACGGCCTCGGTCTGGTGCTCGTTGCCGAATCCGGTCTGGTACTGCGGCTCGCCTTCATTCATGTGATTCATCGAATCATTCGGAGGATTGGCCGTCAATCCTTCAGACGGTGAAGGCGCCGGGCGGCGGTGCGGGGGAGTCGGCGGCGGTGGCGTCGGTGACGGGCGCGGCGCCGGCGGTCCACTGGCGCAGCTCGTCCCCGGCGAGGACGCGCGCGGGGAAGGGGTCGGCGGCCGCCTTGCGGGTGAGTTCGGCGAGCGGGAGGGGCTGGTGTGCGGCGGCGAGGACGAGGTTGCCGAAGCGGCGCCCGCGCAGCACGCCGGGTTCGGCGATGAGCGCGCAGTGCGGGTATACGGCGTGGACGGTGGCCGCCTGGGCACGGGCGAATCTGAGCGGGGCGCCGTCGGCGAGGTTGGCGGCGTAGACGCCGGTCTCGCGCAGGGCGGTGGCGGTGAGCTGGACGTACTCGATGCTGGTGAGGTGGGCGGGGGTGCGGGCGCCGGCGAAGACGTCGCTGACGATGAGGTCCCAGGCGGCGGGCTTGAGGGTGGTCAGGGCCTCGCGGGCGTCGGCGGCGCGGACGCGGATGCGGGCGCGTTTGTCGAGCGGGAGGTGGGTGCGGACGAACTCGATGAGGGCGGTGTCGATCTCGACGGCGAGCTGTCGGGAGCCCGGGCGGGTGTGGGCGAGGTAGCGGGGCAGGGTGAGGGCGCCGCCGCCGAGGTGGAGGGCGTCGACGGGTTCGGCGGCGGGGAAGGCGAGGTCGGCGAGGTGGGCGAGGCGGCGGATGTACTCGAATTCGAGGTGGGCGGGGTCGTCGAGGTCCACGTAGGACTGCGGGGTGTCCTCGACGGTGAGGAGGTAGGCGGCCGGGTGGTCGGTGTCGGGCATGAGGCGGGCCAGGCCGGTGCGGGTGTGGGCGGTGGCGGGTTCGGCGGGGGATCGGCGCGGCATAGTGGGATCATTATCGGCGACGGGGTTCCGTGGCCGGGGGCCGGTTTCGGTTGGTACCGTAGTCTCAGCTGTTCACCCCGGACGGGAGAGTCCTCGTGGCGGTCTTCGGACCGGGTGCGGGGCGCCGAAGGAGCAAATCCTCCCCGGAATCTCTCAGGCACTCAGGACCGTTCGGGTCAGGCGACTCTGGAAAGCGGGGTCGTCTTCGCGCCGTGGACGTGGGGCGAGGACGGACCTCCACCGAAGGAGAAAGCCGGGTCATCCCGCGTTTTTCGGGGGCCTGGTGAAGCTCTCAGGTTTCCCGACAGAGGGGGAGACGGCCGAGTGCGCGGCGGGCGCGCGCCGGTGGGAGCCTTCAGGGAGTTGCGCCGTGGTCGAGTCCGCCGAGGTTCGCTTTGAGGAGCGCCACATCGGTCCGTCGGAGGCGGATCGGGCGAAGATGCTGGCCGTGCTGGGGTACGGATCGCTGGACGAGTTGTCGGAGGCGGCCGTTCCGGCCACGATCCGGCTGACGGAGCGGCTGAACCTGCCGCCGGCGCGGTCGGAGGCCGAGGTCGGCCAGGAGCTGCGGGATCTGGCCGGTCGCAACCGGGTGCTGCGGTCGATGATCGGCCTGGGCTACTACGGGACGTTCACGCCGGCCGTGGTGCGCCGGAACGTGCTCGAGTCCCCCGCCTGGTACACGGCGTACACGCCGTACCAGCCGGAGATCTCGCAGGGGCGTCTCGAGGCGCTGCTCAACTTCCAGACGATGGTCGCCGACCTGGTCGGGCTGCCGGTGTCGGGGGCCTCGCTGCTGGATGAGGCGACGGCCGCCGCCGAGGCGATGTCGCTGTCGCTGCGTTCGACCCGGGGGACCGCGAAGCGGTTCCTGGTGGACGCGGACGTATTCCCGCAGACCCTCGCGGTGCTGCAGACCCGCGCGGAGCCGCTGGGGGTGGAACTCGTCATGGCGGATCTGTCGGCGGGCCGCCTGCCGGACGCGGAGCCGGGCGCGTACTTCGGCGTGCTGGTGCAGTACCCGGGGGCTTCGGGCGCGGTGCGCGACCTGGAGGCGATCGTCGGGCAGGCGCACGATGCCGGGGCGCTGGTGACGGTGGCCGCGGACCTGCTGGCGCTGACGCTGCTGAAGGCGCCGGGCGAGTTCGGCGCGGACATCGCGGTCGGTACGACGCAGCGGTTCGGGGTGCCGATGGGCTTCGGCGGTCCGCACGCGGGCTACATGGCGGTGCGCGACGGCCTCGCGCGCTCGCTGCCCGGCCGGCTGGTCGGGGTGTCGCAGGACTCGCACGGGGATCGCGCGCTGCGGCTGGCGCTGCAGACGCGTGAGCAGCACATCCGGCGGGAGAAGGCGACGAGCAACATCTGCACGGCGCAGGTGCTGCTCGCGGTGGTCGCGGGCATGTACGCCGTGTACCACGGCCCGGAGGGCCTGGCGGGGATCGCGCGGCGGGTGCACCGCAACGCCGTGGTGCTGGCGGCCGGGCTGCGCTCGGCCGGGTTCGACGTGACCGCCGGGGCGTTCTTCGACACCGTGTCGGTGCGGCTGCCGGGGCGGGCGTCCGAACTGTGGCACGCGGCACGCGCGGCGGGAGTGAACATCCGGCTGGCCGACCCGGACACGGTGACGCTGTCGTGTGACGAGACGACGACGTGGGCGGACCTGCAGGCGGTGTGGCAGGCGTTCGGCGTCGAAGGGGCGCAGGCGCACGCGCTGGACGAGTCGACCGGCGACGCGCTTCCGGCGGAGCTGGAGCGGACGTCGGCGTACCTGACGCACCCGGTGTTCCACAGCCACCGCTCGGAGACGGCGATGCTGCGGTACCTGCGGCGCCTGTCGGACCGCGACGTGGCGCTGGACCGGTCGATGATCCCGCTGGGCTCGTGCACGATGAAGCTGAACGCGACCACGGAGATGGAGCCGATCACCTGGCCCGAGTTCGCGAACATCCACCCGTTCGCGCCGCTCGAGCAGGCCGGCGGCTACCTGGCCCTGATCGGCCAGGTCGAGCGGTGGCTCGCCGAGTTGACGGGCTACGACCGGGTTTCGGTGCAGCCGAACGCCGGTTCGTAGGGCGAGTTCGCCGGTCTGCTCGCGGTGCGCGCCTACCACCGGTCGCTGGGCCAGGGCCGGCGCGACGTGTGCCTGATCCCGTCCTCGGCGCACGGTACGAACGCGGCGAGCGCGGTGATGGCCGGGATGCGCGTGGTCGTGGTGGCGTGCCGGGCGAACGGCGACGTGGACGTGGACGACCTGCGGGAGAAGATCACCCAGCACCGGGACGAGCTCGCGGTGCTCATGGTCACCTACCCCTCGACGCACGGCGTGTTCGAGGAGCAGATCACGGACGTCTGCGCGGCGGTGCACGAGGCCGGCGGCCAGGTGTACGTGGACGGCGCGAACCTCAACGCGCTCGTGGGCCTCGCGAAGCCGGGGCGGTTCGGGGCGGACGTGTCGCACCTGAACCTGCACAAGACGTTCTGCATCCCGCACGGCGGCGGCGGCCCGGGCGTGGGGCCGGTGGCGGTGCGCGCGCACCTGGCGCCGTTCCTGCCGAGCCACCCGCTGCACCCGATCGCGGGCCCGCAGCGCACCAACGGCGCCCCGGCGGTCGGCCCGGTCTCGGCGGCGCCGTGGGGCAGCGCGGGCATCCTGCCGATCCCGTGGGCGTACATCAGGCTGATGGGCGCCGACGGCCTGCGGCGCGCGACGCAGGCCGCGGTGCTCTCCGCGAACTACGTGGCGGCGCGGCTGGCGGCGCACTACCCGGTGCTGTACACGGGCCCGTCGAACCTGGTGGCGCACGAGTGCATCCTGGACCTGCGGGAGATCACCAAGCAGACCGGCGTCACCGTGGACGACGTCGCGAAGCGGCTGATCGACTACGGCTTCCACGCGCCGACGATGTCCTTCCCGGTGGCCGGGACGCTGATGGTCGAGCCGACCGAGTCCGAGGACCTGGCGGAGCTGGACCGGTTCTGCGCGGCGATGATCGCGATCCGCGGCGAGATCGAGAAGGTCGCGGCCGGCGACTGGGACCGGACGGACAACCCGCTGCGCAACGCCCCGCACACGGCGGCGGCGCTCGCCGGGGACTGGGAGCACGGCTACGACCGGGCGACCGCGGTCTTCCCCGCGGGCCTCGCGCAGGCGGCGGACAAGTACTGGCCCCCGGTGGGCCGGATCGACGGGGCCTACGGCGACCGCAACCTGGTCTGCTCCTGCCCCCCGATCGAGGACCTGGCCGTGTCCTAGCTCTCGCAGGCCCGCTGCGCGACTGGTTGGCGCTCTGTGCGGCTCGGTGTCCCTCGCACGTGTACGGATGACTTGCGCAGCCGCGGCGCGGCCCTGTGAATTGCGAATGTTCGCAGGGTCGCGCCGTTGTCGTTTCTCCCCGTGTTCGCCGTGCGTGTATGTCAGGCGGCGAGGTGGCGGACCGCGTCGACGGCGTGCTCGTCGCGGCCGCCCGCGGCCGGGAGCAGGGCGCCGAGGTCGTCGAAGGCGATGACGCCGTTGCACAGCAGCGACCAGCCCTGCTCGGGGTGCGCGGCGAGGACGT
>DASTAE010000034.1:0-2722 GCA_035712985.1 Actinospica sp.
ACGCGGCGACGACCGGGCAGTGCGTGCAGGTCGCCTCGAACGACATCGTCGGCTAGGCCGGATCTCCGAAGTATCGCCGGGGCCGCGACGTCTGCCACGCACGCTCGCGGCGTTGCGGGAGCGGTTGCAGACGACCGAGTAAGCGTCCGCCCCTGCGCCTTGCGAGCGCACACTTCAGACGCCGCGGGCTGATCCGACGCCACTGCGAAGACACCGCCTAGGAGCGCTGGCATAGCATCGGGACCATGGTCGACTCACGTCCGCACGTCCTGCTCAGCTTCGCCGCCTCGCTCGACGGGTGTCTCGATGACGCCTCGCCGCGCCGCCTGCTCCTGTCGAACGCCGCCGACTTCGACCGAGTGGACGCCGCGCGGGCCGAGAGCGACGCGATCCTGGTCGGCGCGGGCACGGTCCGCGCGGACGACCCGCGGCTGCTCGTCCGTTCGGCCGAACGCCGGGCCGAGCGCACGGCATCGGGGCTGACGCCGAGTCCGCTGCGCGTCGTGCTCGGCGGCGCGCGGGGCGTCGATCCCGCGGCCGCCGTGCTGACCGAGCCGGGCGCCGAGACCGTCGTCTACGAGGGCCGCCGCGCGCTGCCCGAGGTGCTCGGCGACCTGGCGAAACGCGGCGTGCGCAGGCTGATGGTCGAGGGCGGCTCGGCGATCCTGACGGAGTTTCTGGCGGCCGACCTGGCCGACGAGATCCAGCTCGCCTACGCGCCCTTCCTCATCGGCGACGCCGCCGCGCCGCGCGCCTTCGGGCTGCCGGGCGCGGCGAGCTTCCCGCAGTCCCCGGAGCGGCGGATGCTGCTGGCCGAGTCCCGTTCGCTGGGCGACGTGCTCTACGTGAGGTACCTCGTTCGGCGCAGTAGTAGTGACGAGGAACTCCTTCGGCTCACGATCGAGCTCTCGCGTTCCTGCCCTCCGGTGCTGAGCGCCTACGCCGTCGGGGCGATCATCGTGGCCGAGGACGGCACGATCCTCAGCACGGGTTACTCGCGGGAGCCGCTGTACGGGCTCGGCGATCCGTCGAAGAACCATGCCGAGGAGGTCGCGATCGCGAAGCTCGACGCGCACGATCCGCGGCTGCGCGGCGCGACGCTCTACACCTCGCTGGAGCCCTGCTCGCCGCGCGCCTCCCGGCCGCTCAGCTGCACGGACCACATCCTCGCCGCCGGAATCCCGCGCGTGGTGCTGGCCTATCGGGAGCCCGCCCTGCTCGCGGACTGCGACGGCGCCGAGCGGCTGCGGGCGGCCGGGGTGGCGGTCGTCGAGCTTCCGGAGCTGGCTCCGGCGGTGCGCGAGGTCAACCGGAAGGTCCTCGCGCAAGGCTGACACTCCGGAAGTACGACAAATCACCCGTTCGCCAGGGTTCGGACGCATCGCAGAGGGCTACCACTAAGGGGTAAGCAAGCGCGCCCTTCTCCGACCAGGGGAGTCGCCAGTGTCCGCGATCCGTCGTTCCCTTCCCGCGCTCGCCGTGAGCTCGGCGCTGGCGGTCGCCGCGGTGACCGCCGCGCTGGCGCCGCACGCCTCGGCGGCGACCTCCTCCGTTGCCGGGATCCGGGCGGTCGCGGACGTCCATCCGCTGCTGACGGTCCGAAAGCCCGTCGAGAGGACCGTGGCCACGCAGCGGCTCAAGGTGGTCGCCGCGGTGCTGCGGAGCACCCCGGTGACCCAGGCCGCCGCGCTGCGCAGATCGGGTGTGCCCTGCGATGCCCGCGCCGCCGCCTGCGTCTCCCTCTCGCGGCAGGAGGCGTGGCTGATGCGCGGGGGCCGCGTCGTCTACGGCCCGGTCGCGGTCGCCACCGGCCGCGCGAGCCTGCCGACTCCGACGGGCAACTTCCGAGTCTTCTACAAGGTCGTGGACGGCTGGTCCAACACCTACGACGCCCCGATGCCGTACAGCATCTACTTCTACGAGGGCGACGCGTTCCACGAGGACCCCGTCGACGTGCGCTCGCACGGCTGCATACACCTGTCGTGGGCGAGCGCCGAGTACTTCTACCGTTTCCTGCACTATGGCGACCTGGTCGAGATACGGGAGTAGGCGGTACCCGATACTGGGATACATGGCCTATGAAGATCTCCGATCCTTCCTCAAAGCCCTCGAGAAGGAGGGCGAGCTGCGCCGCGTGCGCGCCGAGGTAGACCCGTACCTCGAGGTCGGGGAGATCACCGACCGGGTGCAGAAGTCGCGGGTGAACGGCGAGCCGGGCCCCGCGCTGCTGTTCGAGAACGTCAAGGGCTCCAGGCTGCCGCTGGCCATGAACGTGTTCGGCAGCGAGAAGCGCCTGTGCATGGCGCTCGGGCTCGACAGCCTGGACGAGATCGGCGAGCGGATCGGCGGCCTGCTCAAGCCGGAGATGCCGCAGGGCCTGTCCGGCTTCAAGGAGGCGCTCGGCAAGGCCGCGCAGTTGCGCACCGTGCCGCCGAAGCGGGTGAAGACCGCGCCCTGCCAAGAGGTCGTGCTGACCGGCGACGCCGTGGACCTCAACCTGCTGCCGGCGCTGCACACCTGGCCGCAGGACGGCGGCTCCTTCTTCAACCTGGGCCTGACGCACACGAAGCACCCGGAGACCGGCGTGCGCAATCTCGGGCTCTACCGGCTGCAGCGGCACGACGAGCGCACCGTCGGCATGCACTGGCAGATCCACAAGGACTCGACCAACCACTACGCCGTCGCGCAGCGGCGCGGCGAGCGGCTGCCGGTCGCGATCGCC
>DASTAE010000035.1:0-25143 GCA_035712985.1 Actinospica sp.
CGGGGACATCGCTCCGGCGACCCCGGCCACATCCGGGTGCACATCGCCGAGGATCCCCTCGACCGTGCGGGTCAGACCCACCGACAGCACCGTGGCACCCGGCTTGATCCAGTCCGGCTTGACCAGATGCGCCACCCCCGCAGCCGCCACGACCACATCCGCGACCCGGGCATGCGCCGCGACGTCCTGCGTGGCCTCATGGCACAGCGTCACGGTGGCGTGCTCCGAAGGACGGGTCAGCATCAGGCTCAGCGGACGCCCGACCGTGATCCCGCAGCCGATCACACAGAACTGCTTCCCGGTGATCGGCACGTCGTTGCGGCGCAGCAGGTCGATGATCCCACGCGGGGTACACGGCAACGGCGCGTCCGCCACCAACACCAGCCGGCCGAGGTTCGTCGGATGCAACCCGTCCGCGTCCTTGACCGGATCGACCAGGTCGAGCACCGCGTGCATGTCGATGTGCGCCGGCAACGGCAGTTGCACGATGAACCCGGTGCACGCCGGGTCCGCGTTCAACCGCAGCACCGCGGCCTCCACATCGGCCTGCGACGCGTCCGCGGGCAACTCGATCCGGATCGAGGCGATCCCGACCTGCTGACAGTCGCGATGCTTACCCGCCACATACGATCGGCTACCCGGATCGTCCCCGACCAGGATCGTACCCAGCCCGGGCTCCACGCCCGCAGCCTTGAGCGCCGCCACCCGCACGGCGAGCTCACGCTTGATCTCGGCCGCCGCGGCCTTACCGTCCAGAAGTGTCGCGGTCTGCATGGTCATGATTGTCCCATGAGACGGCGACACTCCCGACCGGAAGTCGCGCAGAGTCAGCTCTCGCAGGTCAGTGCCACGGCGCGGCCGTGCTCGGCCGACTCGAACAGGGCCTCGACCACCCGCGCCCGGTTCACCGCGTCCGTTCGGCCGAAGGGCAGCGAGCCGCCGGTGGCCACGGCCGTGGAGAAGGCGTCGAAGGGGTAGCGGGCCACGGCGTAGGGCAGGCCGATGCCGAGCTTGCCGTCGGGATCGACCGGGATGAGCTCGCTCTGCGGCTCGCCGTGCGGGGGCGGTCCCTGCAGGCTGAGCTCGACATTCTCCGGGCGGTGGAACCAGGGGTCCTTGACGATCAGCCGGCCGAGGGTGCCGACGATCTGCAGGTCGTCGCCGCGCGCCACCTCCTGGCCCGCCTCGAACTGGGCCAGCACGCCGTCGGCGAGGCGCAGCGTGGCCGCGAAGCTGACATCCTCGCCACCCGCGCCGAGCGCCTGCTCGGCGTAGACGCGCTCGGGGGCGCCCGCGAACAGCAGGACCGCGCTCAGCGGGAAGACGCCGAGGTCGAGCATCGCGCCGCCGCCGATGGCCTTGTCGCGCCGGTAGAAGGTCGGCGGGACCGTCGCAGTGCAGCCGCTGTAGATGTACTGCAGCTTGCCGATACGGCCCTCGGCGACGAGGTCGCGCAGCAGCTGCGTACGCGGGTGGAACTGGTAGAGCAGCGCCTCGGCGGCGATCTTGCCGGCGGCCTCGGCGGCGTCGAACACGCGGTTCGCGTCCGCGGCGGTCAGCGCGAGCGGCTTCTCGACCAGGACGTGCTTGCCCGCCTGCAGCGCCTTGACGGCCCACTCGGCGTGCAGGTTCGGCGTCAGCGCGATGAAGACCGCGTCGATGTCGTCCGAGGCGAGCAGTTCCTCGTAGGTGTCGTAGTTCTTCGCGAGGCCGTAGCCCTCGGTGTGCCGGCTCGACTCGCCGCCGTCGGCGTTCGCGATCGCGACGAACTCGGTGGTCGCGGACTGCGCGTTCGCGAGCACGGCCACGTCGGCGTACGTCGCGGACGCCAGCACGCCCCAGCGGACCTTTTCCATGGTCATGTTTCCTCTCACACGCCTTCGGTGGTGACCGGCAGGTCCGGCACCTTGTCGAGCTTGATGCCGTAGGTGTCCTCGAAGACCTTGAGGAACTCGGCGTCGTCGGCCAGCACCCGGGAGGAGACGCGCTCGCCGTCGGCGTACTCGGTCAGCACCCGGTTGAACATGGAGATCCGCCCGTGCTCCGTGACGATCGAGGCCCACAGCTGGCCCGCGCCGGGCACGCCGGGGAAGGTGGCGCAGAACCACATGGTGGCTGCGAAGTCGTCGAGCTCGCGCGGGTGCAGTTCGATCCGCCAGCGAGTCACGCCGTCGTGCACCATCTCGATGTCGCCGTCCGGGGTGTAGACGAGCTCGTACCCGCCGTGCGGGTCCTGCTGCACGCCGCGCGCGTCCAGCCGCAGCGGGCGGCGCGGGCACCAGCGGAAGCCGACGTCGACGATGTAGGGGCGGTCCAGCTCGACGCGCAGCACGGCGTGGCCGTTGTAGAGCCCGTGAAAGGAATCCTTGCCGTTGTGCAGCACCCGGCCGCCGAGCAGCGTGACCCGGTAGCCGAGCGCGTCGAGCAGCATCCGGAAGCCGGAGTTGAGCTCCCCGCAGCCGCCGCCGCGCCGCCGGGTGACCAGCTTGTCGAAGACGTCCTCGTCCTTGATGCTCGGGATCTCGCGCAGCGTGAAGTCGAGGGTCTCGAAGGGGATCGTCATCATGTGCCGCTCGACCAGGTCGCACAGGCTCGCGTAGTCAGGCCGCGCGGGCCGCGCGGCCCCGATCCGCTCCAGGTAGGCGTCGACGTCGATCGTCGTCATGGGGCTCAAGTCCTTTCTCAGGGTTTGGCGGGGGCCCTCACCACTCGGACCCCCTTACGACCAGCGGAGCAGGCCGAAGCCGAGGGTGACGCCGATGCCGTAGGCGGCCAGCAGGAGCAGTTCGCCGGGCTGGAACGCGCCCTCGGCGCGCGCCTCGTGCAGGGTGATCGGGATCGAGGCCGAGCCGGTGTTGCCGTAGCGGTCGGCGCTCACGTGCAGCCGGGACTTCTCCAGGCCGAGCATCGGCGGCAGCCCGGCCACCAGGTTCGCGTTGCCCTGATGCGGGATCAGGTGGGCGATGTCCTCGGGGGCGACCTCGCACTCCTCGAGGAAGCGCGCGCACTCCGGGGGCACGGTGGTGGTCAGCACCTCGGCGATCTCGCGGCCGTTCATGTGCATGTAGTGCAGGCCGGCGTCGACGGTGGCGTGGGTGGCCGGGTTCCTGGTCAGGCCGCCGCGCACGCCGGCCAGGTCCCACTTCGTGCCGTCGCTCATCAGCCGGGTGCGCAGCACACCGGTGCCGGGCTCCGCGGGGCCGAGCGCGACCGCCCCGGCGCCGTCGCCCCAGAGCACGGCGATACGCCTGTCCGCGGGGTTGACGAACTTGGTGTACGCGTCGGCGGCGACCACCAGGCCGTAGCCGCCCTCGGCCTCCAGGTAGCGGCGGGCCACGGTCAGCGCGTAGAGGAATCCGCTGCACGCGGCGCTCACGTCGAAGGCGGCCGTATGCAGCGGGCAGCCGAGCCGGCCGGCCGTGATCGCGGCGGTGGACGGGCCGAGCCCGTCGGGGGTGATGGTCGAGACGATCAGCAGCGAGAGTTGGTCCGGGCGCAGTCCGGCGTCGGCCATCGCCTGCTCGGCGGCGTGGAAGGCGAGGTCGGAGGTGGCCTCGCCGGGCGCGGCGCGGCGGCGGGTGCGGATGCCGGTCTTGCGCAGGATCCACTCCTCGGTCACTCCCGCGTTCGCCATGACCTCCTCGTTGGTGATGACGTCGGCCGGCAGGTAGGCGCCGGTGCCCAGAATGCCCACGGCGGGGGTGATGGCGGCTGTCATGGCAGCGATTATGGGTCGGCCCGCGCGGGCCGTACGAGGCTCCGGCGAACACTGTGTCAAGTCCGTCTTACTCAAAAGTCAGTTGAATGGAAAACAATATTCTGACATGGATCCGGCCTGATATCGGGGTTGCCGACGGGTTAATTCACCGGCGAAGTTCATACCTGCGAGGGAATCTTGCCGAGATGCCCACCATTGCGCGCCGAAATGTGGTGCGGCGCCGATCTGGGCAGGCGCGTGATGGCTCGGAAACAATCGGTGGCGTCGACTCACCTCACCTTCGAGAGTGACCGGGGGATCCCATGCTCAGATCTGTGTCCGAGCCCGCCACCGCGCTGATCGCGCAGGACGGCTCGGCCTACGCGGCGCTGTGCGCGCAGCTGTTCTCCTCGCTGCCGCGCAGTGACCAGCGCAACCGCGGCACCGACTACCTGCTCGGCCTGCTCGCGGCGCAGGGCCGCAAATCGATCAGGAACATCGCCGCGCTGTTCGGCGGCCCCGAGGTGGAGCAGCGGCTGCACCACTTCGTCTGCTCCTCCACCTGGGACTGGGCGCCGATGCGGCGCGCCCTGGCCGAGTTCGTGCACGACGGCGCCCGGCCGCAGGCCTGGGTGGCCGCGCCGATGATCATCCCGAAGACGGGCACCAACTCCATCGGCGTGGACCGCAGGTTCGTGCCCGAGCTCGGCCGGGTGCTCAACGCCCAGCAGGCGGTCGGGGTGTGGGCGGCGTCCGAGGACTTCAGCTGCCCGGTGAACTGGCGGCTGCACCTGTCCGGGCCCTGGCTGGAGGACGGCGCGCGCCGTCGCCGGGCCCTGATACCGGACCGGGTCGGCGCGGCGAGCCTCGAGGAGTGCACCGCGGAGGCCTGCGTCGAGACCGCGCGGGACTGGCGGCTGCCGCAGCGCGCGGTGATCGTCGACGGGCGGACGATGAACGCGGCGGCCGTGGTGCGCCGGCTGCTGTCGGCCGACGTGCCCTTCCTCGCGCGGGTCTCCGGCGGGATGCGGCTGACGGCGGTGGACGCGGCGCTCGCCCGCTGGAGCACCCAGCCCGAAGCCGCGCGCACGATCACCAAGGTGGCCCGCACGCTGCTGCGCCCGGTGGCGTACCGCAACCACGAGGCCGGCGGCCGGGCCCGCGGCGGGATGGCCGCCGCGATCCGGGTGGAGCTGGAGCGGCCCGCCTCGCGCCGGGCCGAGCCCGCGGAGCTGCACCTGCTGAGCGTGGCCGGCGACCGGCACGGCGGCGGGGAGGAGTTCTGGCTCACCGACCGCTCCCCCGCGGAGCTGCCCGCGCTGGTGCGGCTGACCCGGCTGCCCGGCCGGGTGCACCGGGATCTGCACGAGGTGGCCGACACGGTCGGGGTGCGGGACTTCACCGGCCGCTCCTACGGCGGCTGGCACCGGCACATCACCCTGGCCTCGGCGGCGCACGCGGTGCGCGCGCTGGACGTGCCGGCTCCCGCGCCCGCTCGGGCGGCCTGAGCGGTGCGGGCCGGCGGACCGGCAGGGGCGCGCGGTACGGTGCCGCACCCCCGGATGACCTTGACACCCCCCGACGATGCCTCTTAGATTCTAGGTATCTTGATAGCTAAGAAATAAGATCAGTGTAAGTCTTAGCTGCCCGGGGCGCGAAACCCGGGCAGGGAGGCGCGCGATGAACCCGCAGTACGACAGCTCACCGCCGACCGAACCCACCCCTGCCGACCAGCGCCATCCCGTGGAACGGGAGCACCACCCCGGTCGCCGCCCGCTCGACCGGTCCCAGTCCTGCCTCAGCCGGCGCGAGGCCGCGGTGCTCCGGCTGATCGCCCGCGGTCTGAGCAACGCCGAGATCTCCGAGCGGCTCTCGCTGAGCGAGCACACCGTCAAATCCCACGTCCAACGGCTGCTCGCCAAGCTGGGGCTGCGCAACCGCGTGCACGCCGTCATCTACGCCTACGAGGTCGGCGCGGTCAGCCCAGGGTCCCAGCAGGCGGGGGCCCTGCGCTGACCAGCGGCGATCGGGGGACGGTGCCGTCCCCCGACCACCGCGGCGGACTACCTCCAGTAGGCCCTGCGCCGGTAGCGCGGCAGCATGACCCGCCGGTAGATCCCGCGCGCCGGGGCCGGCAGGATCCGCATCGCGCTCTGATAGAGCTCGGGCTCCGCCTCGTCCAGCATCCAGGGCAGGAACTCCAGGCCCCGGCTCAGGCTGTTGATCTTCCGCGAGTACCGGGGGAACTCGTTCCACTCGGCCTTGGTCAGCCGCGCCTCGATCAGCGGGAGCGCGGCCGCCTCCTCGTGCGCCATGTGCCCGCCGAGCGCCTGGGCGGCCTCGGTCGCGGCTTCCGCGAGCCCGACCTGATCTCCCGAGGCGAAACCGGCGTCCACCGCGGCGAGCAGCGGGTCGATCCGGCCGTGCTCCCGCTCCATCGCGTCGATGACCTCGACCTCGTCGGGCTCGGTGACCTTGCGGCGCAGCGCGGGCCACAGGGTCGCGTCCTCGGCGGTGTGATGGATGTGCAACTGGTGCTTGAACGAATCCCAGCCCGCGACGACGCCGGGCGCCTGGGCCCGGCCCGCGGCGACGGCCTCGGTCAGCCGGCGCAGGTCGCGCTCGAAGGCGTCGTGGGTGGCGTACATCGCCGTGAAATCGATCGTCCCGTCGGCCAGGTTCCGGCGCCGAGCGGCCGCGCGCTCAGTCTCTTCGGTCGCCATGAGGCCCCCTCACAGTAGAAACTCGAAACTCCGGCGCACTCGCCGGACACCGCCAATTTACCGTCATTCCCATCTCCGTACTATGAGTATCCTAGGAATGGACGGTGAAGGACGACTGATATTCGAACTCGTCCAACGAGCCGCTTTGCGGGGAATGCATCCAGTCGATGAACTCTTGCATGTCCTGGCCGGTCAGCCCCGCCAACTTCCGGTTGCGCCGCAGGGCAGCCTCGCCGGCCGGATGCCAGATCTCGATGGTCCGGTGCGCGAGCGCGTGCACCCGCGCGGTGCGGTCGCGTCGCAGCTTATTGAGTTCGATGAAGCGGGTCGGGAAGTCCTCCGGCGCGCTGCCGCCGAGCAGGCAGCCGAGCAGCACCGCGTCCTCCAGCGCCTGGCAGGCTCCCTGCGCCGCGTAGTGCAGCGTCGGGTGCGCGGCGTCGCCGATCAGCACGACCGGCCCGTCCGTCCAGCGCTGCACCGGCTCGCGGTCCATCAGCATCCAGGTCTTCCAGTCCCGGCCGAGCGCGAGCAGCCGCTCGACCTGCTCGCAGGCGCCCGGGAAGCGCGCGAGCACCTCGTCTCCCGCGATCGGCCGGCCCGCGTAGCGCCCGGTGGCGCCGTCGTCGAGGCTGATCGCCAGGTTCAGCAGGCGGCCTCCGGCGATCGGGTAGTGCACGAGGTGCCACTTCGGCCCGGCCCACGCGGTGACCGCGGCGGGCAGCAGCAGATCCGCGGGGACGGCCTCCATCGGCGCGACGGCACGGTGGACCGTGATCCCGGAGACGATCGGGTCGCCGTCGCCGATCATCTGGCGGCGGATCGCGGAGTGCAGGCCGTCGGCGCCGACCAGGGCGGCGCCGGCGACCGTCCCGCCGTCCCGCAGCAGGGCCGCGGCGCCGTACCCGGTGATCCGGTAGCCGGTGACCGCCGCGTTCGTGCGCAACTCGATCAGCGGGGAGTCCTGGCACGCGGCGAGCAGTTCGGCGTGCAGCTGGGCGCGGTGCACGACGACGTAGGGGTAGCCGAAGCGCTTCTGGTACTCCTCGGTGAGCGCCATGCTCGCCACGTGCTCGCCGCTCACACCGTCCATGAATCTGAGCTCGTCCATCAGGGATGTGATGGGCGAGGTCGTGGCGTCGAGCCCGAGCCGGCTCAGGGCGTGGATGCCGTTCGGGGCGATCTGGATCCCCGCGCCGATCTCGGCGAAGCGGTCGGCCCGCTCCAGCACCACGGCGGCGTGCCCGCGCCTGGCCACGGCCAGAGCCGTGGCCAGGCCGCAGATGCCGCCGCCGACGATGACGATCCGGTGCGCGCCCGACGGGGCGCCTTCTCTGTGGTCGTTCACGGGCGAATCTCCGATCGTTGTTCAGGCGCCGCTGAGGGCGCGCAACACGAGTCCGCCGAGGATCTGCGGACCCTCGATGGTGAGGAGCGATTCGGCGTGGAACTGGGTGGAGGCGAAGCGCGGCCCGAGCAGGCCGTGCACCTCGCCGGTGGACGGATCGCGGCTGACGATCACCGGGCCGACGCCCGGGGCGCGGAAGCCGTCGGCGGGCGCGTGCGCCGCGAAGGAGTTGTAGAAGCCGACCCGCTCGGGGCCGTCGAAGAACTCGATCTCGCGCTGCAGGCCCTGGTTCGGCACCGGCAGCCGCCGCAGGTCGAGGCCGAGCCTGCGGCTGAGCACCTGGTGGCTCAGGCACACGGCGAGGAAGGGTCGGCGCTCGCGCAGCAGCAGCGCGGCCGTGTCGTCGAGGCGGCGGATCTTCGGGTGCGCGGTCTCGCGCGGGTCGCCGGGCCCTGGGCCGAGCACGGTGAAGTCGAAGTCGAACACGTCGTTCGGCGAGCACTCGTCGAAGCGGCGCACGGTGATGTCGGGCCCCATCGCGGCCAGCTCGTCGCCGAGCATGCCGGTGAAGGTGTCCTCGGCGT
Source organism: Actinospica sp. (assembly GCA_035712985.1). Classification (GTDB taxonomy): domain Bacteria; phylum Actinomycetota; class Actinomycetes; order Streptomycetales; family Catenulisporaceae; genus Actinospica. The sequence goes on from DASTAE010000035.1 coordinate 8,350, forward strand.
CCACGACCAGGACCCGCAGGCCCTCGAGCCCGGGCAGCGCGCGCCGCCGCGCGTACGTCGGGGTGAGCCAGAACTCGGAGATACGATCGTTGCGGTTGTCCAGCGCCGCGGCCACCCGTGGATGCCGCGCGAAGCCGGCCGCCGCCGCGTCCCGGGGCGCCGCGTTCGCCGACGTGCCGCGGAGCACGCCGAGCAGCCCGGCGACCTTCGCGGCGGTCTCGGCGACCTCGCGCTCCGGACCGGAGTGGCGGACCAGGGTCGCCCCGACGCCGAGGCGCAGGGCGCCGGCCGGGCTGATCTGCGCGGTGCGGATCAGGATCGCGGAGTCCAGCGCGGCGAGGCCGTCCTCGTCCCGGCCGAACAGGGCGATCGCGCCCGCGTAGTAGCCGCGGCCCTCGGGCTCGTACTTGCGGATGACCTGGCACGCGCTCTCCAGCGGGCTGCCGGTCACGGTCGGGGCGAACAGCGTGCCGCGCAGCAGCTCGCGCGGGTCGAGGCCGCTGCGGCCCTCGATGAAGTACTCGGTGTGCGCGAGCTTCGCCATCTCCTTCAGCCGCGGGCCGGTGACCCGGCCGCCGCCGTCGCAGACCAGCGACATCATCTTCAGTTCCTCGTCGACGACCATGTACAGCTCGTCGATCTCCTTGGGGTCGTTGAGGAACTCCAGCACGCCGTCGAGGTCCGGGCCGGCCGCCGGGTAGCGGTACGTGCCGCTGATCGGGTTCATGCTCGCCACGCCGGAGTCGAGGCCCACGTGCCGCTCGGGCGAGGCGCCGATCAGGGTTCCGCGATCGGTGTGCACGAGGAAGGTCCAGTACGCCCCGGTCTCCTGGGCGAGCAGCCGCGTGAACAGGCTCAGCGCGACGCGCGGCCCGAAGCCGGCGATGCGCGCCTCGTAGGTGCGCTTGATGACGAAGTTCGCGCCGAGGCCGCGGCCGATCTCGTTCTCCAGCACGTCGCGCACGATCGCGGCGTAGGACTCGTCGTCGATGTCGAAGCCCTCGGCCGAGAGCTCGCAGGGCACGTCCTGGATGCGCGCGCGGGCCTCGTCCACGGGGACGGCGGCCTGCGCGGTGACCTTGAGCGCGAGCAGCGGCGTGTTGTCGTCCACGCACTCGAATCCGCGCTCGGCGATCTGCCGGAACGGCACGAGAGCGAGCAGGTCGTGCCCCTCCGCGTCGCAGGAGAGCGGGAGTTCGGCCAGGCTCGGATACTCGCCGACCTCGCCGATCAGCACCTCCAGCCCGCCGTCGCGGTGGATGAGCGCGAACGGCGGCGGCTCCTCGGCCAGGATCTCATCCAACAAGCTGCGCACAGCGCACCGCCTCCAGCACCTGGTCCGTCGTGGCGACCACCGCGCAGCGCTCGGCGGCGTAGGTGAGAGCGGCCCGGTGGTAGCCCTCGGAGAAGTCGGCGACCGCGTCCCCGACGAGGAAGGTCTCGAGGTCGTGGGAGAAGGCCTCGACCGCGGAGGTCTGCACTCCGACGTGCGCGTACACGCCGCAGATGACGAGCTGGTCGCGTCCGTCGGCGCGCAGCCGGTCCAGCAGGTCGGAGTTGAAGAAGGCGCTGTACCGCCACTTCGTCAGGAGCCAGTCCTCGGGCGCGGGCGCGAGCGGCTCGACGACCTGGCGGTCCTCGGCGGTCGCGGTCATCCCCGGGCCCCAGAAGTCCTTGAGCAGCCCGCGCTGGCGCTCGGTCATGTCGCCGGGCTGCGCGGTGTAGGCGACGGGCATTCCGGCCGCCGCGCACGCGTCGCGCAGCCGGGCCGCGTTCGCGATCAGCTGTCCGCGCAGCGGTTCGGGCAGCGCGCGCAGGAAGTAGCGCTGCATGTCGTGCACGAGCAGCGCGGCGCGCGCGGGGTCGACGGTCCAGCGGGCGGTGTTCGGCGGCAGGTCCTGCGCCGTGGGCAGCGGGTACGCCTCGATCCTGGGCATACCGGTCGAGTTCTCAGACACCGAGCGTCGCACCGCCGTCCACCGTCAGAGTGTGCATCGTGATATGCGAGGCCTGATCCGAGAGCAGGAAGGCGACGGCGTCGGCGATGTTGCGCGGATCGGCCAGCCTGCGCAGCGGGATGCCGGCCTTGTAGCTCTCCAGGCTGCCGTTGATCGTGGCGTCCCGGCCGGTCTCGTCGGACCACATGCCGACGAGCATCGGGGTCTCGGTCGAGCCGGGGGCCACCAGGTTGCAGCGGATCCCGTGCCCGGCGACCTCCAGGCCCAGGCACTTGGTGTACATCTCGGCCGCCGCCTTGGACGCCGCGTACGCCGACATGGCCACCCGCGCGGTCCCGGCGGCGTTCGAGACGATCGTGACCAGCGCGCCGCTGCGCCTCGGCAGCATCCGGCGCACCACGGCCTGGGACATCAGGAACACCCCGGTCGCGTTGACCGCCAGGGTCTCGCTCCAGTCCCGCTCGGTCAGCTCCACGGCCGTGCCGGTGCGCAGGATGCCGGCCGCGTTCACCAGGTAGTCGGCGGGGCCGAGGAGTTCGGCCGCGCGGTCCACGGCGCCCTCCACCTCGGCCGGGTCGGTGACGTCGGCGGCCACCGCCTCGATCCGGCCGCCCTCCGCCGCGATCTTGCCGACCGACTCGCGCAGCCGCTCGGCGTCCCGGTCCACCGCCGCGACCGCCGTGCCGCGGGCGGCCAGCACCCGGGCCACGGCCGCGCCGATCCCGCTCGCCGCGCCGGTGACGATCGCGACGCCGGGGTTCTCCGCTGAGATCTCCATCAGAACTCTCCTTAGCCTTGCCAGGCCGCGGCCACCTGGACCGCCTGGACGGGGTTGAGCCTGGGGTCGCACAGGCTGGTGTACTTGTGGCCGACCCGCTCGACCTCGGAGCCGTCGTGCACGCACTCGGTGACCGAGTCCGGGGTCGTCTCCAGGTGCAGGCCGCCCGCCACGCCGCCGGCCCGGTTGACCGCCCACTGGAAGCCGCGCACCTCGCGGATCACGGTCTCGGTGTAGCGGGTCTTGAAGCCGTCGGGGCTCGTCAGGGTGTTGCCGTGCATGGGGTCGCAGAGCCAGATCACCGGGTGCCCGGCCTCACGCACGGCGCGCACCAGCGGGGGCAGCCGGTCGGCGACCCGATCGGCGCCCATCCGCGCGATGAAGGTGAGCCGGCCCGGCTCGCGGTGCGGGTCGAGGATCGCGCACAGCTCGAGCGCCTCCTCGGGGCCGGTGCCGGGCCCGAGCTTGCAGGACACCGGGTTGACCACGCGGGAGAGCATGGCCACGTGCGCGCCGTCGGGCTGCCGGGTGCGCTCGCCGATCCACGGCCAGTGCGTCGACGTGAGCAGCAGTCCCCCGGCGCTGGTCTGCCGCAGCATCGGGCACTCGTAGTCCAGCAGCAGCGCCTCGTGGCTGGTCCAGACGGCCGCGTCGAGCAGCGGCTCGCGGCGGCCCCACCAGCCGAGCCGGTTCACGATCAGGTCGGCCGCGGCGTAGCAGTCCAGGATCCGCTCGGGATCGGGCTCGCGGCGCTCGGCGGTCGGCTCGGGCAGGTTGACCATGTGCCCCCGGTACGGCGGCAGCGACAGGCCGCCGACGTCCTCGACCGGCTTGGAGCGCGGCTTGGCGTACTGCCCGGCGATCCGGCCGACGCGCAGCACGGGCTTGTGCGCGGCCATCCGCATGGTGCCGGCCAGCAGGTCGAGCAGCGCGCGCTTGCGGGCCACGTCGGCGGCGCCGCACTCCTGCGGGTCCTCGGCGCAGTCGCCGGCCTGGACCACCAGGGCCCGGCCCTCGGCGACCAGCGCCAGCAGCGAGCTCAGGGTACGTACGTCGTGCGCGCCGACCAGCGGGCGCCGGGTGTGCAGTTCCTCGACCACCCGATCAAGCCGGGCGCGGTCCGACCAGTCCGGCTGCTGCCGGGCGGGCGCGGAGCGGATCTCGTCCAGTACGTGGTGCATCGGCTCTCCCGGGTGGGTGGGTTCAGGTCCAGGTGCTGTGCCGCCAGCCGTCCGGACCGCGGTCCGGCGGCAGGGCGGCCGGCCGGCCGCGCCAGCGGGGCCCGGTCGGGCGGCGGCGGGCGCGCTCGGCGGCGGCGAAGGAGGCGAGCAGCGCGGTCACGGCGGCGAGCAGCTCCTCGTCCGTGGGGTTGCCGCGCACCTCGAAGCCATCCAGCGTTCTGATACTCATAGCGGAATATTCCCATGCTTTCTTGGAAGTCGGACGGCGCGCTTGTCGCGCAGCGCCGCGAAGGCGGCGGCGACCCGGATCCTGGTCTCGTGCGGCAGGATCACCTCGTCCACGTAGCCGCGCTCGGCCGCGAGGTACGGCGTGCACATGGACTCCTCGTACTCGGCCACCAGCCGGGCCCGCTCGGCCTCGGGATCGGGCGCCGCCTTCAGCTCGCGCCGGTGCAGCACGCTGACCGCGCCCGCGCCGCCCATCACCGCGATCTCCGCGGTCGGCCAGGCGAGGTTCACGTCCACGCCGAGGTGCTTGGAGCCCATGACGCCGTAGCCGCCGCCGTAGGCCTTGCGGGTGATCACCGTGACCATCGGCACGGTGGCCTCGCAGTACGCGTAGAGCAGCTTGGCGCCGCGCCGGATGATGCCGCCGCGCTCCTGCTCCACCGAGGTCAGGAAGCCGGGCACGTCCACGAACGTCAGGATCGGGACGTGGAAGGTGTCGCACATCCGGATGAAGCGCGCCGCCTTCTCCGCGCCGTCGTAGTCCATCACCCCGGCCAGGTGCGTCGGCTGGTTGGCCACGACGCCGACGCTGCGGCCGTCCACCCGCGCCAGACCGCAGATCACGTTGCCGGCGAAACCGCCGTGCACCTCGATCAGCTCGCCCTCGTCGACGACCGCGCGGATCACCCGCAGCATGTCGTAGGGCTGCGCGGCGCGGTCCGGGATCAGCTCGTCGAGCTCGAGGTCCGAGGCGGTCGGCTCGGGCCGGCGTTCGGCCTCGTACTCGGGCGGATCGGCCATGTTGTTCGAGGGCAGGTGGCCGAGGAACAGCCGCACGTACTCGAAGGCGTCGGCCTCGTCGGCGGCCAGGTGGTGCGCGCAGCCGCTGACCGTGCTGTGGCTGAGCGCGCCGCCGAGCTCCTGGGTGCTGACCGTCTGGCCGGTGACCGCGCGCAGCACGTCCGGGCCGGTGACGAACATGTGCGAGATCTGATCCACCATGACCACGAGGTCGGTCATGGCCGGGGCGTAGACCGCGCCGCCCGCGCAGGGGCCGACCATGACGGAGATCTGCGGGATCACCCCGGACGCGTCGACCTCGCGGCGCACCAGCTCCGCGTAGTAGGCCAGCGAGACCACGCCCTCGTGGATGCGCGCGCCGCCGGAGTCGTTGATGCCGATCACCGGGCAGCCGGTGCGGACGGCGAAGTCCATCAGCTTGAGCACCTTCTCGCCGAAGGCCTCGCCGAGGCTGCCGCCGAGCACGGTGAAGTCCTGCGAGAACACGCACACCCGGCGCCCGTCCACGGTCCCGTAGCCGGTGATCACGCCGTCGCCGTAGGGCCGGGTGCGGTCGATGCCGTAGCTGTGGCTGCGGTGCCGGACCAGGGCGTCGAGCTCGACGAAGGAGCCCGGGTCGAGCAGCATGCCGATCCGCTCCATCGCGGTCGCCTTGCCCTTGGCCCGCTGCCTCTCCACGGCCTCGCCGGCCCGCTGCTCGGCCAGCTCGGCGCGGCGCGCCCGCAGCTCGGCCAGGCGGCGCGCGGTCCGGCCGGTGTCCGGCTCGGCGCGCGTTTCGGTGGTCGCGGTCACGGCAGCTCGACCACCTGGGCCGCGTAGACCAGGCCCGCGCCGAAGCCGACCATCAGGGCCTTGCTTCCGCTGGGCAGGTCGCCGCGGCTGACCGCGTCCTCCAGGGCCAGCGGCACGGAGGCGGCGGAGGTGTTGCCGAAGCTGGTCACCTCGCGGGCCACCACCACGTTCTCCGGCAGGCCCATCGCCTTGACCACGGCGTCGATGATCCGGCCGTTGGCCTGGTGCGGGATGAACACCGCGATGTCCTCGGCCGAGACCCCGGCGGCCGCCATCGCCTCGCGGCTGGCCTTCGGCGCGATCTGCATGGCCCAGCGGAAGACCTCGGTGCCGTCCATCCGCAGCGTGGGGAAGGGCAGGCCGCGGTCGTCGCGCAGCTCGGCCCAGGTGTGGTCGTGCTGGATCAGCCGTGCGCCGTCGCCGTCCGAGCCCCAGACCACCGGGCCGACGCCGGGCCGCTCGGCCGGTCCGAGCACCACCGCGCCCGCGCCGTCGCCGAACAGGAAGGCCGTGCCCCGGTCGGCCGGGTCGACGATGTCGGTCATCTTCTCCGAGCCGACCACGACCACGTGCCGCGCGTTGCCGGAGCGGATCAGCGAGTCGGCCGTGGCCAGCGCGTAGCAGAACCCCGCGCAGGCCGCGCCGACGTCCATCGCGGCGGCGCCGCCCGCGCCGAGCGCAGAGGCCACCCGGGGAGCGGCGGCCGGGCACTGCTCGAGGTCGGACACGGTCGCCAGCAGCACCGTGTCCACGAGCTCGGGCGCGAGCCCGGCCCGCTCCAGTGCCGCCGCGGCGGCGGAGGCCCCCATGCTGATCACGGACTCGTCCGGGCCCGCGAAACGGCGCGCCTCGATCCCGCTGCGGCGCCGGATCCAGTCGTCCGAGGAGTCCACGTGCCGGCAGATCTCCTCGTTGTCCACGATCCGCGCGGGCCGGTACGCGCCGACCCCCAGGATCCGCGAGCCGGCCGAGGCCGGCGGCGTGCGCAGCATCGCGTTCATCGGTTCTCCTCCGAGGTCAGGGCCAGGGCGCCGTCCAGGTAGAGCTGCCGGCAGCGGCGGCGCTGCACCTTGCCGCTCGAGGTCTTCGGCAACGAGCCGCGGCGCACCAGCAGCACGTCGTCCACGTGCAGCCGCTGCGATTCGTAGACCGCGGCGCGGATCCGCTCGCGCAGCGCCTCGGCGCCGTAGCCCGCGAAGGTGCGCGCCCCGGCCTCCACGACGACGACCAGCAGCTCGGCGGTCCCGTCGTCCACCGAGAAGGCGGCCGAGCAGTTCACGCCGAGCTTGGGCTCGGCGGACTCGACGGCGGTCTCTATGTCCTGCGGGTAGAAGTTGCGGCCCTTGCGGATGATCAGATCCTTGATGCGTCCGGTGACGAAGAGCTCGCCTTCGTACGTGAAGCCGAGGTCGCCGGTGCGCAGATAGGTCGGGGCGTCGGGGCCCTGCTCGTCGCTCGGCCGGGCGCGGAAGGTCGCGTCGCTCTCGGTCTCGCGTCCGAGGTAGCCGCCGGCCACGCAGGGCCCGCTGATCCAGATCTCGCCGATACCGCCCTCGGGCACCGGGATGAGGTCCTCCGGGCCGACGATGCGCAGCGTGGTGCCCGCGACGGGGATGCCGCTGCCGACCAGCGCGAGCGCGGCCGGGTCCTGCTCGGACAGGTGCGCGACGCGGCCCTGGCGCAGCGCGTCCGGGTCCACCCAGAGCACCAGCGGGGCGCGGTCGGTCGGGCTGCCGCTGGCCTTGAGCGTGTTCTCGGCCAGGCCGTAGCCCGGGCACATCGTCTCCGGCCGGAAGCCGACCGGGGCGTAGGCCGCGGTGAAGTCCTCGACGACCCGCCATCGCACCGGCTCGGCGCCGTTGCCCGCGACCCGCCACGCGCGCAGATCGAGGTCCCGCGGAACTCCCTGCTCGGCGGCCTCGCGGACGCAGAGCTCGTAGGCGAAGCTCGGGCCGGCCGTGTGCGTGCCGCGGAACCGCGACATCGCCTCCGGCCAGCGGCCCGGCCGGCGCACGAACGAGGCCGGGGCCATCAGGTAGGACGGCGCGCCCGCCCACAGCGGCGCGATGATGCCGAAGAGCATGCCCATGTCGTGGAAGTGCGGGAGCCAGGACACGAATACCGCGCCCTCGCCGCAGGGCCACAGCGCGTCGGTCTCCTCGGCGTTGGCGAGGAAGTTGGCGTGCGAGATCATCACGCCCTTGGGGTCACCGGTCGAGCCGGAGGTGTACTGCAGCAGGGCGAGATCGTCCGGTCCGGGCGCGAAGCCGTCGTCCGCCGCCCCGGCCGAGGACGGCGCGTCCGTGGCGATCAGCCGCAGGCCGTCGAACTTGGTCCGCAGCCGCTCCAGCGTCTCGGAGTCGGTGAGGATCGCGGGCGCCCCGGCGTCGGCGGCGATCCGGCTCAGCCGCTGGTATCCGCTCTCCCGCGAGGGGACCTGGACCGGCGCCCCGGCCACCCCCGCGTACATGCAGGCCATCAGTGCCTTGACGAACTCGAGGCCCGCCGGGTAGAGCATCAGCGCATTGCGTCCGGCGAGGCCGGCCGCGCGCAGGGCGGCGGCGCGCTCGGTCGCGGCCCGGTGCAGCTCGGCGTAGGTGAGTTGCCCGCCGGGCTCCTCGCCGTCGGTCAGGAAGACGAACGCCGTGCGGTCCGGCGTGCTCGCGGCGCGCCGACGCAGGGTATCGGCCACCGTCGCGGCCCCGGTGCCGAGCGCCCGCGGCAGGGGGCGGACGGACGGGGGCGCCGCGGTCTGGGAGGAGGTCATCGTCGCCGTTCCTTTCACGCGATCGCGCCGAGGGCCGCGCCGCCGTCGACACCGATGGTCTGGAGGTTGATGTACGAGCCCTTGGCCGAGAGCAGGAAGCAGACGAGATCGGCGATGTCGGTCGGGTGGGCGGTGCGCCCGAGCGGGATGCCGAGCCGGAAGCGGCCGGGCCGTCCGTGCAGCGTGCCGAGCGGGGCGGCGCCGGGGACCCCGGCCGCGACCGTGTCCAGCGAGCCCGGCGCGACCACGTTGCAGCGCACGCCGTACCCGGCGACCTCGAGCCCGAGGCTGCGGGTGAACATCGCGGCCGCGGCGGTCGCGGCGCAGCAGGCGGCCATGCCCGCGCGCGGCAGCGCGGCCGCGCCCGCGGTCACCGTGACCACCGAGCCGCGGCGGCGCCGGACCATCCGGCCCACGACGGCCTGGGAGAGCAGGAAGACGCTGGTCGCGCCGACCTCGAAGGTCTCCAGCCAGTCCTCGTAGCGGTATTCGGACACGTCCCCGGGCCGCTGCGCGCAGGAGGCGTTGACGAGAAAGTCGATCTCGCCCATCTCCTCCTCGATCTTCGCGACCACGGACTGCACGGGCCCGGGACGGCCGATGTCGGCGGGGAAGGCCCGCACGGCCACCTCGTCGGCGGCCAGCTTCTCGGCCTTCTCGCGCAGCCGCGTCTCGTGCCGGTCCACCGCCGCGATGGCGATCCCGAGCCGGCCGAGGCCGCGGGCGATCTCGGTGCCCACCGCCCCCGCGACTCCGGTGACCAGCGCCACCTGCTGGGTCATGGGACATCCCTCCAGAACTCGAGCTGACGAAGCTTCGGCACGGCGCCGACGCGGGCGACGGACGGTCCGCCGAGGATCAGGGTGCTGGGACGGGTCACCGAGAACGGCGGCCAGACCGGCGCGCCGGCCGCCCGCGGCACCCCGCCGCGGCAGAAGGCCGCGACGTACTCCATGAAGAGCCCGGACACCCGCCGCTCCGGCGGCCCGTCGCCGAACTGCGCGAGGTTCACCGGGTGGCCGTGCGTGCCGAAGAGGAACTTCGAGGTCGCGTCGTGCGGCGTGCCGTAGTGCGGGGCGCGGACCGGATGGGCGAAACTCATGACGTACCCGGGCGTCGCGCCCTCGCGCTCATGCCGCTCGGCCAGCCGCAGGATCGGACTCCGGAAGAGCGCGTCGCCCCACACCTCGGTCCACAGCGTGCGCGGATCCGTCGGCAGTCCCTCGTCCTCGGCGGCCTCGCGGTACTTCTTCACACACTCCTCGCTCGCGCCCTCCGGGACCTGCGCCCAGAGCTTCTTCAGCACGCCGCGCACCGCGCGCACCAACTCCGCCTCATCGGTCGGCGCGGGCGGCGCGGGCGGCAAGGAGGGCGAGAGCGGATCGGTGAAGAACGAGCCCTCGGTGCTGTTGTGAATGCTCAGGATCGGCATGGACGGAGTGGCCGCGACGTGCGCGTACTCGGGCAGCGTGACCCCGTCCCGGATCGGCCCGCGATACTCCCGGCCGCTGGCCACGAGGCGCTCGTCGGGCTGCCCGGCGAAGGTGCGCAACCAGGCCTCGTGGAACGCCGCCGCGGGAACGTCCCGCAGCCCGCTGACACTCGTGCCCAGTCCGCCCGCGATCGCCTCGTACACGCGCCGCGAATCCTCGGGTGTCAGCGCGGTGGCCGGGGCGACCGCGTGCGCCGCGCTGATCGAGATCAGCCTCTTGATCTTGAGCTCCTCGGCGCGGAGCGCGAGCAGCCAGGCCGTCGCCCCGCCCGCGGAGGTTCCGCAGAGCGTGATGTCGTCCGGATTCCCGCCGAAGGCCTCGATGTTCTCGGCGACCCACGCGAGCGCCGCCGCCTGATCCTGCAGGCCCCAGTTCGCGCAGAGCCCCGTCTCAGGGTCGGCGAGCTCCTCGTGCAGCCCCCAGCCGAAGCCGGAGAGCCGGTAGTTGAAGTTCACGACGACGAGCTCGCCGGCCGAGGCCAGGTGCGCGCCGTCGAAGGTGGGCACGCTGCCCGCGCCGACCTGCCAGCCGCCGCCGTGGACGTACACCAGCACCGGGAGCCGCTCCGCGAGGTCCGGCGTCCAGATGTTGGCGTACAGCGCGTCCTCGGCGGAGCCGGGGTCGGCCGACTGCACGAACGCCGGAGCGAACTCCGTCGCCTGCCGGCGCCCCCAGGGCGCCACGGGCCGCGGCGAACCGAAGCGCCGCGCCGCCGCGTAGGGCACGCCGCGGAAGACCGCGACCTCCCCCTCGCGCACCCCGACGAGATCCCCGTACCGCGTACGGGTGACCACGGCCGGTGTGATGTCTACGGACCCGATCATCGGCTCGCGCCTCCTTTCGCTGCGATTCTGCGAAGCCCGGGAGCACGGGGGCGACACCCGGCCGCGCACTCTGTCAGGTACCTGCGAATCCGTCAGGTCGGAGGGTGACCGGGACCTGACGGAGTGTCGCAGGGCCCGTTGACCGGCCACGGAGCCCGATGCGAGCTTGGCCGCCATGACCGTCCAGGACACGCGGGAACCGCATCTGCTCGTTGACACGCCGCCCGACTGGGACGTCGAAGCCCTCGACCTCGACGCGTACCTCGCCCGGATCGGCCACACCGGATCGACCGCGCCGACCACCGAGGTCCTGCGCGCGCTGCACCGGGCGCACGTGGCGGCGATCGCGTTCGAGAACGTGGACGTGGCGCTCGGCCGGGAGATCCCGCTCGACCCGCCGGCGCTGCAGCGCAAGCTCGTGTCCGCCGGGCGCGGCGGCTACTGCTTCGAGCACAACCTGCTGTTCGCGGCCGTGCTGGAACGGCTCGGCTTCCGGGTCGAGCGACACCTCGCGCGGGTGCGGCGCGGCGGCACCGCGGTCCGCTACCGCGCGCACGCCTTCCTCCGGGTGACCACCGAATCAGGCCCCTGGCTCGTCGACGTCGGCTTCGGCGACGAGGGCCTGCTCGAGCCGATCGCCTTCACCCCGGACGCGCGGCTGGAGAGCGGCGGCTGGGTCTGGCGGCTGCGCAACGAGGGCGAGCAGTGGGTGCTCCAGTCCCTGCACCGGGACACCGGCTGGTTCGACCTCTACGCCTGGCGTTTCGAGACGCACTTCCGGCCCGACTTCGAGGTATCCAACCACTTCACCGCCACGCATCCGCGCTCCACCTTCGTCGGCCGGCTCATCGCCATGCGCGGCGGCCCCGGGCTGCGGCACACGCTCGTCGACCGCGAGCTGGTCACCCGGCACGCCGACGGCACCGTGGAGCGCGCCGAACTCGGCGACGCAACCCTGCTGCGCACGTTGCGCGAGGTCTTCGGCATCCGGCTGACCGCGCGGGACGCCGACCTGCTGCTCGACCGCCTTCCGATCTCCAACCACTCCTAGCGCCTCGAGGAGGCAACGGTGTTCCACATCCCCCTGGGCAAGCGCGGGCTGCACCTCGGTCTGCTGCCGGCCGAGTGCGCGAAGAAGCACCCTGACACGCCGCTCTGGCTGGACCACGACATGGACTGCGCTCCCGAGGCCGGGCGCGAGCTGACCACGGCGCGGCTGGCCGCGCTGATCGAGGACTTCGCCGGACGCCTGTGGGCGGCCGGCGTGCGGCCGGGCACGCACGTGGCCGTCTACAAGCGGCACAACTTCGACATCTACCTGCTCGCCGTCGCCGCCTCCCGGATCGGCGCCGTGCCCGCGATGCTCTCTCCCGCGCTGACCGGCGAGACCGTCGCCGCCCTGCTCGGCCGGCTGCGCTCGCCGTACCTGCTCACCGACGCGGGCAAGCTCGAGAACGAACTGGCCGGCCAGGACGTGCACGCGCTGACCGCCGGGGTGCTCATCGCGGGCGAAGGACCGGCCGAGGACGCGGCGACCGTCAGCCTCCGCACGCTCGCCGGCGCCCCCGTCCCCCGGTTCTCCGCGCCGGACCTGGACAGCGCCGCGCTGATGACGCACACCTCGGGCACGACCGGCATCCCCAAGCTCGTCGTGCACACGCCGCGCTCGCTGGCCGGCCGGCTGCGTCCGCAGGCGCTGCTCGCGAAGCTGGTCCGCGATCCCGGCCCGTACGCGCTGCACGTCTCGTTCGTGCACTCGCGCATGTTCATGGCGATGGCCCTCGCGCTGCCCAAGGGAATGCCCACGATCGTGATGGCCGACGGCGATCCCGAGCTCGTCGCGGAGCTCTTCGCCAAGCACCGCCCCGGCGTCGTCGAGACGCATCCGAACTCCTACGTGGAGTGGGAGGCGCTGGCCGAACACCCCCTGCATCCGCTGCAGAACGTCAAGCTGTTCAGCGGCACCTTCGACGCGATCCACCCGGGCACGATCGACACGCTGCTGTCCGGCACCCGCCGCGAGAACGCGCGCTTCTTCCAGATCTACGGCCAGAGCGAGTGCGGCCCGCTGACCGGCCGCTGGTACAACCCGCGCAACGCCGCCGGGGCCGACGGCCGCTGCCTCGGCCACCCGATGCCGGGCCTCACCCACATCCGCGTCGTGCCGCGCAACGGCCGGCGCCCGGGCAGGAAGACCCCGGGATTCATCGAGGCCAGCGCCGACGGACGCGCCGTCAACTACTTCGGCGAGGAGGCGCGCTACCAGGCCGAGGAGACCGGCCGCTGGTGGCGCACCGGCGACGTGGGCTTCCGCACCCGGCGCGGCTGCGTGCACGTGCTCGACCGGGCGGTGGACGTCATCGAGAACGTGGACAGCACGCTCGAGATCGAGGACTCCGTGATGGGCCAGCTGCACGAGCTCATCGAGGTGGTGGTCATCCCCGGCCCGCGCCAGGAGCCGCTGCCGGTGGTGTGCACCAAGCTCAACGCGCCGCTGGACCTGGACCGCTGGCGCCGCGCCGTGGCCAGGTTCCCGCAGCTCGCCGACCCGGTGCAGATGCCGCTCGACGACCTGCCGCGCACCGCGACGATGAAGGTCCAGCGCATCGAACTGGCCCGCAGGCTGCGCGAGCGCTACGAGGCCACGGGCTCGCTGGTCGGCGTCGGCGGTCACGAGCGATGACCGCTCCCGCATCGGCCGGATTCGGGCGCCCCGAACTGGACGTCCTCGTCGTCGGCGCGGGCCCGGTCGGCCTGTTCACCGCCTGCGAACTGCTGCGCCGCGGCCTGCGCGTGCGCCTGATCGACCGCGAGCCGGAGCCGATGCGCGTTCCCCGTGCCCTGGCGCTGTGGCCCCGCGCGCTCGACATCCTCGCCGACCTCGGCATCGCGGAACAGCTCCATCAGGCCTCGATCCCGATCACCGGCGCCGAGTACCACTCCGGCGGCGACCCCCTCGCCACGTTCCTGGTCCCCGAGCGCCTGCAGCCGCGCCACCTGCCGCAGTACGAGACCGAGCGCCTCCTCGCCGAACGGCTGCGCCAACTCGGCGGCAAGGTCGAGCGCGGCGTGCGGCTCCTCGGCTTCGACGACCTCGACGGCGCGGGACGCATCGAGGCCGCCGACCGCCTCACCTCGATCCTCGAACACACCGGCGGCGGCCCGGTCGAGCGCGTCGCCGCCTCCTTCGTCATCGGGGCCGACGGCGCGTCCAGCACCGTACGCGGCCTGATCGGCGTCGGCTTCCACGGCAGCACCTACGAACTCGCATTCGCCCTGGTGGACGCGCGGGTCTGCGAGCAGACTCCGAACACCCTCCCCCGCAACAGGCTCCTCTACTACCAGCGCCCCACCGGCAGCCTGATGATCGCCCCGCTCCCCGACGACGTCTTCCGCATCCTGGCCGTCCTCCCCCGCCGCGACCGCGAGATCGACGTCGAGTTCATGCAGCAGGTGCTCGACGAACGGGGCCCCGGCGGCGTGACCATCACCGAACCGACCTGGCAGACCGTCTACCGCGTGCACGCCAGGCAGGCGTCGGAGTACCAGCGCGGCCGAGCGTTCCTGGTCGGCGACGCGGCCCACGTACACAGTCCGGCGGGCGGCCAGGGCATGAACAACGGCATCCAAGACGCCTTCAACCTGGCGTGGAAGATAGCCGCCGTCCTGGACAACTCCTCCCCAGCCACGCTCCTCGCCGACTACACAGCAGAACGCGGAGAAGCGACGAACCGCATCATCGCCGACACCGACCGGCAGACCCGCGCCTGGATGGCGAACAGCAGGCTGCGCATCACCCTCCGAGACGCGGCGTTCCGCCTGATGCGGCGAACGGGCCTCGTCCCCCGCTACGTGATCCCGGTGATGGCCGGCCGCCGCGTGACCTACACCCCCACGCGCGCCACCCAATCCCCGAGCGGCAACCCGCCGTGCGTCCGCCTGAGCCGCGTCCCCGGCCGCCTCAAGGTCGGCATGGCCTTCCCCCGAGAGACCGCCGTCGGCCTGGGCATCACCGGCACCCCCGACGAGCCTCCCACCTGGACGATCGTGGCCGTCACCAAAAGCGGCGGGCAAGCCGCCTCCCCGCATCCCGCCGTGCGCACGGTAGTCCTCTCCCCCCGCGCCGCGCGCAAGGCGACCGGCTGTTCCCGCCCCGGGTTCTACCTGATCCGCCCCGACGGCCACATCCAGGCCCACGGCCACGCGGCCGACGGTGCCCACCTCGCCGCCGAACTCGAACTCGTACTCCCGGGAGCCGACTCGTGACCCAGCCCCACGTCGTCGCCATCGCCTACCACTCCGGCTACGGCCACACCGCCGTGCTCGCCGAAGCCGCCCGCGACGGCGCCATCGAAGCAGGCGCCGAAGCCCTGCTCATCCAGGTGGACACCATCACAGAGGACGAATGGTCCTACCTGGACGAGGCGACCGCCATCGTCTTCGGCGCCCCCACGTACATGGGCTCGGCCTCCGCCGCCTTCCACACCTTCGCCGAGGCCACATCCGCCCGCTGGATGAACCGCGCGTGGTCCGGCAAACTCGCCGCCGGCTTCACCATGTCCGGCGCCATGAGCGGCGATAAGCTGCACACCCTGCAGTACTTCGCCATCCTCGCCGCCCAGCACGGCATGCACTGGCTCAACCTGGACCTGCCCCCCGGCTGGAACAGCTCCGCGGGCTCCGAACACGACCTCAACCGCCTGGGCTTCTCGCTGGGCGCCGCGGGCCAGACCCCGGTGGACCTGCCCCCCGGCGCGGTGGCCAAGTCCGACGCCGAGACCGCCCGCCACCTGGGCCGCCGGGTCGCCGACCTCGCCCGCAGGCTCTAGCCGAAGCCCCCGAATCCTCAGGCATCCGCGCCGCCTCCGGCACCGACGCCGACTCATCGAGCCGCAACCGCTGCAGAACCAGTTCGCTGACCCGCCTGAACCCGTGCGCCGCGGCCCACTGCTCGCCGTCGCCTCCGGCCTTCAAGCCCTGAGACCCGATCAGCCCACGCCCCGACTCGCGTACAGCAGCCACCGCCGCCCGCACCGAGTCGGTCCCGATGCCCAATCGCCGACGCCTCGGCGCCACTCGCGTGTGAACGACGGACACGTGCTTGTTCTCGTCCTCGGCGAAAACCGCCGATACAAGACCCACGACGCGCGCCGCAGCACCCGCCCGAGGCTCCAGCCCGATCCAGAACCGCCGCCGCCCCAGCACCGACTGCGGATTGCGCAGCCCCGCAGCGTACTGTTCGAAAGAAGGAATCGGCCGATCCGGATATTCAGTGCTGAACGCCTCGACATCGACGTCGTAGCACCCCTGGACAACCTCGTCCTCGGCAGCCGCCGGATCGAACTCGACTATCTCGATGGTCATGACTACCCCGGTCTCCCCTACTTCTTCTCCTCGAAGATCTCCAACGTGGGCCCCTCGACGGCGATGGCCGTAAACCCGACGTCCGACCCCGACGTGTGGATCTCCCCCTCGTCCCACTGCGCCCCCTGCCCGGCCGCGATCGGCTGCCGCACCCCGTCGGCCCCCGACACCCACCCGGACCCGGCGACGACGAGGAACACCTGCCCGCCCACGGCCGGATGCGTCCCGATCACGCCGCCCGCCTCGACACTCAGGCAGGTGACCCGCACGTTCCCCGAGTGCTCCCCCTGCACGATCAACGTGGCGAACGCGTCGACGCTGTCGAAGTGCGGGATCCGAAACTCCTTGCGATCGTACGTAAACATCTTCATATGCAATCCTCCGTGGTCCCGTTCGCGATCCGTCGTCGTGTGCGAAGCTTGCGTCATGGCCACTGCGAACCAGGTATCGCCGATTCTCCCCGTCCGCGACCTAGCCGCCGCACTGGACTTCTATCGACGCCTAGGCTTCACCGTCCGCGCCTACCACGGCGGCGGCTACGCCTTCGCCCTCCGCGACGACGTCGAGATCCACCTGGGCGAGGCCGCCCACGACCACCACCCCGCCTC
>DASTAE010000036.1:0-12979 GCA_035712985.1 Actinospica sp.
CGCGGCGGCGAGCTGCGAGACGCCGCGGAAGATCCAGCCGATGCCGATCCAGATGGCCAGCAGCAGGATCGACTCGAGCGCGCCGCGGAAGCAGAACAGGCCCAGCATGATCGAGATCGCGCCGCTGATGAACGCGAGGACGCGCAGCGAGGTCTCGGCGTGTGTGCCGAACGCGGCCGCCAGCTGCATGATGCCGCTGACCAGCAGGAAGATGCCGAAGAGGATGCCGATCACGCGCAGCGTGGCGTGCGGCCAGACCAGCGCGACGACGCCGAACACGATGGCGGCCACGCCGATCATCAGCACGGCCTGCCAGGCGTTGCGGGCCACCTGCTGCAGCGGGCCGGGCAGCCCGGGGACGCCGCTAGCGCCGGGAGGGGTGCCGATGCGGGTGCCGGATCCGGTTTCGCTCATGGTTCCAGCGTCCGTCCGGCGTCCGGACCCCGCCAGTCGACGGGGTCCGGACAGGGGAACGCGGGACTAGCTCAGGCCCTCGCTCTGCAGCCAGGTGTTCGCGACGGTCAGCGGGTCCTGCTTGTCCACCTGCACGTCGGTGTCCAGCTTCAGCAGCGCCGCGCTGTCCAGCTTGGCGTCCACCGCGTTGAGCGCGTCGATGCCGGTCTGGCTCAGCGCCGACTTGTTGATCAGCGGCAGCACGTTCTGCACGCCGAAGATGTTCTTGTCGTCGACCAGCGTGAGCAGGCCGCCCTGCGAGATGGTCGGGTCGGTGGTGAACAGGTCGCCCGCGTTCACCTCGTTCGAGGTCAGCGCCTTCTCGGTGAGCGGGCCGCCGGCGTCCAGGGACTTGAAGCTGACCTGCGAGGCCTTGAGGCCGTAGGTGTTCTCCAGGCCGACGACGCCCTCGGTCCTGGTCTGGAACTCGGGCGCGCCGCCGATGACGACCGACTTGCCGGCCAGCTTGCCGACGAAGTCGGTGATCGTGGCGCCCGAGGTCAGGCCGAGCGAGGACGCCTCCTCCTTGGAGAGGGTCAGCGTGTCGTTGTCCTCGGCGCTGGAGGGGGTCAGGATCTCCAGGTTCGAGGGCAGCTTCGCGGAGATCGCGGCGTCCACCTCGCTGGTCGAGGTCTGCGCGGCGGTCTTGTTCAGGTAGGACAGCAGCGCGCCGTTGTACTCCGGCTTGAGCGTCAGCGAACCGCTCTTGACCAGGTTGTACGTGACCTCGCGGCTGCCGATGTTGAGGTTGTAGCTGACCTTGATGCCCTTGGCGGCCAGCGCCTGTCCGTAGAGGTCGGCCAGCAGCACCGACTCGGGGAAGTTGTCCGAGCCGACGACGACCGAACCGGTAGAGGCCTTCGGCGCGAGCGGGCTGCCCGAGCCTGAGCTGCTACTACTGCTGCAGCCGGCCAGCGCGCTCGCGGCGAGGACGGCCGCCGCCGGAACGGCGAAACGGGTGAGGGACTTCGGTGACACGGGACTGCTCCTTTGCGGGTGGACGGAGGCTTTCCGAATCGGGTTCGCTCCCCGGGGCTAGCGGATGCGCAGCCCCGGCGAGACGAGCAGGCGGTCGATCAGCCAGAACACGAGCAGGGTCAGCAGGCTGAGCCCGGCGACCAGCACCGCGCCGCCCACGACCTGCGCGTAGTCGTACTGGTAAAGGCCGTCGATGATGTACCGGCCGAAGCCGCCGAAGGACACCACGGCGGCCAGCGTCGCGGTGGCCACGATCTGCACGGCCGCGCCGCGCAGGCCGGCCAGGATCAGCGGCAGCGCGGCCGGGAACTCGACCTGCCGGATCACCTGCGTCGGGGTCATGCCGAGGCCGCGCGCGGCGTCCACGGCGGCCGGGTCCACGGCGCGGATTCCGGCGTGCGTGTAGAGCAGGATCGGCGGGATCCCGAGCAGCACCAGCGGGATCATCGTCACCGAGAGGCTGAGCCCCAACTCGGCGGCCAGCAGCACCAGCAGGCCCAGGCTGGGCATCGCGCGGCCGATCACCGCGATCGCCGAGATGGCCCCGTCGCCGCGGTTGCTGTGCCCGGAGAGCACCGCGAGCGGCAGCGCGATCGCCGCCGCGATGAGCAGCGCGACCAGCGAGTACTCGCAGTGCTCGACGAGCCGGGTCCAGATCGAGTCGTAGCCCGCGTGGTAGGCCGGGTCGCCGAAGAACTGGCGCAGGTAGTCGAAGAGGTTCATCCGACCCCCCGCAGCGAGCGCGACCACGGCGTGAGCAGCCGCTGCACGATCCGCAGCAGCACATCGCAGAGCACGGACAGCACCAGCAGGCTGATCAGCCCGACCCAGATCAGCCTGTTGTCGAAGAAGCGCAGCCCGAGCAGGAACAGGTCGCCGAAGCCGCCGTAGTTGCCGATGGTCGCGCCGATGCTCATCAGGCTCAGCGAGGAGACGGCCGCGACCCGGACCGCGGCCATCAGCGTGGGCAGCGCGATCGGCAGTTCGACGGTGAGGTAGCGGCGCATCCGGCCGTAGCCCATGCCGTCGGCCGCGTCGATGACGTCGCGCGGCACGGAGCGGATCCCGTCCACGACGCCGGGCACCAGGATCGCGAGCGTGTAGAGGGTCAGCGGGATGAAGACGGTCGTCTCGGACTCGCCGGTGTAGTCGATCAGGAGCACGAAAAGGGCGATCGACGGGATCGAGTAGATGAGGGTGACCAGGCCGAGGGTCGCCGGGTACAGCCGCGGCAGCCGCGAGCAGAGCTGGCCGACCGGGAGCGAGATCAGCAGTCCCGCCAGGGTGGCGCCGAGCGAGACCTCCAACTGGAGGCGGACCAGGCCCAGATAGCTGGACTGGACGTAGCTCGGCATGTCGAAGACGCCGGCGGCGGCCATCAGACGGCCTCCAGCGCGGAGCGGTGCGCCGCGCGGATGGCGGCGGCGATCTCCTCCTGGCTGACCACGCCGACCGCGCGCCCCTCCTCGTCCACGCCGACGGCCCAGCCGGTCGGGCAGAGCACGGCCGCGTCCAGGGCGGCGCGCAGCGAGTCGTCCTGCGCCTTGAAGGGGTGCCCGATCGGGATCGGCGCCGCGTTCGGCCGCTGCGGCTCGATCCAGCCGATCGGCGCGCCCGCCTCGTCCACCAGCAGCAGCCAGGGCAGCTCCAGCTGGCTCGCGTCCGGCTCGACCCCGCGCTTGACCAGGGCCTCCGCGCGCAGGGTGAGGCCGTTGCTGGGGATGAAGGTGAGCCTGCGCACGCCGCGGTCCAGGCCGAGGAACTCCTCGACGAAGGCGTCGGCGGGCTTCTCCAGCAGCTCGCGCGGGGTGGCGAACTGGGCCAGGCGCCCGCCCCTGCGCAGCACGGCGATCTTGTCGCCGATCCGGATCGCCTCGTCGATGTCGTGCGTGACGAACAGGATCGTCTTGCCGACCTCGGCCTGGATCTGCAGGAACTGCTCCTGCAGGCTCTTGCGCACGATCGGGTCCACGGCCGAGAAGGGCTCGTCCATCAGCAGGATCGCCGGGTCCGCGGCCAGCGCCCTGGCCACGCCCACCCGCTGCTGCTGGCCGCCGGAGAGCTGGTGCGGATAGCGGTCGGCGAGCGCGAGGTCGAGGCCGACCAGCTCCAGCAGCTCCAGCGAGCGCCTCTTGGCGGCCCGCCGGTCCGTGCCGAGCAGCCGGGGCACGGTCGCGACGTTCTCGGCGACGGTGCGGTGCGGGAACAGGCCGGCGTGCTGGATGACGTAGCCGATGCCGCGGCGCAGCTGGGCCACGGGCTTGGAGCGGATGTCCTCGCCGTTCACCAGGATGCGCCCGGAGCTCGGCTCGACCAGCCGGTTCGTCATCCGCAGGGTCGTGGTCTTGCCGCAGCCGGAGGGCCCGACGAGCACGGTGATGGCCGCGTCGGGAGCCTCGAGGCTCAGCTCGGCGACGGCCTCGGTGCCGTCGGGGTATCTCTTCGAGACGCTCTCGAAGGTGATCAAGAAGACTCCTTGTCCGGGGGCCTTGTGACCGGCAGACCGGCGGCGGCCCAGGCCTGGAACCCGCCGATCACGTCGGTGGCCCGATGCAGCCCGAGGTCCTGCAGGCTGAGCGCGGCCAGGGAGGAGGCATACCCCTCGTTGCACAGAACAAGCACGTCCTGGTCGTGGTGCTCGGTCTGCGGCAGTCTGTGCGCGCAGAGCGGATCGAGCCGCCACTCCAGCTCGTTGCGCTCGACGAGCAGCGCGCCGGGGATGACGCCGTCCCGCCTACGCAACAATTCATACCGGATGTCGACCAGCAGCGCGCCCGCTCGGTGCCGCGCGTACGCCTCCTCGGGGGTCACCCTCGACAGTCTGCCCCGGGCCTCCGACAGAATCTCGTCGATGCCGCGCACGCGCCGGTTCGCCCCCATCCCTGTCACCACTGCCCCGGAAGCTCGACGGTTTCCAACCCGAGTACCCGTCCACGCCGACTGTATCTGCGGATCAAGGGCAACGGCGGGTAATAAACGTGCACGGAGACCGCATGCTCCTCGGCGCTCGGATTCACCACCCGGTGCACGTGGTGCGGGCCGAAGCCGCGTCCGGCGCCGGCCGGGAGGTCGAGCTCGCGGTCCAGGTCGGGCAGCAGTTCGATGCTGCGCCAGCCGGCGGTCGGCAGCGGGATCGAGAGCGAGGACTCGCGCAGCGCGCCCGCCGCGGTCGCGAAGGCGCCGCTGGAGCCGCCGTGGTCGTGCCAGCCGGTCTCCGCGCCCGGCGGCCAGCCGATCAGCCAGGCCTCGCTGCCGCCGGGCCCGTCGAGCGGGATCCAGGTGCGTTCGTCGGGAAGGGTGTCGAGTCGCGCGTGCAGCGCGGTGTCGGCGGCGGCCGTGCGGGCGAAGTCGAGCAGTTCGCTCAGCGAGGGGCCGTTCTTGGTGGAAACCTGTGAAGACATGTGACCCGTCCGAGGGAGTGGATACGCGGAAGGCGGCCTACCGGATAGGCCGAACGGGTGCCGCGGGGAAAAGGGGGTTCAGCGGGAGGACGGGGCGCAACACAGGCAGCCGACATAACGCACCGTGTCGAGGTGCGTGCGGCGTACAAGCCTGATGCCTGCCGGGGTCATGCCGGCGAGTATAACCGCCCTGGTCTCTGTCGGTGCCCTCTGTTTCACTGGGTGGTATGCGGTTGGGCGGAACGAAGCGGGACGAGGAGATCTATTTCGCGCGCCTGCGCGGCCATCTGGAGCAGGAGTACCAGCTGCTGCGCGCCGCGTTCACCGTGGCCGACCCCGGAAAGCGGGTGCCGACCTGCCCCGAGTGGACGGCGGACCGGCTGGCGCACCACGTGGCGGCGACGTACCTGCACAAGGTCGAGGCGATCCGCACCGGGGTGCTCGCGGCGCAGGAGCCCGCGCTCGACGAGGCCGGCCCGGTCGAGGCCCTCGACGAGGCCTACGCGGCGCTGGCCGCCTGCTTCGCCGAGCACCGGCCCGCGGATCCGGCGGCGACCTGGTACGGCCCCGACCAGTCGGTCGGCTTCTGGATCCGCCGGATGTGCCACGAGTCGGTGGTGCACCGGGTGGACGCGGAACTCGTCGCAGGGCTCGAACTCGCTCCGATCCCGGACGACATCGCGCAGGACGGGGTCGAGGAGTTCCTGACCCTCGCGCTCGAATACCGCTGCGAGGTGTGGCCCGAGCACTTCGCGGCGGTCCTGGAGGGCGCCGATCCGCGGCCGGTGGCCATCGCGGCGGGGGACCGCTCGTGGACGGTCACGGCCGGGCCGAAGGGCATCGCGGTCGGGGACTGCCTGGTGCCGGAGGAGTCGGCCTACGAGCGGAACGAGGCGGCGCGGATCGGCGGAGCGCCGGGGGACGTGCTGCTGTGGCTCTGGGGCCGGACGGACGAGCGCGTCGTGCACGCGGTCGGGGATCCGGTGCTGGTGAACCGGTTCCTGGAACTGAGAAAGCGGGGGACGTAGTTGTTCTCGGCCGACCGGCTGCTCGCGTTCGCCGCCGTGGCGTTCGTCATCATCGTGATACCCGGTCCGAGCGTGCTGTTCACGATCAGCAGGGCCCTGACGTACGGCCGGCGCACGGCCGTGATCACCGTCTTCGGGAACATCAGCGGGGTCTACGTGCAGGCGCTGCTGGTCGCGATCGGGCTCGGCGCGCTGGTGGAGCGCTCGATCGTGGTCTTCACCGCGCTCAAGCTCGCGGGCGCCGCCTACCTGGTCCATCTCGGCGTCGGCGCGTTCCGGCACCGGCGAAATCTGCGCGACGCGATGGACGCGACGGTCGGCGCGCCGGAGGGGATCTCGGCACTGCGCACGATCCGGGACGGCTTCGTGGTCGGCTTCGCGAACCCGAAGGCGATCGTGTTCTTCGGCGCGATCCTCCCGCAGTTCGTCAACCGCCCGGCGGGCTGTGTGCCGCTGCAGATGGCCGTGCTCGCGCTGATCTTCGCCACGATCGCGCTCGTCTGCGACAGCGCCTGGGGTCTGGCGGCCGGAACCGCGCGCGCCTGGTTCGCCGAGTCCCCGCGCCGCCTCGAGCTGGTCGGCGGCGCAGGAGGCTTGGCGATGATCGGCCTCGGCACGGCGCTGGCGTTCACCGGCCGCAAGGACTGAGGCCGGTTCAGGCGGCGGATCAGACGAGGAACGCGCCGCGCAGTGCCTCGACCGTCTCCGGGCGCAGGCCGTGCGCGGTGAGGTAGCCGAGCGGGCCGCCGTGGCGCTCGTCGAGCCCGGCGAGCGTCCAGGCGAGCACGTCGGCGTGCACGGCGTTGTTCAGCGCCGGGCCGAGTCCCGCGTTGCTCGCGACGTAGTCGGCGATGATCGCCTCCCGCGGCACGCCGAGCAGCTCGAGCAGCAGCGCGACGGAGAGCCCGGTGCGGTCCTTGCCGACCAGGCAGTGCACGAGCGCGGGCAAGGCGTCCGGCTTCGCGAGGCCTTCGAGCACCTCGACGATACCGGGTCCGCAGTTGTCGACGAGGTACTGGTACAGAGCCCGCGAGGAACCCAACGGGAGCAGCTCCAGCTCGGCCAGGGTCTCGAGCAGCTCCACCCGGATCTCGGCCACGTCCTCGAGTTCCGCGAGCCGGTTCGGGTGCTCCTCGCGCTCCAGCGGCGTGCGCAGGTCGATGACCGTCCGCACGCCCAGGCCGACGAGCGTCGCCGCGCCCTCCGGGGTCAGGCCCTCCAGGCAGGCCGAGCGCACGAGCAGGCCGGTGCGCACGGTGCCGCGCTCCCCGACGAGTCCGCCCACGTCGCGCGCGTTCAGCACGCCGTCTATCCGCAGCGCGCGCTCGCCGACCTGGTCGATGTATTCCACTGTCAACTCCGTGATCCGATCGGAATGTGGACGAGGCTCACGTAAGGACTGCATGCCGTTATCATTCTTTACCGTGCCCTCCGTGACGTCTGCCGAACCCATCATCGAACGCCGCGGACGCCTCCGTCGCCTCGCCGTCGACACCCGGCCGCTGCGCAACGCGCCGTACCGCCGGCTGTGGACCTCCAGCGTCGTGACGGCGATGGGCAGCCAGATGACGGCGGTGGCCGTGCCCTATCAGATCTACCAGCTGACGAACTCCTCCGGCTGGGTCGGCATAGCCAGCTTCTGCGGGCTGCTGCCGCTGATCGTCTTCGGGCTCTGGGGCGGCGCCATCGCCGACACGATGGACCGGCGCACGCTGATGATGCTGACGAACACCGGCGTGGCCGTGTCCTCGCTCGCGCTCTGGGTGCAGGCCGCGCTGCACGTGGACTCCGTCGCGCTGCTCATCGTGCTGCTGATGGTCCAGCAGGGCATGTTCGGGATGAACTCGCCCGCGCGCCAGGCCACGATCCCGCGCCTGGTCCCGGCCGAGGAGCTGCCCGCGGCCAACGCGCTCGGCGGCACCGTCTTCTCGGTCGGCGCGCTGGTCGGGCCGATGGTCGGCGGCCTGCTCATCCCGATCACCGGGCTCTCCGCGCTCTACCTGATCGACGCCTGCGGGCTCGTCGTCGTGCTGTGGGCCGTGGTCCGGCTGCCCGCGCTGCCGCCGCTGGAGCACGCCGCGCGCCGCGCCGGGATCGCGCACGTGGCCGAGGGCTTCCGGATCGGCCTGGCCGACTCGCTGCTGGCCTGGTCGTTCGGCGTCGACCTAATCGCGATGATCTTCGGCATGCCGCGCGCGCTGTTCCCGCAGCTCGCCGACACCACCTTCGCGCACCAGCACCTCGCGCTCGGCTGGCTGTACGCGGCGATCCCGCTCGGCTCGGTCGTCGGCGGCCTGCTGTCCGGCTCGTTCTCCCGGATACCGCGGCACGGCCTGATGACCCTCGTCGCGGTGACCTTCTGGGGTATCGCGATCATCGGCTTCGGCCTCAGCGGCGACCTGGCCCTCGCCGTCTTCTTCCTCGCCCTCGGCGGCGCGGCCGACCTGATGTCGATGGTCTTCCGGCAGTCCATTCTGCAGACGTCCGTCACCGACGAGGCCAAGGGGCGCATGCAGGGCCTGTTCACCGTCGTCGTCGCGGGCGGGCCGCGCCTGGCCGACCTCGCGCACGGCGTCGCCGGCGCGGCCCTCGGCACCCGCACCGCCATCACCTGCGGCGGAATCCTCGTCGTGCTCTGCATGATCGCGCTCTCGGTGTTCGTCCCCGGCTACCGCGACCACGTCGCCGAGACCGTCGCCGAGAGCTGATAAGGGTCACCTTTCCGGGCGAACGGTCGTTTCTTCCGACACGCCAGGCGGGAACCACCTCAACCGTCACGGAACACGGCCGCGCTTACGGTTAGGATCGGCGGGAACCCTCACTCGGCGTCAGCATCCCTTCGCCCGGAGTGATTGCGCCGCGCCGCCGCGGCAGGCCAGTCGCGCTCTCGCGGAAGGTAAGTCAGCAATATGGGCATGTCGGTCGTCGGCCGGGACATCGCGGTGGATCTCGGCACCGCTAACACCCTGGTGTACGTCCGCGGGCGGGGGATCGTGCTCAACGAACCCTCCGTGGTCGCAGTCAACACGCACAACGGCTCGGTACTCGCGGTAGGAGCCGAGGCGAAGAAGATGATGGGGCGCACCCCCGGCAACATCGTCGCCATCCGCCCGCTCAAAGACGGCGTGATCGCCGACTTCGAGATCGCCGAGCGGATGCTGCGCTACTTCATCCGCAAGGTCCACCCGCGCCGGATGTTCGCGCAGCCGCGCGTGGTCATCTGCGTGCCGAGCGGGATCACCGGCGTGGAGCGCCGCGCGGTCGAGGACGCGGCGGACGCCGCGGGCGCCCGGCAGGTGCACCTGATCGAGGAGCCGATGGCCGCGGCGATCGGCGTCGGCCTGCCGATCCAGGAGGCCACCGGCAACATGGTGGTGGACATCGGCGGCGGCACCACGGAGGTCGCGGTCATCTCCTACGCGGGCATCGTCACCGCCAACTCGGTGCGCGTCGCGGGCGACGAGCTGGACAACGCGATCATCCAGTACGCCAAGAAGGAGTACTCGATCCTGCTCGGCGACCGCACCGCCGAGGAGATCAAGCTGGCCATCGGCTCCGCCGACGAGACGGACAGCGAGCTGCACGCCGAGGTGCGCGGCCGCGACCTGGTCTCCGGCCTGCCGAAGATCATCGTGCTGACCTCGACCGAGATCCGCCGCGCGATGGAGGAGCCGGTCGCCCAGATCATCGACGCCGTGCGCGACACCCTGGACAAGTGCCCGCCGGAGCTGTCCGGCGACATCATGGACCGCGGCATCGTGCTGACCGGCGGCGGGGCGCTGCTGCGCGGCCTGGACCAGCGGCTGCGCAAGGAGACCGGGATGCCGGTGCTGGTCGCGGAGAACCCGCTGGACTCGGTGGTGCTCGGCTCGGGGCGCTGCGTCGAGGACTTCGACGCCCTGCAGCCGGTACTCGGCGCCGGGTCGCGTCGTTAGCGGAGCGACACCCTACGACGAGGACCTGGACACATGCGAGACACCCGAAGGACCCGGCTCGTCCTTGGCCTGCTGCTGCTGACCGGATTCATCCTCATCACCGTGGACGCGCACGGCTCGAAACCGGGCGCGCAGGGTCCGCTGGACCAGGCGCGCTCCGTCGCCGCCTCGGTCTTCGGCCCGGTCGAGCGCGGCGCCTCCTCGGCGACCCGCTCGGTCGGCTCGCTCTTCGACGGCTGGGGCCACGCGGCCTCCGACCAGGCCGAGATCAAGAGCCTGCAGGCGCAGGTGGCGACGCTCAAGGGCCAGGTCGAGACCAGCGGGCAGACGAAGGCCGAGGCCGCGCAGCTGGCCTCGCTGCAGAAGGCGACCGGGCTCGGCGGCCTGACCACCATCCCGGCGCAGCTCGTCGCGCTCGCCCCGACGCAGGACGGCAGCTGGACCGCCACGCTGGACGCGGGCAGCCGGCAGGGCGTGGCCGTGGACCAGACCGTGCTCACCGGCGCGGGCCTGGTCGGGCGGATCGCGAGCGTCGGGCCGACCACCTCCACCGTGCTCCTGGCCATCGACCCCGACTCGGTGATCGGCGTGCGGCTGTCCGGCTCGGGCCCGATCGGCACCGCGGTCGGCCAGGACCCGCGCACGCTGCGCGTCGAGTTCTTCGATCCGCAGCTGAAGCTGACGGTCGGCCAGCCGGTGCTGACCCTCGGCACCGCGGACGCCGCGACCAGCGTGCCCGGCGTGCCGGTCGGCACGATCTCCAAGGTGCTGGCCACGCCCGGGCAGCTCACCAGGACCGCGCTGGTGACCACCTACGTGAGCGAGACCTCCGTGGACACGGTCGGGATCGTGGTCAAGCCGGCCGGTCCGGACCCGGGCGACGCGATGCTCCAGGCCGAAGGCGGTCAGTGACATGCGGCCGCTGCTGCGCCTCCTGCTCGCCGCCGTCGCCGTCACGCCGGCCCTGGTCCTGCAGCTCAGCGTGCTGTCCCGGCTGCACCTGCCGTACGCGGAGCCGGACCTCGTGCTGCTCGTCGTGCTCTCGCTCGGCGTCGCCTGGGGGCCGAGCCTCGGCGGGGCCGCCGGCTTCGGCGCCGGGCTCGCTGTGGACCTCGCGCCGCCCTCGGTCACCGCGGCCGGCCGGCACGCCATCGTGCTCACCCTCGTCGGCGCGATCGCCGGGCGCGCCGCCTCGGACCTGAACCGCTCCGCGCTGCGCACCAGCGCGCTCGCCGGGCTCTACGCCGGGCTCGCGACGCTCGGCAACGCCGCGCTCGGCAGCCTGCTCGGCGAGGGCGGCACGCTGACCAGCGCCGATCTGCTGCAGGGCGCGCTGGCCTGCGCGCTGTACACGGCGGTCGCCACCCCCTTCGTGCTCCCGGGCCTGTCCGCGCTGGCCCGCCGCGCCGACGGCCGCCGGACCCTGCTGCTGGCCCCGGTCGGCAACGCGATAGGCGAACCCGTCGCCGTGCGCACCGCCAGCCAGTAAGCCCTAAGCCCGAAACCCCGGGAGATCCCCATGCACCGCCCGCACCGTCTCGAGGGCGCCCGCGCCCGTCTGGGCGTGGTCCAGGTCCTCGTGCTCGCGCTGCTGGCCACGCTCGGCGGCCGGCTCTGGTACCTGCAGGTGCGCTCGGGCCCCGAGTTCCAGGCCGCGGCCGCCGCCAACGACCTGCGCTCGGTGGCCACCCCGGCCGTGCGCGGCGACATCCTCGACGACCAGGGCCACCCGCTGGTCGGGAATCGGGCCGTGCTCGAGGTGACCGCCGACCTCAGCACCCTGCAGCAGCAGCCGCACGCCGGGGCCGAGGTGC
The DNA here is from genome assembly GCA_035712985.1 of Actinospica sp. GTDB lineage: Bacteria > Actinomycetota > Actinomycetes > Streptomycetales > Catenulisporaceae > Actinospica. The sequence goes on from DASTAE010000036.1 coordinate 11,610, forward strand.
TCGGCCGGCTGGCCACGCTGCTCGGCATCCCGGAGAAGCAGATCGCGCAGCAGATCAGGCTCTGCTCGGCCACGGTCAGCCGGCCCTGCTGGGCCGGTTCGCCCTACCAGCCGGTGCCGGTGGCCACCGACGTGCCGCAGGCGGTCGGCCTGGAGATCCTGGAGGACCACGACAAGTTCCCCGGGATCACCGCGCAGGCCGCGGCCGTGCGCACCTACCCGGCCCCGTTCGGCGTCAACGCCGCGCAGATGCTCGGCTACCTCTCCCCGGTCACCTCGGCCGAGCTGGCGAAGCCGGGCGACGACTTCCAGCCCACCGACATGGTCGGCCGGGCCGGCCTGGAGGCGCAGTACGACTCGATCCTGCGCGGCCGCTCGGGCGTCGCGGAGGTCGCGGTGGACGACCTCGGCCGCGCGGTGCGCACGGTCTCGCAGTCCGCGCCCGTGCCCGGAGACGACGTCGTGACCACCATCGACGCGCACGTGCAGGCGGTCGCCGAGCAGCAGCTCGCGGCCGCGATCCAGTCCGCGCACGGCACCTGGGACACGGAGACGCACAGCTACGGCAAGGCGAACTCGGGCGCCGTCGTCGTGCTCAACGTGAACACCGGCGGCGTCGTCGCGATGGCGAGCTACCCGACCTACGACCCGAACGTGTGGACCGGCGGCATCAGCCCCCAGGCGTACGCGCAGCTGACCAGCGCCGCGGCCGGGACGCCGCTGCTGGACCGCGGGTACCAGGGCGAGTACCCGCCCGGCTCGACCTTCAAGGCCGTGACCACCTCGGCGATGCTCGGCGACGGCTTCTCGGCCAACGACACCTACGACTGCTCCACCGACTTCCCGGTCGGCAACCAGGACTTCCACAACTTCGAGGGCGAGGCCTTCGGCCCGATCACGCTCAAGCGCGCGATCGAGGTGTCCTGCGACACCGTGTTCTACCGCGTCGCCTACGACATGTGGCTGCGCGACGGCGGCAACAAGCCGGTGGCGCACCCGCAGGACCCGGTGCAGACGATGTCGCTGGACTTCGGCCTCGGCAAGGACACCGGCCTCGACCTGCCCGGCGAGTCCCCGGGCCTGATCCAGAGCCGCCAGGAGAAGCTGGCGTCCTGGCAGGCCAACAAGGCGGACTGGTGCGCGCGCGGCAAGGACGGCTACCCGGACGTCGCGGCCACCGACCCGGCCCGCGCCGCGTACCTCAAGGAGATCGCCTACGAGAACTGCCTGGACGGCTTCCAGTTCCGCGCGGGCGATGCGGTGCTCGAGGCGATCGGCCAGGGCGGGGTCGAGGTGACGCCGCTTCAGCTGGCCCGCGTCTACGCGACCATCGCGAACGGCGGCACCCTCTACCAGCCGCACCTGCTGCAG
>DASTAE010000037.1:0-42026 GCA_035712985.1 Actinospica sp.
GCGCGGTTCGGCCCGAGGCCGGAGGCGGCCTCGTCGCGGTGGAACTGCCCGGCGAGGCCGCCGCCCGCCGCGTCCTGCATCAGCTGCTGCTGGCGCGCGGCGGTCAGCGCGTAGGCCGAGGCCGCCTCGAAGAAGTTGAGCGCGGTCACCGTGTACCACGCGGCCGCCGCGGCTGCGGCCTCGAACACCGCCTGCTCGTCGGTCTCGGCGCAGTGCACGAAGGTGAAGAACGCGATCTGGTTGTTGACGAACGCGCCCACCGGCTCGGTGCACGCCTCGGCCGCCGCGCGGTAGAGCTCGACCATCCGCTTCACCCGCTCGAGCGGCTCCCACAGCGTCGTGCCGAGCACGCCCACCCCGCGCCGGCCGGCGTCCTCGAACGAGGCCGGGCTCGACGCGGCCTGCCACAGCGGCGGATGCGGACGCTGATACGGCTTCGGCAGGATCGGGGTGTCCGCGATCCGGAAGTGCTCGCCCTCGTGGTTCGCCCGGTCCGAGGTCCACAGCCGGGGCACGAGCTCGAAGGCCTCGGCCGTCTGCGTCGCCGCGTCCTGCGGGCTCAGCCCGAACAGCCGCCACTCCGGCGGCGTCGAGCGGGTCAGCCCGAGCTCCACGCGTCCGTTGCTCAGGTGGTCCAGCGTCGCCGCCCGCTCGGCGATCCGCACCGGATGGTTGATCGCCCCCGGCGCCAGCACCGCCGCGTGCCCGAGCCGGATCCGCTCCGTGCGCTGGGATATCGCCGCGAGCACGAGCTCCGGCGCAGACGAGAGGCTGAACTGCTCGGCCCCGTGGTGCTCGACCTGCCACCAGCAGCCGTAGCCGAGCCGGTCCGCCAACTCCGCCTGCTCGAGCGCCTGCGCGAAACGCTCGTGCTCATGCTCCTCGCTCCACGGACGCGGATCCTGGATCTCGTTGAAGACGTCGATCTTCATAGGCTGCTGCGGGCTCCTCGCTCGATTTCCGCGCGCCGTATCAGTGCGCTCATAGAGCAAGAGCCTAAAGCCGATCTTGTCGCTTCTGCGTGACAGGAAGATGAGATCTCAGGGACACTCATCGGGCCGTGAACGTCGTGATCTGGGAGACTCCCGCGCTCTGGCGGCAGCTGAGGCACTGCCCGCGCCCGGGCAGCACCAGGCGCCCGCAGGTGCCGCCGCGGCCCTTGCACTGCTCCCATTCCACGGAGTCCGCCTGCGCGGGACTCTGCTTGCAGGCGCCGCACAGCGCCTCGCCCGGTGGGAGCGGCGCTCCGCACAGGCCGCCGTCGCCCGGGCACTCCGGAATCGTCCGGGCCTCGATCCGGGCGTGCAGGGCGGGCGAGGCCGTCGTCGGGGCCTGGTCGCGGCACCAGCGGCAGACCTCGCCCGCCTGCGGCATCGGCCTGCGGCACCCGGGGCACTCGGGGGTGTCCGGCAAGCGGATCTGGCGCCGCAGGCTCGCCGAGCCGCGGGGGTCGGGCGGCGGCGCGTCGCCGCAGTTCGCGCAGAGCGCCTCGCCGGGGGCCAGCGGCAGGCCGCACAGGCCGGCCCGGCCCGGGCACTCGGACTCGGTCGGCAGGCTCAGCGCCCGGCGCACGGACTGGTCGGCCGCGCGCGGCCTCGGCCCCTCGCTCCGATCGCTCCACGAATCCACTGCCGCCTCCATTCGCCCGATGCGTGGCTTCGACGGTACCGGGTGGGCCCGCGGATCACTCTGGCTCCCGTGCCGCGGCGTGTGCTTGAATCCCGATCATGGCGCGGGCTGGAGGGCGGTACCGGGATGATCGAGATCGACGGCGAGCATTTGACGTGCGCGGATATCGCGGCGCTGGCGGAGCAGCGGGAGGGGTTCGCGGTCGGGCGTGAGGCCTGGCTGCGGGTCGGGCGGTCCCATCGGTACGCGGAGCGGGTCTCGGCGACGCGGGCGGTCTACGGGCGGTCCACCGGCGTCGGCGCCAACCGGTCGATCGGGATCGAGGACGCGGGGACGCACGCGCACGCCCGCGCCCTGCTGCGCAGCCACGCGGCCTCGGGCGGCCGGGCCAGGTCGGCGGAGCGGGTGCGGGCGATGCTCGCGGTGCGGCTCAACCAGCTGGCGGCCGGCGGGAGCGGGGCCTCCGAGGCGGTGCTCGAAGGGCTGGCGGCGATGCTGGCCGCGGACGCGCTGCCCCGGGTCGGCGAGCTCGGCGGGATAGGCACCGGCGACCTGACGGCGCTCGCGGCCACGGCCCTGGCGCTGATGGGGGAGGTGCCGACCAGCCAGCCGCAGCCCTCGGTCATCGAGTTCGGGCCCGACGACGCGCTGCCGTTCATCAGCAGCAACGCCGCCACGATCGCCGACGCGGCACTCGCCTGCGTGCGCTTGGCGGAGCTGGCGCGGGCCTCGGTCGTGGTCGCCGCACTGACGTTCCTCGCGGTGCGCGGCAACACGGAGGCCTTCGCCGAGATCGTCGACCGGGTCACGCCGTTTCCCGGATCGCGGCTGGTCACGCGGTGGATGCGGACCTTGATCGCGGGCGCCCCGCCCGCTGCCCGGATCCAGGATCCCTTCGGGTTGCGGACCCTGCCGCAGACGCTGGGGCCGGCGCTCGACGCCTTGGGCGCATTGGACGACGTGGTCGCCAAGCTGGCCAACGCGCCCTCGGAGAACCCCGTGCTCTGGGGGCATCCGGGCGAGGAGGGCGGCGAGGGCGACCAGGGCGGCGAGCTCGCGCATCACGGCGGGTTCCACGCGGCCTATCTGGCGTCCGCGCTCGACACCGCCGTCATCACGGTCGCCCAGTCGGCGAAGCTGGTGCTGGCGCGGCTGACGACGCTCAACGACCCCGAGTTCACCGAGCTGCCCGCCTTCCTCGGCGACGGTCGGGCCGGTTCCTCCGGCACGATGATCCTGGAGTACGTCGGGGCCTCGGCGCTCGGCCGCCTGCGCGCGGCCGCGACTCCCGCGGGCCTGCAGTCGGTCGTGCTCTCGCAGGGGGTCGAGGAGGACGCCAGCTTCGCCTCGCTGGCGGCGGGCCAGGCACTCGACGCGGTGGTCCACTTCCGAACGCTGCTGGCGTGCGAGCTCGTCGCCGCGGTGCGCGGCCTGAGGCTCGCCGATCGGACCCCGGCCGATCCCCGGCTGCGCCGCGCGGTGGAGCTGTGCGCGGACCAGCCCGCCGAGCTCGCCGATCGGGATCTGAGCGCGGATATCGCGGCCGCGGAGAAGGTGCTCCCGGAGCTCGCGCGACTGCTGGACTGAAGCTCGAAGAGCGCGGCGGCACCCGGTGCTGAGTACCCGGTACTCAAGGCGCGGTCGCCGACCATCCGGACACTGAGATACGCGCGGCACCGCGCCGCGCACCGGGAGGGGGAATCACCGTGTTCTACCGAAGGGCCGCAGCCGTGGCCACATCGCTCGTCACCGTGCTCGCGTTCACGGCGACCACGGCGAGCGCGCGATCCATCATCGACTACTGGCCGCGCGAGACGGTCTATGCGCTCACGCCCGGCGGCAGTTCCGTGGTCGAGTGGAACGGCCCGGGCGCGGGCTGGACGACCATCGGCGGCCCGGTCATGCGCCTCTACGCCGGTTCGGCGGGGCTGTTCGCGACCGACCCGACGACCAACGGCATCATGGAGTACAACGGGACGCCCGGCAGCTGGACCACGATCGGCGGGCCCGGCAACGATTTCGTGCAGAGCGACGGCCATCTCTACGGCCTCGGTCCGTACAACGAGTACGTGGCCGAGTGGAACGGAACGCCCGGCAGCTGGACGATCATCGGCGGTCCGGCCGAGCACATCTACGGCGGCGGCTACGGCCTCATCGCGACCTCGCCGACCACGGGCTACAACGGGCACGTCTTCTACTACGACGGCACCCCGGGCAGCTGGACCGACATCGGCGACGCGGGAAGCGACTTCGCGGTGGGAAGCACGGCGGTCTACCGGGAGAGCTACGACTACTCGACCGTCGCGCAGTGGACCGGCGGCACCGCCTGGACGCCGATCAGCCCGCCGAGCGCGCAGGGCATCGCGATCGACGCGGCCGGCCCCGGGGGCCTGTTCATCTCGGACGTGACCGACAACCAGGAGGAGCTGCACTACAACGGCACCCCGGGCAGCTGGACCGAGGTGGGAAACCTCAGCGTCGGGGCGGGCGCCGAGGCCGAGAGCCTGACGAGCGTGTACGGCACCCTGATCCACTCGGACGACGATCTGATCGCGGACGTGTACATCTGGAACGGCGGCGGCGAGAACTGGACGCGGATCGGCGGCCCCTTCTCCTGGCCCATTGCCGCAGAGAACTGACACACTATGCCGCGGTAACGCGAAAAAAAGTGGGAGCGATATCAGGACACAGAGCCGTTGCGTGCCCTAATCTTTGCCGCATGCTGGACGAGACCTTCACCGGGCCTGCCGACGAGCGGCAGGAAGATGTCGAGCCTTTATCCAAATGGGAACGCCTCGGCGCCAACGCCGCGGGAGTCATATGCCTCGGAGCGGGCGTCGTGTCCGTCTTCACGACCTCGAATCAGGCAGGCAGCGTCGCGCTGCTCGGTGTCGGGGCGGTCTTCCTCACCGTGGCGGTCAACGGCGCGCCGCTGCTCGGCGGCAGGCTCAAGGAGTCGCACGTCGGGACCGACGTGCGACGCAGGACGGTCGCCGAGCAGGCCACGCAGGCCGGCCCCGAGGAGGGGCAGCGCAAGCTGGACATCCTCGAGCAGCTCGACCCGGCCTCCCGCGAGGACCCGGTCGTCATCGACGCGCACGTGCGCCTGTACCGGCGGGAGGTCGCGGCGGCGCTCGTGCGGGCCGTGGCCAAGTCCGACGCGACGAACGTCCAGGTCCTCGAGCACGTGCCGCACAAGCCCGACCGGACCGACATGCAGGTCCAGGCGCCCGCGCTCATCCTGGACATCGAGCTCGTCTACGCGCGCGGCGACTGGATGCTCAGCGACCACGCGCTCCGGCAGACCTTTCAGTCGGCCTCGCGCAGCGGAGTTCCCAGAATCCTGATAACCAACATGCGGATCCCCAACACGGTGACCGACATTGCCGACGTCTACGATCCGGAGCACACCCGAGTACAAGTCGTTCGATGGCGGGATGTGCAGGACGAAACGGCCCTGGAATTGGCCTTGCACCGCCTGGGAATCCGGATGCCGCGGTTCACGGCCTGGTGACTTCGACCGGACGCGTTCGCCCCGCGGCGCTCCGGTCGTCGCGGGGTATTCCGGCCGGTGAGATCGGGCGGATTTCGGGCGTAACGGCGCGGTTTTCGATGTGCGCCGAGATGTCCGTGCACGGTCCGGTATAGGCGACCGTGGAGAGGGTGAGGATGTCGTCGAGGAAGACCTCGATGAACTCCCCGACCCTGAGCACGCGCAGCGAGCGCGCGGCCGGGTCCGGTAGCTCGGCGGCCGCGAGCGCGGGTCGGCCGCGGTAGCCGACCTCGACCCGGCCCCCGCCCACGCTGACGGTCAGCGGCGCCGATCCGCCATGCGCGTATTCGAGTTCGATGGGACTACGCGAATCGAATTCGAGGAGGACGCACGCGTCGTCGGCCGCTCTATCCGTGGGCTGATCGAGGTGGTTCGCCAGGCCGGGCCACCAGCTGAGCCTCGGGGTGGCTTCGGGCGCGACGGTCCAGAGCTTCGGCGGGGCGAGCACGCCGCGGCCGAGGATGCCCGTGTCGGTCCGGTCGTGCCGGCGCTGCAGGGTGTGCAGCAGGACGCGGCGCCCGTCGATGTCGGTCAGGCGGGGCGCGTAGGGGCCGGCCGGCGCGATCGGACCCAGGTCGCGCCACGGCCCGTTGAGCCGCGCGGCGTGCCAGGCTCGGATGCGGTGCTCGGGGCCGATGCTGCCGAGCAGGTACCAGCCGCCGTCCGGGGCGCGCTCGAGCACGGGGCATTCGAGTTCGTCGACGTCGCCCGGGGTGATCAGCGGCGGCTGCACCTGCCAGTGCTCGAGGTCGTCGGACAGCGCGAGACCGACGCAGCCGGCCCGCCCCGGCGTGAGCTCGTTCGACTGCGCGCACACGAGCATGACCCAGCAGCCGTAGCCCTCCGGGTCGTAGACCACGAACGGGTCGCGCCACCCGGTGAGCCAGGCGTCGTCGCGGTACCAGCGGCGATCGGGTTCTACGATCGGCCCCTCGTGCTGCCGCAGCCAGCCGGTTCCGTCCTCGCTCGCGCTCACGGCGAGGCCCACGGCCTGCCGGTGCCGCGGCCGGTTCGTGGCCCCGGTGTAGAACATCGCGGTCCCGCCGCGCGGCCACGGGACGTGGCTCATAGTCCAGACGGCGCTGTCGTCGAACGCGCCGGGCCGGCCGATGCCGAAGGCGGGCCCGAGCGGCCGCCAGTTGACCAGATCGGTGCTGTGCGCGAGCCCGTATGAGGTCTCGAGCACGCTCGCGTCGAAGGGTTCGAGCGGCGGGGCCTGGAGGTGCAGCAGCCGATAGCCGTCCGGCGTCGCCAGGAGCGAGAAGTCGTTCAGGCACAGCCCGGGGGGCGCGTAGTACATGGACAATCCGATCGTATGCGCTTGTGATTTTCTGCAGCTGGGACGCGAGGGCGAAGATAACGCTCCAGGCAAGGGCATTGCAAGCGCTTGCAATACGCGGGCGCCGGTCCTAGAGTGCGCGGTACCGAGACGAGCGCAAGGGTGCGGGCGGAGGCTGGAGATGACGGCGACGAGCGAGGATGTGGCCCGGGTGGCCGGGGTGTCCACGGCGACCGTGTCGCGCGCCCTGCGCGGGGTGGACGGCGTCAACGCCCGGACCCGCGAGCGCGTGCTGGCCGTGGCCCGCGAGCTGGGCTACGCGGCGTCGCCCGCGGCCTCGCGCCTGGCCGGCGGACGGACCGGCACGGTCGCCGTCGTCGTCCCGTACATCACGCGCTGGTTCTTCAGCGAGGTGATCAGCGGCGCCGAGCAGGTGCTGCGCGAGCGCGGCATGGACCTGCTGCTCTACAACCTCGGGCACGTCGAAGGCCGCGAACGCTACTTCTCCGGCGAGGTGCTGCGTCAGCGCGCGGATGCCGTGCTGGTGCTGTGCCTGCCGCTGTCCCAGGCCGAACTCGAGGCGCTCGGCGGATCGAGCATCCCGGTCGCGCTTGTCGGCGCGGACGTCGAGCACTGCCCGAGCGTCCGGATCGACGACGTGGCCGGGGCGCGCGCCGCCGTGCGGCACCTGGTCAACCTCGGGCACGAGCGGATCGCGCTGATCGCCGGAGTCCAGGGCGATCCGATGGGCTTCACCACTCCGGAAGACCGGCGCCGCGGCTACCGGGAGACGCTCGCCGAGGCCGGCCTGCCGGTGGGCCCGGACCTCGAGGTCGCGGGCGACTTCACCGTCGAGGGCGGCGCGAGCGCGATGGCCCAGCTGCTCTCGCTGCGCCACCCGCCGACCGCGGTGTTCGCCGAGTCCGACGAGATGGCCTTCGGCGCGATGCGCACGCTGCGCAACGCGGGGATGAGCGTGCCTCGGGACATCTCGCTGATCGGTTTCGACGACCACGAACTCGCGGACCTGATGAATCTGAGCACGATCGCCCAGCCGGTGCGCGAACAGGGCGCACGGGCCGCGGAGTTGCTGCTGGAAGTCCTGGACGGCGGCGACGGCGTGGAGCAGCGCGTCATCATGCCGACCCGGCTGGTCGTGCGCGGCAGCACCGGGCCACTCGACCGCAATCACCCCTGAACGCGGGAAACCCGCCACAGAACCATTGCCGGGGTCGTGGCGGGCCCGCTCCCTCCGCACGAAAAACAACGAAGGAGTTGTGTTGACCAGGGTAACAGCACCTCGGATCGCGGCCATAGCCGCCACGATCTTGCTCGCCGCCACCGCGTGCAGCGCGGGCGGCTCCGCGCAGACGACCGCTCAGGCCGGCAGCGGGACGGGCACGATCACCGTGTGGGCGCACGACGGGCAGCCCGCCGAGAACGCCTCGATCGAGCAGGCGGTCTCCGACTTCAACGCCGCGCATACCGGCGTGACCGCGAAGCTCACCCTGCTGCCCGCCGCGACCTACACCCAGACGATCGAGTCCACACCGCGCTCGAAGCTGCCGGACGTGCTCGAATACGACGGACCGACCATGTCGGCCTACGTCTACGCGGGCAAGCTCTCCCCGCTCACCGGCCTGGTCGCCTCGTCCACGACCGCGAATCAGACCTCGTCGATCATCGCGCAGGACACGTATCCCGGCGACGGGAAGCTGTACGGCGTCGCGCTCATCAACTCCGGCTTCGGCATGTACGGCAACAAGCAGCTGCTGCGGAAGGCGGGCGTGACCTGGCCGACCAGCTGGTCGACCGCGTGGACCGCCGACGAGTTCCAGGCCGACCTCGCCAAGATCGCCAAGGTCACGCCGCAGGGCAAGGCGCTGGACGCCGGCGAGAACAACTTCCCCGGCGAGTTCGCGTCCTACGCCTACCTGCCGATCGTCAACTCCGCCGGCTACCAGGCCGTCAGCAACGGCTCCGCGCAGGGCAACCTGAACAGCGCGAAGGTGGTCTCGGCCGTCGAGCAGTTCGCGAGCTGGTCGAAGTACATCGACGCCAACACCGACGGCAACGCCTTCAGCAACGGCCGGGTCGCCCTCAGCTGGACCGGGCACTGGATGTACCCGACGTACAGCAAGGCGCTGGGAAGCGACCTCGTCGCGCTGCCGCTGCCGAACTTCGGCGACGGGGCCAAGGGCGCCCAGGGTAGCTGGGCCTGGGGCATCTCCTCGAACAGCAAGAACGGCAAGGCCGGCGGCAACTTCCTCAACTACCTGATGTCGGACCGGATCGTCTCGGCATACACGAACGCCGACGGCGCCCCGCCCGCGACCAAGAGCGCGCTGGCCGCCAGCGCCCTCTACAAGACGGGCGGACCGCTCAACATCTTCGCCCAGGCCCTCGACGCCGGTTGCGGCAGCGGAACCCTCACCGCCACCTGCGTCGCCGTGCCGCGGCCGGTCACCCCGGCGTACCCGATCATCAGCCAGCAGTTCGGCACCGCGATGGTCAACGCGCTCAAGGGCCAGAGCGTGCCTGGCCTGCTCGACGCCGCGGTCACCGCGATCGACCAGGCCTACTCGGACAACGACAACTACGGGCTCAAGTAGTCCGCGGCCAAGCCGGTCCCGCGGGGGCGCCGCACCGCCCCCGCGGGATCCCGCAGAAACGGATGTCTCCCATGAGGAAACCGGACCGCGCCCCGCGCGAACGCCGACCCTCCGGACGCGAGAACCTGGCGGGCTGGGCGATGACCGCCCCGGCCGGGGCGGGCCTGCTGATGTTCGTCGCAGTCCCGTTCGTCCTCGCGATCTGGCTCTCGTTCCACTTCGTGAACCTCAACTCGATCCTGCCGCCGCGCTGGTTCGGCGTCGAGCAGTACCGCCGCCTGCTGACCAGCGGCGTGTTCTACCGCAGCCTGATCAACAACCTGGTGTTCGCGGCCGTCGTCGTGCCGCTGCAGACCGGTCTGGCCGTGGCCCTCGCGATCCTCGTCAACCGGAAGACGCGCGGCATCGCGGCGCTGCGCACGCTGTTCTTCCTGCCCGTGGTCTTCCCGATGGCCCTGGTCGCGGTCATCTGGAAGCTGATCTACTCGCCCGACCAGCTCGGCCTGCTCAACTCCGTGCTGCACACGGTCACCTTCGGCCACTTCGCGCCGCGCGACTGGCTGGGCGATCCGGCCACCGCACTCGCCGCGATCATCGTCATGTCCGTGTGGCAGGGCGTCGGCCTGCAGATGATCATCATCCTGGCCGGGCTGCAGGGCATCAGCCCCGATCTGTACGAGGCGGCCACCCTGGACCATGCGGGCCCCTGGCAGCGGTTCCTGCACGTGACGCTGCCCGGCCTGCGCAACAGCCTGGTGTTCGTCGTGATGGTCACCACGATCCTGTCCTTCCAGCTGTTCGACCAGGTCTACATCCTGACCCAGGGCGGACCGGGCAACGCCACAAGCACGATCATGTACCAGGCCGTGACCAGCGCCTACACCAACGGCGACGTCGGCCAGGGCGCCGCGCTCACGGTCGTGTTCTTCGCCCTCGTGCTCGTGCTCACGCTGATCCAGCGCCGCCTGCTGCGAGAGGACCGGGCCGTCGCATGACCGCTCTCACCACGTCCCGACCCGTCACCACGGCGCCGACGGCGACCGCCCGGCGGCGGAGCATGCGCCGCCGGCTGAGCCGGCGCGTCAGCCTCCTGCTGACGGCGATCGTCGCCCTCGTATTCAGCGCTCCGGTCCTGTACCTGGTCATCGGCAGCCTCAAGCCCTCGAACCAGGTGCTCGACGGGATGTCCGGGCTCAAGCCGAGCGGCCTCTCGCTGCGCAACTACAGCGGCGTGATCAACCAGTTCGACAGCGGCGCGACCGGCCACTTCTCGAACTTCTACCTGACCTCGCTGACCGTGTCCGGAGCGGTCGTCATCGGCGGCCTGATCGTCAACTCAGTGGCCGGATACGCCCTCGCCCGGCTGCGCTGGCGCGGCCGCAAGCTGATGCTCCTGGCGGTCATCGCGCTCGTGATCCTGCCGTTCCAGGCCATCGCGGTGCCGCTGTTCTACCTGCTCGACGGCGCCCGCGACACCGTGTACGTCCAGTTCCTGCCGTTCATCGCGAGCGCGTTCTCGATCTTCCTGTTCTACAGTTTCTTCGTGGGCCTGCCGAAGGAGTTCGAGGAGGCCGCCGCGATCGACGGCGCGGGCCCCTGGCGCACCATGCTGACCATCGTGATGCCGAACTCCAAGCCGGTCTTCGCCTCCGTCGCCATCCTCAGCTTCCTGACCTCGTGGAGCTCGTTCCTGTGGCCGGTGATGATGGTCGACCAGCCCGGCGTCAGCCCGCTGCCGCTGCAGATCGCCGTCTTCCAGGGCCAGACGCCGGTGAACTGGGGCGAGGTCTGCGCGTTCGGAGTGCTGATGGTAGCCCCCGTCGTCCTCGTGTTCATCGCCTTCCAGCGCTGGTTCGTCCAGGGTGTCACCGCGTCGGCGGTCAAGGGCTGAGAGCGACTGTTTAATCGTTCGCGGGCCGTCCCGGGATCGCCTTAGGATCCCGGGATGGCAGCTGCGGAGGGGCCCGGATCCAATCGTCTGCTTTTCCGGAATCGCGACTACACCGGTTGGTGGATCGGCGAGACCGTCTCCGAGTACGGCACGGCGCTCTCGATCGTCGCGTATCCGCTGCTGATCCTCTACGCGACGGGCTCCTCGACGAGCGCCGGCGTGGTCGCGGCGGCGGAGAGCATCGGCGGCCTCGCCACGATGCTGATCGGCGGCGCGCTCGCCGACCGCGTCTCCCGGCGCGCGCTCATGCTGGCGAGTTCGCTGGTCCAGGCGGTCGTGGTCAGCACGGTCGCGGTGGCGGTCATGACCGGGCACGTGTACGTCGTCCACGTCGCCGTCGTCGGCCTGATCCAGGGTCTGGCCGGCGGATTGGCGGGCGGCGCGGACTTCGCCGCGCTGCGTCGAGTGGTGCCGGAGGACCTGCTGCCGAACGCCTTCGCGCTCGCGCAGGGCCGGACATGGGCGATCAGGCTGGCCGGTCCAGGCTCCGGCGGCCTGCTCTTCGGCCTGGCGCGCTGGCTGCCGTTCCTCGGCGACGCGGTCTCCTTCCTCGCGAGCGCCTCCGGCGTGATGCTGATCCGCGCGCCGCTCGGCCCCGATCCGGAGGAGCGCGAGGACGGGCAGGAAGGCACGGGCGGTGAACTCGAGTCGATCCTCGCCAGCATCGCGGGCGGCTTCCGGTTCATCCGCTCGAACGCCTACCTGCGGTTCCTGACCATCTGGGTGGCGTTGTGCAACTGCCTGATCAACGGTCTGCTCATCCTGGTCATCGTGCTGATTCACTCCCGGCACGGCAGCGCCACCCTGGTCGGCGCCGTGAGCTCGCTGGGCGCCGTCGGCGGTCTGCTCGGCGCCTCCGTCTCCAGCCGCCTCGCCAAACGGATTCCGGGGCGCCCACTGGTGATCGCGGTGTCATGGATGTCGGTAGCCGCGATGGTCGGCATCGCGCTCATTCCGAACCCCTGGGCCGTCGGCGCCCTGATCGCCCTCATGTTCGTGCTGATCGCCCCGCTGAACGTCCTCTTCAGCACCTACGAGGCGCGGATGATCCCCGACGCCCTGATGGGCCGCGTCTCCAGCGCGATCAACTTCGGGGCCTCCTCGATCCGCTGGCTCGGCCCCCTGTCCGCGGGCGCCCTCGCCTCCGCGTTCAGCCCGTCCACGGCCACCCTCGTGTTCGCCGCGGTCCAGGCCGCCGTGGCGGCGAGCACCTTCATCGCGAGCGGCCTGCACGTCCTCGGCCGCCCCCTCGACGAGGTCACCGCGCAGGGCTGACAGAAGGCGACGCGATTCTCAGGTGTGACCCGGGAGATCGCGGGCATGAATGGACATGGCAGCAGACCATTTATGTTCGGAGTACGCCGAATGGCCGACGTCACCCCCACTCCAATCCTCACCGCCGACCCTCCCGCGCTTCCCTGGGAGCGCTCCCTGCTCGACCCGCCCGCCGAGTACGCCGCCTGGCGCGAGCAGCAGCACAGCCAGGCGTTCTTCGACACGTCGGCCACCCGCGAGCAGATGTCCGCCGCGCGGTAGGCGATCCAGGGTTATCTCAGTGAGCTGCTGGTGGCCAAGACCGAGGACCCGGCCGGCGATCTGCTGAGCCGACCGGCCGTCGACCGTGTCGCGACCGGGGAGGCGAGTGCCGAAGAGGCCGTCGGCCTGGCGTCGCTGCTCCTGGTGGCGGGGCACGAGACGATCGCGCGCACCGGGATGCGCCGGATCGCCACCGACGACGTCGAGGTCGGCGGCGCGACGATCCGCGGGCGAGGGCGTGGTCGTCGCGCCGGCCTCGGCGAACCGCGACCCGGCGGCCTTTGCGGACCCTGACACGCTCGACGTGGCCAGGGACGCGCACTGGCCGACGGCGGCCCGCCGTGGTTGGCTCGGGGGATGACCTCACAACGCGACAAAGCCGTCCGCTTCGGAGCCCTCCACGTGCCGGGGAACCCGCTCGCCCTGGCCAACTGCTGGGACGTCGCCAGCGCCCGCGTCGTGGCCGGGACCGGCGCCCCGGCGATCGCGACCACGAGCGCGGGCGTGGCCTGGTCGCTCGGTTCGCCCGACGGCGATCGGCTGGAGCGCGCCGAAGCCCTCCAGCTGATCCGCCGGGTCGCCGACGCGGTGGGCGACGTGCCGCTGACCGTCGACATCGAGGGCGGATTCGGCGAGACGCCCGAGGACGTGGCCGAGACCGTCGCGGAGGTGATCGAGCTCGGCGTCGTCGGCGTCAACATCGAGGACGGCGATCGCGACCCGGCCGCGTTCGCCGAGCGCATCGCCGCGGCCCGCGGCGCGGCCGATCGCGCCGACATCCCGCTCTACGTCAACGCGCGCATCGACGTGTACTTCAAGCACATCGGCGAGCCGGAGACCCGCCTCGACGAGACCCTCGCGCGCGCCGAGCGCTACCTGGAGGCGGGCGCCAGCGGGATCTTCGTCCCCTTCGCCGGCGGACCGGACACGATCGCCGCCCTCACCAAGGCGATCGCGGCGCCGGTGAACATCCTCGCGTCGCCCGGCGTGCCGACCGTGCCCGAGCTCGCGGCCCTCGGCGTGGCCCGGGTGACCCTCGGCTCCACCGTCGCCGCGGCCGCCTACGCCCTCGTGCGCCGGGCCGCCGAGGAGCTTGCGTCCACCGGGACCTACGAGACGGTGGCGCATCCGTTCACCTACGCCGAACTCAATCGCCTCCTGAACCGGAGGTTCTGACGCCCCGGGGGGTACCCGGAACAAGCCCAGGTGTTGCTAAGGTGCTCCGCTATGGAGGGTGTGGGTCTCGATACGGCTGGTGATTTCTGGACGTGTTTCGCCGGGAATCACCGGGCGGTGGGCTTGCTGGCGTACCGGCTCTGCGGTGCGCCCGGCGTGGCCGAGGAGGTCGCGGCGGACGCGTTCGCCGAGGCCTGGCGGTCCTGGGACGAGCTGGCCCGCGCCGACGCGGATCCGCCGCTGCCCGAGGCGATGCGGGCGATCGTCGAACGGCTCGTGCGGGGCCGGATCCACGACGGTGAATCCGCACCGGTGGCGCGGGAGGGCGTGGAGCCGGACGGCGCCCGCATCCGCGCGCTGCTCGGCGAACGCATCACCCTGATACCCCCGCAGGACGCGCCCACGGTCGTCATCCCGCGCGTGGTCGAGCCGGTCGAGGAGCCGGTCGAGCCGGACGCCGCCGCACACCGGTTCCGGCGGCCGCACCTGCTCGGCGCGTCGGTCGCCGCCGTCGCCGTCGTCTCGCTGGCCGCGATAGCCATGGCCACCTCGGGCGGCGGCGGTGCGAGCAGCGCGAAGGACACACCGCTCACACTCGAGGCGACCGGCACCATCGGCTCGGCGGTGGCGGTGCCGCCGGCACCGGCCACGAGCAGCAGCCCCTCGCGCTCGGCCTCCGCGAGCCCGACCCCGTCCGCCACGTCTGCCGGCCCCTCGCCGTCCGCCTCGGCGCACTCATCGAGCGCGTCCCCGACCGCCACCACCGCGCTCCCGAGCGCCTCGGCCACGACGTCCGACGCGCTGACGGACTCCGCGTCCGTGAACGGCGGCAACAACAGCAACTGGACCCAGCTGACCGTGACGACCACCGCGAACCAGACCCTCAGCGCGCTCACGATCACCTTCGACGTCGCCGCCGCCTCCGGCCTGACCGACCCGCAGGCCTGGAACGACGGCCCCGGAGGTGAGTTCAGCGAGTCGACCAGCCGGAACGCCGACGGCTCGTTCACGTACGTGTTCGAGCTCAACTCCGGCCGGCAGGTCAGCCCCGGCTCCATCGACTTCACCGCCGCCTTCGGCCACGACTCGCATGGCTGGCACCCGTCCGCCGACAGCTACTCCATCGTCGCCCGGACCGCCGCCACCGGCGCGACGCAGACGCTCGGCGGCGCGTTCTAGCCCACGTATCCCGTCGTACTGAGCAGGACGATCCAGGTGCGGCCCGGGGTGAGCGGGAAGGCAGCGCCGTTGACGGTGTAAGCGGTGGGCGAGGTGTCCGTCGGCTTGGACCACTGGCCGTGCCAGACCTTGCCGTCGCGGTAGAAGTCGGCGGCGCCGTGGCCGGTGGTCTCGGAGAAGACCTCGTTGGCCGGCTGCGCGGCGTTGTGGTCGGTGTACAGCCCGTGGACGACGTTGACGTGCTGGACGATCACGTTGTCGGCGTACGCGCGTCCGGCGTCGATGGTCATCGTGGGCGAACCGTCGCAGCTCACGAGCCAGCGGGCGCCGGAGGCGGTGAAGGTGAACGAGGCGCTGGGCATCGAGACCGACACGGAGCCGGTCGGCTTCCCGCCGGACGGCATCGCGCCGAAGCGAAGCCCGATGTCGGCCGCCTCGGCGAGCTGCGGGTAGGTGCGGAAGACCGTGGCCGGGCTGACGTAGGTCGGGGAGTTGCCCCCGTTGCTGAACAGCCGGCCGGCGTCGGTCGGCGTGATGTTCTGCAGGTCGGCCCGCGCGAGGTCCTTCAGCAGACCCGATATCGCGCCGGTGTAGACGAGTCCGACGCGGCCGAACGGGGCGAGCAGGGGGATGTCCGTCTGCCGCGCGCTGCGGATCGGCCCGACCCGCGGCGGGGAGTGGTCGCTGTCGAAGACGGCCAGGTAGCGGCTGAGCCCGCCCTCCACCTGGATCACGTAGACCAGATCGGCCGAGTTGAGCCCGGCCTGCTGGTGCTTCGCCTCGTTGACGTTGTCGATCTTCACGGCGATCACGCGGCCCGCGGTGCCGATGCCGGTGAGGGGATTGCCCAGCGGGCTGGGTTTCGGCTTCGGACGCGTCTCCGGCGCGGCGCCGTCCGAGCAGCTCGACACGCCGAAGTAGGTCCCCGCCCCGATTCCCAGCAGGGCGGCGACTCCGGTGATCAGCTGCCTGCGCCGCAGCGTCATATTCGACTCATACCAGAAAGAACGTCAAAGGCACAGGACCAGGATGCACACCTCGGTGGAACCGGTGGTGGGAGTGGCCGTGGCCGTCGCTGTCGTGGAGGCCGTGGAGGTCGTGGCGGTGGCGGTGGGCGCGGGGGAGGCCGCGGCGGTGGTGGGCGTGGCCGACGGGGTCGCCGTGGCGGCGGTGCCCTGGCCGGAGGAGGCCGCGGCCTGCGTGGTGGCGGACGCCGCGTGCCGCGGGGTGTAGGTCTGGCCCTGGGACTGGCTCTGCGACGAGGAGGTCGCGGTGGCGGTCGCGTTCTGCGCCGCCGCGGCGGTGCCGGCGGCGGACGCCAGGCGGCTGGACGAGGACGACGCCTGGGCGGCCTGCTTCTGCGTGCCGGAGGACGTGTTCGAGCCCTGCGTCGTGACGGAGCCGATCTGGTTCGGCGCGGACGCGACGGAGACGGATCCCGCCGTGTTGCTGGAGTGCGACACCGTCGAGAGGTTGCCGATCGCGAGCGTGCCGAGGACGGCGATCCCCGCGAAGCCTCCCGTCGCGGTCGTGACCCGGACCGCGAGCGAACGGCGACGGTGCGAGCGACGGACCCGGCGCGCGCTCGCGCCGGCCGCGGCCGGGGCGCCGAAGGCCGGGGGCTCTGGCTCGGGCTCGGCGAAGATCGCCGACCGCGGCGCCGCGTGCGCGCCGACCCGGGCCCGCGGCCGTCCGCCGCCTGGGCCGCCGGACGCCTGGCCGGTCCACGGCGAAGCGCCGCCGACCGCCGGGCGCACCCGGACCTCCGGCGTCGTGGCCTGCGCGGCGGCCGCCATCATCGACTCGACGGTCGTTCCGCAACCCGGGCAGGACACGACGCCGTTGAGTTGCCTGTGACACGAGGTGCAGTAATTCACCGTGGTTCCTGAACCTTGAATTAACGGGCTTTGATCACGCAGGCTAACGCGCGCATGCGGTGCCGCACGTCCCATGAAGGTCAGGTGAAGGCAAAAGCCACGGAAAAGAACTGTCTGCCGGAGTCAGATCCGTTCCCAGCGCTTGTATTTGCCGACCTGCTCGCACCGGATCGCATCGCCCTCGGCGTCGATGCCGGTCTTGTTGAGATCAGCGCTGCGGCAGAACTCGCCCGGCTTGTAGCAGGTGCCGCTGTTGCTGAGCGGGGTGCAGCTCGCCTGGTGCGTCGTGCTCTGCACGGGCTGCCGGGCCGCGGTCGTGTGGACCGGGGCGGGCGCGGCGGAGGTGCGGACCCGTGCGGCGGTCGTTCGGACCGGGACGGCGGCCGCCGCGGTCGTCTTCGGCGGGGCGGGGGACGGCGTGGTCACCGCGGGCGCCGGCGTCGTCGGTTGGCTGGAGCTCGGCGCCTGGGACGGCGCGGCCGCCGTCGTCGCCCCGCCGGCCGCGGTCGTCGTCAGCACGGTGGTCGTGGTCGGCGGCGGGCTCGGGTTGATCGCCGCGAAGAGCACGCCGACCCCGATCACGGCCGTGATCAGGCCGCGGCGGCGCACCGACCAGTCGGGCCGCTGCCAGAGCAGGATCAGGCCGACCGGGAAGAGGAAGATCAGGAAGAGCACGATGTAGAGCGTCCGCTTGTGCCAGGGCTGCGCCTGCTGGTGGTGCTGGTGGTTCCCGCCCTGCTGACCCCGCGGCGGCTGGTGCCGGTTCGGTGGCTGGTTGAAGCTCACGAGTACCCCCTCGGTCATCGGTGGTGCACAGCAGCACGCACGCTAGACCGCTTACGTGTGCGGAATATCGCAAACGTCAAGCTTGTGATCCGAGCGCGACGTGCGTGACGCCGCTCCGTGACGAGGCGCCGACGAAGGTCGACGATGGTGAGAACAGGTCGCGTCGGGACTCGCAGGTGATCGAGGATGGCGCCACGGTCGAACAGCGGGTGACGGTGCGCAGGATGACGGCGGAGGAGTACCGCGACGCGACGGAGCACCGAAAGGCCGAGTCCGTCCGCGTCCTGAGCAGGCTGATGCCGGAGGAACTCGCGGTCGAGCGGGTCCGGCGCGGCACGGCGAGGTTCCTGCCCGACGGTCTCGACACGGAGGATCGACGGCGCTGGGCCTGAACGTCGTGGGCGACAACGAGGCGGCGATCGCCCTGTACCGGCGCAGCGGCTACGACGTCACGTCGATGTCCATGCGCAAGACGCTCTAGCCCTCCCGGCCCTCCTAGCCCAGCCGCGCGCCGGCCCTCCAGGCGACCACGTCGATCAGCCGGAGCCGGGAGACGGGGAGGCCGTCGGCGAGCTCGTCCCAGATGCGGGCCTGCGAGGTCAGGTCGTCGGCGATGCAGGCGGCCAGCGTGCCCATCGCCTCGACCCATTGCATCGTCCGGTAGGCGGCCCGCGCGATGGGGTAGCCGGAGCCGGAGCCGACGTAGCAGGCGCGGACGTGGCTGTCGTAGAGCGGCATGAAGGCGGGCCGCTTGCGGTGCAGCACCTTGGAGAGGGTCGTCATGTTCACGCCGTAGAGCTCGTGGTGGTCCAAGACCCCGACGATCCCGGCGAGCAGCTCCTGGTGGCGGCCCTGCGCGACCGCGACGTCGAGCGTCAGACCCGCGGGGATGCGGGCGAGGCCCTCCTCCAGTTCCGCGCGGACCGACTGGAGCGAGCGGAAGGCGGCGATGCTCATGCGCACGTTCAGCAGGGTCGGCGCGAGCAGGTCGCCGTCGTTGAGCTCGTCCGGGTCGCTGCCGGTGGACATGCGGTCGTAGTAGGGGTACGCGTACGGCTTCGTGCCGTGCCGGTTCGCGTCCTCGGCGAAGTACGCGTCTATCCACTTCGCGGCGTCGACAAGGGAAATGAGGCGCCCACCAACGCGTACACGATCTGCCATGCGCTTACGGTACTTGCTCGTCGGCGCGTCGCGCGTGAAGATCGCGTCTCCAAGGTGATTCAAAGGTCTGGCACGGGTGGCGTGAAGGTGGCGCCGGTCTGACCGGGCTCCCGACGACCGGCTTCGTCGGAGCGCTCGCCGGAGACTGATATCAGGCGACGACCAGCTGCCCGACGAGGCCTGGAAAGGTCTCGTCGAGCAGCCGTCTGCTTTTCGCGGTAGGTGTCAGTTGTCGTACACGGCCGTGTTGCTGCCGGTGCCGCTGCCGTCGGAGAAGCTGCCGAGGGTCGCGTTGAAGGTGCCCGTGGAGCCGGAGGCGCCGCAGACCGAGGTGCCGGAGATCAGGCCGACGGGCTGGTTGCTGAAGGTGATGCTGCCGCCGGTGCCGTCGCTGCCCGGGTTCACGATGACGCCCTGGATGTTGGTCACGGCGCTGGTCGTGCCGTAGTCGCAGGTGATGTTGCCGAGCCCGGAGTGCAGGACGACCGCCTCGTTGAGCGTGGTCAGGTTCAGGTCGTCGGGCGAGTCGGTGATGTTGCCGACGGCGGTCGTGCCGGCCTTCAGGGTGATGCTGGACACGGTGACGCCGGACAGGCCGCTCAGCGTGCACTGCGTCGAGCCGTCCGAGAACGTCAGCTGGCTGATGCTCATCGCGGCGGTGCCGGGGGCGGCCGGGTTGGAGGTGGTCGTCGCGGTGCTCGCGGCGGCGGTGCAGGTGATGGTGACCGTCGTGCTGCCGCTGGTGAACTTGAAGGTGGACGTGGTGCCGCTCGCCAGGGTCCCGGTCAGCGAGTCCGTGGTGGCGACGTCGGTGCCGCTGGGGTTCGTCGCGCCCCAGGAGAGCACGGCGGTGCTGCCGGCCGCGTACGCGGGCTGCATGGCGAGGACGGCGGCCACGGCTGTGACGGTGGCGACGCCGAGGGCGGCGGTCCTGCGGATCGACATGGGGATTCCCTTCTTCGCGTGCATGGTTGGTGCGGAACAGTGCCGGGGAGTGCTTTTCAGCGTCCTGCTACTCGGAGGCCGCGATCGCGGCGGTCAGGTCGCTGATGCTGGAGTCGGCAGCCAGCGAGGTGTCGACGCCGGAGAGGACCGCGGTGTTGTGCCCGGCCGCCGAGCCGAGGCCGAACAGCAGGTCGACCAGCCAGTCGAGGCTGCCCGCGATGCCGCAGCCGCTCGCCGCGGGCACCGCGAAGGCGTTGTCCACCAGGCTCGCGCCGCTGAAGCCGACCACGAGGGTGCCGTAGCCGTTCGGGTCCGCGTTCAGGCTGACCGTGCCGGCGCTGCCGGTGATCGGCTGGTTGGGCGAGGGCGGGGCCGTGGTGCCGGTGGTCGGCTGGAGCAGGATCGGGGCGGCGGAGGAGCCGACGTAGCAGTTCGGCCCGAGGAACAGGTTCATCAGGTGGAACTTCAGCGGCAGCTGGAAGAGCGGGTAGTTCTCCCCGTCGGCCAGCGGCGTGAAGTCCGTGATCGGCCCGGCGAGCTGGACCTGCACGATCGCGCTGGTGACGCCGGGGAACCAGTTGGCCAGGCCCGGGATCGGCACGTCCAGCGGCGCCGAGCTGAGCTCGTTTCCGTCGGTCGGGGCGACGGTGTCGAAGATCTCGGCGGAGTTGCCGTCGGCGAAGGTGACCGTCGGGCCGTTGTTCGGCCAGTAGGCCCCGAACTTCGCGGTCATGGTGGAGGTCAGCGGCACCGTGATGCTCCCGATGGTGACCGAGCCGCCGCCTATGGTCGCGACCACGCAGCCCACCTCGCCGTTGTTCGCGTCCTGCAGCGCGGCTGAGCTGAGCGGGCAGGTGCCCATGCCGGCGTAGAGGCCGGAGGGTTGGGCCGCCGACCGGGTCGAGGCCGAGGCCGAGGCCGGCCCGGCGCCGAGCGCGAGCAGCGCCGCGCAGGCCGAGCCGGCCGCAAGGATCTTAGTTACTCGCATGTGCGCACTCCTGATCGAGGGCGTGAGCCGTCAACGGCGGCGTACGGTGAAGGTGGAGCGGGCAGTCGCCGCGTCCGCGGGACCGGCGGCGCGGCCGGCCGAAGGGCCGGGCTCGACAGGGATCTTTAACCCGCCGGTAACTTTACTTGAGAGTCAGTTTTAGGCCCGGCGCGTTGACGCGTCAAGGGTGACAGGGCCGTTTCCGCGAGATGATCAGCATTCTGCGATAGAAGCCCGGTGCTGTGAACGTGTGGGACTGTTGGAAACTCCCGAGGTTTTATCAGGACCTTGACCCCTTCCTTACTCCGGAGTAAGTTTCCTGCGGCAAGCCCTCCCGCCCACCGTCGTGCGTCAAAGGGGTCAACGAATGAGCCAGCCTGATACCGGCACCAGGACCGCGCGCCCCGAGGGCCACGTGCGGCTACGGCGCTTCGCGGCGCTCGCCGTGCCCGCCACCGTGGCCGGCGCGGCGCTCGTGGTGCTGACCGCCCAAGGGGTGCTCGCGGCCCAGTTCTCCATCTCCGGCATGCCGTTCACGGTCACCGCGGACCAGCTGTCCGGCAACGGCCTCGAGCAGTACGGCGGGATCGACAACGTCGCCGCGGGCAGCCCGAACCTGCAGGACACCAACGGCCAGGAACTGGTGTTCGTCTCCGCGATCCACCAGGCCGAGCTGACGAATCTGTGCCAGAGCGTGAGCATCGGCTTCACCAACCTGGTGATCCGGGCCGGTCAGGGCTCGTCGAAGGTCGAGGCCACGAACCTCGTCGTCGACTCGGACCAGCTGACCGGCGACGCGTCCTTCACCAACATGTCCATCGACCAGGACGCCAGCACCTTGACCGAGGTGCCCGGCGTCACCGGGCCGCTCGGCACCTTCGGCCAGCAGGCCGACACGGTGAACATCAAGAACCTGCGGCAGGAGAACTGGGCGACCACCGCGTCCTCGTTCACCCTGCCGGGGCTCAGCATCGGCTTCTCCGACAACGGCTGCTGACGGCCGTGACCGAAGCCGACGTCGCGGCCGGGGGCGAGGCGGAGCCCGCGGCCGCTCCGGGGTCCTCGCGGTGGACGCGCTTTCGCCTGGGCTTCCGGGCGTGGCGGCACCGGCGCCCGTTCTGGGGCGGCCTGCTGGCCGTGCTCGGCGGCGGCGAGATCCTGTTCGTCTACAAGGCGCCGCTGCCGATCGTGCTGCACTTCGGGCTCTACGGCCTCGCCGGGATCATGGTGCCCGCGCTGCTGATACTGGTCGGCGCGATGATCCTGGCCGATCCGCTGCACCGCACCTTCTACTCGGTGCTCGCCGTCCTCGCCGCCCTCGGCACGTGGCTGACTTCGGACCTCGGCGGGTTCATCATCGGCATGCTGCTCGGCCTGATCGGCGGCTCGCTGGCCTTCGGCTGGCAGACCGGCGAGCGCCCGGCGCGCAGGCGCCGGCGCTCACCGGAACCGGGGTCCTGACCCCGGCGGAAAGCGGTCAGGACGCCGGGACGACCCGCTCCGGCGCGAGCGAGTTGCCCGCGGCGATGCTGCCGCAGTCCGACGGAGCGGCCTTGCCCGCGAAGCGGTCCGCGAGCCAGGTGACCGCCGCGGGCGCCCAGACGGCCGCCGTGCCGACGTGGCTGAGCAGGCCGTACTGCTGGTAGTCGATCGCGGTGTCGCCGGTGGCGCAGTACTGGTTCGCCAGGGCGCGCACGTCGCCGGCGACCATCACGCCGTCACCGGTGCCGATGCCCGCGGGGTCGCCGAGGGTGCCCTCCAGCACGCCGCCGTCGCCCTGGGCGATGTAGCCGGGGATCGTCGGCGTCGGCGCGGAGCCGAGGTTGACCTTGTTGACGGCGTCGACGAACGCGGGCACCGAATCAGGATTCGAGTACTGCGGCTTCGCCAACTGCTGCCAGGTGAGGCCGGGGTACTGGCCGAGAGCATTGATGATCGAGGCCTGCTGCATCCTGTTGTAGACGCTCAGGCCGTAGTTGCTCATGTACGACGTCAGATCGATGCCGTAGGAGCGCGAGACCCCGATGAGCGCCATCGGAATGACGCCGGACCAGACCAGCGCGCCGTTCACGTACCGCAGGTTGTGCGCCGGGTCGACGAGCAGCCCGCCCTCGGTGAACCCGACGAGGTTCTTGTCGACGTCGGGCGCGTAGGTCGGGGCGAGCGCCGCGGCCCAGCCGGTGGCGATGGCGCCGCCGGAGTAGCCCATCAGCCCGAACCTGGTCGCGGAGTTCATGCCGGTCAGCGCGGAACCGGTCGCGGCACGGATCGAGTCGAGGGTGGTCATGCCGTACTCCGGCCCGGCGGCGAAGTCGGCGTTCTGGCCTTCGGTGTCCGGGATGACGACGTTGTAGCCCTGCAGCAGCATCGCCGCGACCGCCGCGGACTCGAACGTCGCGATCGTGCCGCCGAGCGAGACGCCGCCCGCGATGGCCACCGACGGCTCGTCCTGCGGGTTCAGCGAGTCGTAGAAGGACTGGTAGGAGACGGCCTTCGTGCTCTGGCCGGTGAGGCTGCGCACCACCGAGGTCACGTTCACGCTCGGCCGCCCGAGCGCGTCGGTGGTGCGGTAGAGCAGTTGGATCGCGGTGACCGGCGTGGGGATCCCCTCGACGCGGTACTGCAGCGTCCGCGTCTTGAGCACGGTTCCCGGCGCGATCGAGGACAGCGGCGTGCTGCCGTCGTACGTGGAGAAGGGGTCGCTCGCGGCCGCGCTCGCCGCCGCCACGCGCGCGTTCGTCGTCGCCGCGTCGGCGAGGGGCGCGGCGGCGAAGGCCATCGCCGCGACGGCGGCGACGGACAGGCGCCGGACAGTCTTCCTCTGCATGGCACTCCGTTGGGATGAGAGGGTCCGCACGACGGTGTGCGAACCTACTGCGGAGTAAGTTACCTGGCGGTAAGAACGCCGTACAGGATTCGGCTGGGACGCCGGGTAAAGGCTGGGTCGGCAGGGCCGCCCGGTAACCTGACCGGCATGGACAAGCCGACGGACCTGATCGAGTTCGAGAGCATGCTGCTGCTGCGGCACGTGCACATGAGGGTCCAGCGGAACAACGCCGGCAACCTGGAGCGCAGCGCGTACATCCTGCTCAGCAGGCTCCGGGTGCAGGGCCCGATGTCCATCGGCGAGCTGAGCGAGGCCTTCGACCTCGACTACTCGACGCTGAACCGGCAGACGGCGGCGCTGCTGCGCGACGGACTCGCCGAGCGGATCCCGGACCCGGTCGGCGGGATCGCCCGCAAGTTCCGGCTCACCGAGCAGGGCGCCGAGCGGCTCGAACTCGCCCGCGCGGAGATCGTGAGCGGACTCGACCAGGTGCTCGGCTCCTGGTCGCCGGAGGATCTGGAGACCTTCGCGGGCTACCTCAAGCGGTTCAACGTGGACATCGAGCGGCTCAGCGGACGGCCGTGGCCGCGGCCGGAGACGGGCTCAGGGGACTGACGGTCGGCGCGCTCTCGGCCAGCCGGCGGCGGGTCTGGAGCAGGCCGAGCCGGATCAGCTCCTCGCTGCGGCCGAAGTCCATCGGGTTCGCGCGGTCGACGACCGGGGTGGGCAGCACGTGCACCCGGCCGCGGGCGAGGGTGACGGCTGCGCGGTGTCCCCGGCCGGCGCAGCCCGAGGCCTTGTTCTCCGCCGATGGCTATCGTGGAGGGCATGCGGACCCTCGGGGATGACATCGTCCTGCTGGCGATCGACCGGGACGGCAGGCTCCGCGCGGCGGAGAAGCTGCGCTTCGCCGTCGCGGGCTCGGAGCTCGTGCGGCTGGCGGCCGAGCGGCGGGTCGACGTCGTCGACGGCCGCATCCACCTGCTGGACGCGACGCCCACCGGCGACGAGTGGCTGGACGCGGCGCTCGTGAGCATTCAGGGCTATGCGAAGCCGCCGCGCGCGAGCCGCTGGGTGCCGAGCCAGCGGCCCGGCCTGGTGACCCGGTATCTCGAACGGCTCGCGGCGGCCGGAGTGGTCCGCGTCGAGCGTCGCAAGGCACTGCGGATCTTCACGGTCACGCGCTGGTTCGTCACCGACGCCGCCCGCGCCGCGCAGGCCCGCGCCCGACTCGACGCCGTGGCCCGCTCGACCGGCCAGGTCGACTCGGAGCAGTCCGCGCTCGGCGGCCTCGTGCACGCCGTCGGGCTCGACGCGGTGCTCTACCCGCGCTCCGGGGGCGAGTCGAACAAGCTCGCCCGCGAGCGGCTCAGGCAGATCGCCAAGCGCGATCCGGCCGTGCGGGCGGTGCGCTCGGCGGCGGAGGCGGCAGCCATCGACGCGTCCATCGATGCGTCGATCGACGCCGCGGTCGACGCATCCGTCCATGCCGCCGTCTCCGCCTCGGTGCACGCCGCGTCCCACGCGGCCTCGCACGACGGCGGCGGAGGCGGCGGCGGACACCACTGAGGCCTCAGCGCATTGCGAACGGCCTGAGGCCGGCCGCGGTTGGATGTTGCCCGAAGCGCCGCGCCGGCTCAGGGCCGGTGCCGGTGCCCGCGCTCGGCCTCCGCGGCGATCTCGGCCTGCGCCCTGGCGACGCGCTCCTCGTCGTAGCGCTTCAGGGTCGCCTTCGCGTCGGCCGTCACCTTCGCGTGCGCCGCCTCGAGGGCCGGGAGGTCCAGCACCGCCTTGGAGTGGTCCTCCGGGGCGTAGCGCACCGGCACCTTGTCGCCCACCCGCAGATCGCCGACCTGGTGGTTCTTCGTCCACCGGTGCACGATCTCGGTCTCGCTCCCGTCCGGGAACCTCACCGAGACGTGCACGGAGTAGTCGAGCTCGCTGCCGTACTGGTCGTGCGAGATCTCCTTGTGGCTCGTGACCACGCCCCGGGTCTCGGCGCCGTGCTTGAGCAGGTGATGCCTGTCGAACATTGCGGGCTCAGCCCCCTGCGGCGAGTTCGGGGTCGGCGGGTCCGCCGATGACGGTCCAGTTGCTCCCGGTGCCCGAGTAGATCTCCACGTCCGAAGACGCGGTGGCACCGGTGCTGGCGCTGAAAGTGACACCGTACAGGCTGGTCGTGCTCTCCGCCATGGGGTACAGGCCGTCACCGTAGTAGGAGATCGAGCTGATCCGCGTCCAGCTGTTCGGGGTGCCGTTGTACTTCAGGTAGTAGTCCGAGGTGCTGCCCACGTCGTTGAGGTACACGCCGTCGTACCCGGCGATGAGGCTGCTCGGATGCTCGTTGCTGCCGACGGTCAGGATCGGCGTCCAGGTGGTGCCGCCGGTCCACATGTCCACGACGGTCACGCCCGCGGAGGTCGCCGGGTCGACCCGGTAGACGGCGCCGGAGCCGACCGCGACGTCGGTCACCGAGGCGAAGGCCTGCGGCCCGCCGATGTCGCTCCAGTTGTACGGGCTCCCGTTGTAGTGCATGAGGTCCCCGGTGCCGGGCGCCGTGGCGACGAGCCCGTCGGGCCCGGCGTAGATGTTCGACGCGGCCCCGCCGATCACGGTCCAGCCCTGCGAGAGGCCCATCCACTCGGCCACGTACCCGTCGTTCGGCCCGAGGCCGTAGAGGTGGCCGCCGCCCTCGGCGAACTCGGCGCCGGGCCCGCCGATCTGGGTCCAGCTGCCCGGGGTGCCGTTGTACTTGAAGATGTTCCCGCTGGTCGGATTCGTGGCGAACACGCCCGCCGAACCCGCGTAGACCTCGCTGGCCGGACCGCCGATGACGGTCCAGCCCTGCGAGTAGCCCATCCACTCGGCCACGTAGTTCTGCGTCGGCCCGATCGCGAAGACCGTCTGCTGCGTCCACGGAATGTCCTGCGCGCCGGCCGCCGAGGCGGTGAGCAGCGGTGAGGCCACCGCGACCGCGAAGGCCGCGGCGACGGCCGCGCTTCTCCTGCTGAGCATTGCTGATACCCCTCCCGGAACCCGCCGGGCGCGGGTCCTCCCGCACCGATGCTGCCGGTGCGGGGCGGACCCGTCGTGAGTACCGCGTACTCAATCCGATCAGGCGTTCGCGCCCACGGCCGCGGGCTCCTCCGACTCCTCGCTGAGGAATCCGCCCGACTGGTGCCGCCAGAGCTTCGCGTAGGCGCCCTTCGCCTCGAGCAGCTCGTGGTGCGTGCCCTGCTCGACGATCCGGCCGCGGTCCAGGACCACGAGCCGGTCCATCCCCGCGACGGTGCTGAGCCGGTGCGCCACCACGAGGGCGGTGCGCCCCTCCATCAGCCGCCAGAGCGCCTCCTGCACCAGGATCTCGCTCTCCGAGTCCAGGGCGCTGGTCGCCTCGTCCAGCAGCAGGATCGGCGCGTCGCGCAGGATCGCCCGGGCCAGGGCGACGCGCTGGCGCTGCCCGCCGGACAGCTTCACGCCGCGCTCGCCGACCATCGTGTCGTAGCCGTCCGGCAGCGACTCGACGAACTCGGCGACGTGCGCCGCCTCGGCCGCCCGCCGGATCTCCGCCTCGGTGGCGCCGGGCCGGGCGAACGCGATGTTCTCCCGCAGCGTCCGGTGGAACATCGCGGGATCCTGCGGCACGTAGGCGATCAGGCCGCGCAGGTCGGTCTGCCGCAGTTCGCGGATGTCCTGGCCGCCGACCAGGATCCGGCCGCCGTCGATGTCCGTCATCCGCAGCAGCAGCCGGGTCAGCGTGCTCTTGCCGCCGCCGGACCGGCCGACCAGGCCGATCCTGGCCCCGCTCGGCACGGCCAGGTCGAGCCCGTCGAACAGCGGCTCGCCGGCGCCGTAGCCGAAGGTCACGTTGTCGAAGCGGACCGAGGCGGGCTCGGCGCGCAGCGGTTCGGGCGCCACCGGGTCGAGCACCGTCGGGGGCGTGCGCAGCAGGGCCGTGAACTGCGCGGCCTCGGTCATCGCGCTCTCGATGTTGCGGTAGATCCGGCTGAACTCGAACATGATCCGCGTCGCGCTGGAGTAGTACGCGAAGACGACCACGATCGCCGCGACGCCCTGCCCCTGCGTGGCCAGCATGACCGCGAGCAGCAGCCCGACGCCGATGGTCAGCACGGACATCGGCGCGATCACCGTGTCCACCCGCAGGTTGCTGTAGTCCCAGGAGCGCAGTGAGAGCCGCTTGGCCTGAGCGACCCGAACGCGGTGCTCCTCGGCCTCCCGGCGCTCGGCGCCGAAGGCCCGCACCGTGTCCATGTTGGTCAGGCTGTCCGCGACATGCCCCGCGACCCGCGCGTTCGCCTCCTCGCGCTGGTCGACCAGCGCCTGCCGACGGCGGATGATCGGGACCACCGCCGCGGAGGTGACCACGATCATGCCGAGCAGCACCAGCACCAGCCACGGGTCGTAGCGCCAGAGCACGACCGACCCGAAGGTCAGCGGCACGAGGCTGCCCACGACCTCGAACACCAGCGTGTCGGCGGTCTGCTCGAAGCGGGTGGCGAAGCTGAGGACCCGCTTCGTGAGCGAGCCGGCGAAGTTTTCGTGGAAGAACGCCGAGTCCTTCGCGAACAGCTCGTCCAGGCCCACCACGTACAGGTGCTCGATGCCGAGCGCGTCGAGCCGGTTCAGGAAGTGGATCCCGATCCGCCAGAACACTTCGGAGAACAGCAGCACGCCGGTGAATCCGAGCACGTAGGGCAGCGCCGCGCCGAGCGTGAGCCGACTGGTTCCGGTCATCCGCGTGACGAGCTGAGCGACGATCAGCGGGGCGATGTAGAGGATGCCCACATTGCCCAGGGCCGGGCCCAGCATGGCCGGCAGCGCGAGCTTCCACAGCCGGGTCAGCTCGCGCCGGTAGTAGCGCACGGCGAGCATCACCGAACCCTTGTCCGGTCTCGCCTCGCCTTCATGATCGCGTGAAACGCCCGTCACGCCGTCCTCCTCGGGGATTCGCAGGATTGGGCGGAACGCCGCCGCCAGAGCCATCAGTGTCGCGTGACCAGCGCGAGCCCGTCCAAGGGTTTTCGCCGGTCGGCCGCGCCGGATGGATTCCGGGCGGCACGGCGACCAGGTCGCGCTGGACGCGCTGGTCGGCCGCCACCTGCCGCTGCTCTACAACATCGTGGGGCGCGCGCTGGACGGGAACCAGGACGTCGACGACGTGGTCCAGGAGACCCCGTTCCGGGTGGTGGACCGGCTCAGGGACCTGCGCGACCCCGCGGCCTTCCGCAGCTGGATGGTCGCGATCGCGATGCGGCAGGCCGCGCCGCTCGGCCACGGCCCGGACGCGACGGCGCAGCTGGACACCGCGGACCCCGGCGCCGACTTCGTGGACCTGACGATCCTTCGGCTCGCCCTGACCGACCAGCGCCGGGAGACCGCGCCGCGCCCGCTCCCACGGCGACCGCGACGGATCCGGTCCGCAGCGCGACCCCGGTCGTCGCCTCCGCGGAGCCGAGCCCTTCGCAGGCGGCGGTCGCCGACTCCTCCGGCCGCGGCTGGACCGTGATCCCGAGGTGGCGCACGCATCAGGTCGCCATCGCGTACCTCGACAGCGGCGCGACCACCACGCTGGGCAAGCCGGTCTACCTCACCTCTGACACGACCGTCGACAATATCAACCCGCATATAGCTCCCTGCAGCGCGCGCGACTTCCTGGTCTCCTGGGAGAGCATCGCGAACGCGTCCTGCGACGCGGAGACCTGTCTCGGCTCGTTCACCGGGACGCACATCCGCGTGGTCGACGCCTCGGGGAGGTTCGTGACCCCGGACCTGGTCGTCCAGGCGCACATCGCCGGGGACATCGCGGTGCTGCCCGACGGCTCGCTCATCTGGCCGGACCCGCCGCGACCCCGTCCTACGCCGCGGCGCTCCGGTCCTCCGGCCCGTCCACCCGGCAATTGACGGTCGCACACCTGAAGCTCAGCGCCATGACCTCGTGATCGCAGCAAGCTGCCAAGCCGAGCCGCTGGTCACGGGGTTCTCCGCGCTGCACTTTGCTGTCAGCGAGATCCCTTGTGGCCCGGCGGACGGCGGTTGCAGGATGGCTCGTGTCGGCACGGGAGCGGGGCTCAGCCGCGATCCGCCGCGTACTCGGCGGCCAGGCGGCGGTCCGGCGGGTCACCGCACCAGGCTGAACGCCTGGTTCGCCGTGCCGCCGCAGGTGTTCTGCTGGATTTGAGCTCCGCTGCCGGCGGACGGGGCGGTCAGGCAGAGGCCAGAGTTGTCGGCGGCGAAGGAGTAGTAGCCGGAGTACTGCAGGCTCGCGGAGAACTGGGCGTTGGTGTTGCCCGTTCCGCCGTAGTTCCAGATCTGGAGCGTGGCGCCCGGTGCCGTGGCCCCGACCCCGCCGGTGATGTTCCAGCTCTCACCCTCGGCCTGGGCGTTCTCGTTGACGACCTCGTAGTACCCGCTCACCGAGGTCGGCGTGAACTGCCACATCTGGCTCGTGGCCCCGGTGCACGCGAGTTCCTGCACGGCGGTCCCGTCGGCCGTCGCGCCACCCGCGGCGCTCGTGCACAGCCCGGTCGCCTCGTTCACGACCTCGTACCAGGACGAGGTGTTGATGCCCGAGTTGGCCACCAGGCCGAACGACTGAGCCGTCGAGCCGTTGCAGGTCGCCTGATCGAGCTGCGCCCCGCTCGTCGTCGAGGGAACTGCGAGGCAGAGCCCTGAGTTATCCGCCGCGAAGGTGTAGGAACCGGAAGAGCCCTGCGTCGCGGAGAACAGGGCGTTGGTGTTGCCCGTTCCGCCGTAGTTCCAGATCTGGAGCGTGTCCCCCGGAGCCGTGGCGCCGACGCCGCCGGTGATGTTCCAGGTCTCGTCCTCGGTCTGGGCGTTGTCGTTGACCACGTCGTAGTAGCCGTTCACAGATGTCGGCACGAACTTCCAGAGCTGACTGGCCGCACCCGTGCACGGGAGCTGCTCGACCGCGGTCCCGTTGGCGGTCGCGCCCCCGGCGGCGCTCGCGCAGAGACCAGAGCTCTGATTGACGACCTCGAACCACGCCGAGGTGACGCCGGAGGGCGCGAAGCCCATGTCGTGGACGTTCCAACCGCCGTTGTCCTCGTCCAGCACGAGAGTCTGCGTTCCGGCGGGCAGGGTGACCGTCGCATTCACGGTCGTCCAGTTCTGCCATCCACCGGTATTCGGAACATTGATATTCCCCGATAGATCAGTTCCCGCGAGATCTGCGATATGCAGTCCGTCCGTCACGCCATTCGGTGAGGCCAGCCGCAGACTGACCGTATACGTGCCCGCACCCGCCGAATCGACCGTGTATCTGAAGGACTGCCCGCTACTCGTCCAGCCCAGGTCGTAACCCCCTCCCGTGTCACCGGTCGTCTCCAGGTCGACGCCGTCGCCGCGGTAGCCGTCTGCCGTTCCGTTGACGGAGTCGACGTTGTACGCCACGCCCTGGCCGCCGGTGTCGTAGTTCGCGGCCTGCACGGTGCCGGGAACCTCGGGCGCGGCGCCGCCGTACGCGGCCTCGCCTGGCGGGGTCTGGCTGTATCCGGCGGCGACGATGTTGGCCTGCACGGCACTCTGCGTGGCCTGGGACGGGAAGCCGGCGACGTCGGCTGCCTCGTAGAACTCGCCGGTGCCCAGGCTCGTGTTGTCCCCGCCCGTGCCCAGCTCGATGGAGCTCTGGATCTTCATCGGGTCGTAGCCGCTCGGCAGCGCGCCCGAATAGGTCTGGGTCAGGCCACCCGACTGGCCGTTGCCGTACTGCAGGGTCATGTTCGTCGAGCCGTTGTTCTCCTCCCACGCGGACAGGAACGTGCCGTTCTCGCTCGGATAGGCCGCGGGGTTCGCGCCGGTGTCGCTGAAGTACATGCCGTTCTCGATGTCGGCGCCCACCCACGGGCCGGGGCCGGTGCAGTTGCCCGTCCAGCAGTCCGTGCCGTAGTAGATCGCGTTCATCGTCGCGTCGCCGTCGTCGGAGTCGTTGGACTCGCCCTGGCCGAAGTCGAAGCAGCAACTGCCGTCGGTGAGGTTCGAGGACATCAGCGCGTACAGCCCGTCGGGCTGGGAGCCGGTGGGCAGGTTCTTGGGGGAGTTGTCCCGGTAGCCGGTGCCGAACCTGTCGAAGGAGATCCCGTACGCGGGGCGGCCGCCGACGTACACCGGCAGCGCCTCGGCCGGAGCGCCGATATCGGCCCCGCCGGCCCCCGGCCCCGCGTTCCCGCCGCCGCATCCGGCGCACGAGGTTCCGGGCGAGATCGGCATGTCGTTGCCGTTGGGGCTCTGGTCGTAGATGTCCGTGATCGTGCACTGCGTTCCGGCGCAGAACGAGTTCTCCGGCGCCACGTTGACGACGCCGCCCGTAGATTCGAGGCCGACATTGAGATAGGTCGAGTCGGAGGCGCGCCGCACCTGGTAGAGCGGCCCGTCGTAGCCGGCGTACAGGGCGCGCGTGGTGCTGTAAGCGGCCTCGCACGGAGTGCCGCCCGAGGCGTAGATATCGCAAGGCTCGGGGGTCGCGGCGGCGCGCGCGGCGCCGGCGCCGAACGCGAGGAGGGCGAGCACAGCCGTCAGCACGAGGGCCATGACCGGTCCGGCCCACCGCCGAGTGGGGTTGATCGAGAACATATGCACGTCCGTGGTCGGCAATATTCAGCGAAAGTATCGACATCTTCCAGCTTCGAGACTGGATATTGCAGCAGGTTCACGTATAAGTCAATGGTCT
The DNA here is from genome assembly GCA_035712985.1 of Actinospica sp. Lineage (GTDB taxonomy): Bacteria > Actinomycetota > Actinomycetes > Streptomycetales > Catenulisporaceae > Actinospica. The sequence continues at coordinate 32,207 of DASTAE010000037.1, forward strand.
GCCAACGAAGATCCCCGGGGTCGCGGAAGTGAGGGTTCGGGCACGCGGTACCCGAGGTCCGTCCGCTGCGTGCATACTGTGCCCTCGTCCGGGTGGGTCCGCGGGACCCGCCGAGCCGTGGGAGGGGCAGTGTCGAAGACCGGAATACTCTTGTGCTTCATCGCGGGCGCGGGGTTCGCGGCGTTCGTCGTCGGATTCGCGACGGCCTTCTCCGCGGACGACGGGGCGTCCGGCGCGTACATCTCGATCGGCGTCAACGTCTTCTGGCTGAGCGCCCTGCTCGGATACGGCCTGCTCGGGGCCAGGGCCGGGCGGGCCGAGCAGCGCGTGCTCGCCGGTTCCGAGGTGCGGCGCACGGCCCTGGCCAAGATCGAGACGGCGCAGGCGACCGGCGAGGCGCCGAGCTTCTCGGTCCGGATGGGGCTGACGATCGCGCCGGACGGCGTCCCGGCCTTCCGGTCGAACGCGCTCGCCCGGGTCAACCTCATGGACGTGGACCGGTACCGGGCCGGCAGGCTGCTCGTGGTCGGCTACGACGAGACGCGGCCGTGGCGCGTCACGGTGCTGACGGACCCCGACCCCGAGTGGGCGCGGCGCCTGGCGGACGGCGCGGTCGACTCCGCGCCCCCGGAGACGCAGGTCGTCGAGCCGAAGGCCGCGGTCGCCGGGCGGCGGCGCTGGGGCCGGGTCGGAACCGCGTCGATGCTCGCCGGCTTCGTGGCCGGCCTGGTGTACCTCATCGCGCACCGCTGAGGACGGGCGCGCGGTGTCATGAGTAGTGACTACTCAGGCGCTCGCGCGCTTCCGGTGGTGCAATACCTTCGCTCCGCATTACGCGGACATCCGGGATCGACCGAGGAGTTGGGAACCGCAGTGGGGGAGAGACCGCCGAAGGCGGCCGAGGAGTGGGTGCTGCCCGGGTACGAGCACGAGCGCGTGCTCGGCGCCGGGGCGACCGGCCGGGTGGTGCTGGCCCGGCACACGGAGACGGGCACTCCGGTGGCCATCAAGTACCTGATCAAGAGCTCGGCGATGCTGCCCGCCTTCGCGGGCGGCTTCGAGAACGAGGCGCGGATCCTCAGCACCCTGGACTCGCCGAACGTCACCGCGCTCTACGAGTACGTCGAGGGCCCGCAGGGCTCGGCGATCGTCATGGAGCTGGTCGAGGGCGCGACGCTGCGGGCCGTGCTGCGCGACGAGGGCGCGACCGGCCCCGAGGCCGCGCTGAGCGTGCTGAAGGGCTCGCTGCTCGGCCTCGCCGCCGCGCACGAGGCCGGCGTGGTGCACCGCGACTACAAGCCGGACAACGTGCTGCTCACGCCGAGCGGCACGTCCAAGCTGGTCGACTTCGGCCTGGCCGCCCACTTCGGAACGACCCCCGCCGCGGCCGGCACCCCGGTCTACATGGCGCCGGAGCGCTTCAAGAGCGGCGCGGCGACGGCGGCGTCCGACGTGTACGCGGCCACCGCGACGTTCTTCGAGTGCATCACGGGCAACCGGCCGTACACCGGCGCCACCAGCCTCGAGCTGATGGTCCAGCACACCGAGGCCCCGATCCCCGATGAGCAGGCGCCGGAGCCGCTGCGCCCGCTGATCCGCGCCGGGCTCGCGAAGGCGCCGGAGGAACGCCCGTCCAGCGCGGCCGCGTTCGTGGCGCAGCTCGACGAGATCGCCCGCGAGGCCTACGGCGAGGACTGGGAGGAGCGCGGCCAACGCAAACTCGCCACGATCCTCGCGGCGCTCCCGCTGCTCCTGTTGCGCGGAGAGCAGGGCCCGGGCGCCGAGGCCGCCACCGACTTCGCGCTCACCCACCTCGGTACCGGCCCGAGTAGCCGTTCCGTGCTGCGGCAGGCCCGCGGCCCGGTCGCGGCGACGGTCGGGATCGTGGCGCTGGCCCTGCTGATCTCGCAGACCGCCAAGCCGACGGCCTCGGTGGCGGACGGCACGACGGTTCAGATCGCCACGACCTTCACGGCGAACGGCCCGCTCCCGGCGACCGGCCCCGGCACCACCACGGCCCCCGCCACCACGGCCTCGGCCTCCGCCGCGCCGAGCGGCACCGCCACCACGCCGGCCGGCGTCGCGACCACCTCCGGCACCGGACCGACATCCTCGACCCAGACCGGCGGCTCCTCGACGACCCAGCCGGCCGGCGCCGCCACCACGACCTCCGCCGCATCCGCCGCCCCCACCACCGCGCCGACGACGAAGACCCCGACCACCCCGCCGCCTCCGCCCCCGGTGCTGACCGTGAACTCGGTCCAGATCACCGGCTTCGGCTGCCAGGCGCGCACCGGCATCTACGCGATCGCCGAGGTCAAGAGCGACGGCAAGGCCGCCGGGACGCTCACCTTCACCTGGTTCTCCAGCGCCACCGCCGGCGGCGCGCGCACCACCTACGGCACGCCGACCGTGGTCACCCTCGCCAAGGGCCAGACCGACGTGAAGTCGACCGAGATGCAGGACTTCAGCGGCACCACGTCCCCCTACTGGGGCGTCGAGGTGACGACGAGCCCCGCGGCCGGCTCCGGCAACGGCACGTCGGATTCGCTGTTCGGAACGAATTGCGAGATCCAATGAGCGAGAACGAGACCGAACTGGTCGCCACCGAAGTCCTCGCGACGGAACTCATCCCGCCCGACGTCCCCGCGACCGAAGTCATCGGCACGGTGCAGATCGAGACGCCGACCGAGCCCGTGGCCACTCAGGCGTTCGCCGAGGAGGCCGCCGCGACCCAGGCGTTCGCCGAGGAGGCCGCCGCGACCCAGGCGTTCGCCGAGGAGGCCGCGGCCACTCAGGCGTTCGCCGACGAAGCCGTGCCCGGGACGCTGCTGCTGACCGAGCCCGTCGGGGCCGCCGAAGCCGCGGAATCAGCGGTCGAAGCTCCGACCCCGGCTCCGGCATCGGAGTCGACCCCGACTCCGACCCCGACCGCGCTGCGACGGGTCGGCCCGGGCGTCCCGGTGCCCGCGGCCGGCGCCGGCGTCACCGAGATCGACCCCTCGATCGCCGCGGCCTGGCACGGAGCCGCGCCGGAGAAGCCGAGGCGCTTTCCGCACCGCGGCTGGCTGCTCCCGCTGGCCGTGCTCGTCGGCGTGATCCTGCTGCTGCTCTGGCAGCGGGCCGGCGGCCGCTTGGCGGTCTCCGGGGTGTCCGCGTCCGTCGCGGCGTCCTCGATCGGGTGCGACTCCACCGAGGTCGTCACCGCGACGCTGCGCACCAACGGCCACGCGGGCACGATCGACTACCGCTGGGTGCGCAGCGACGGGACCGTCTCCGACGAGCTCCGGCAGCCGGTCGGCGAGGGAACGAAGCAGGTCGACGTGGTGCTCCGCTGGGCCTTCACCGGCCACGGGAGCATGGACGCGCGCGCCACGATCCAGGTGGACGGCCCCGGCACGGCCTCGTCGGTCGCGTCCTTCGGCTATAACTGTCCTTGAGTTTCCGTCCAAGCATTACGATTTCCCTCGTCACGCGGTGTTCGGGAGCCGCGGGCGCGGGAGGAAGTCGTGGATTCGGTAGCCCTCTGGCCGCTCACCGCACGGGCCGGACAGCTGGAGAAGTTCGCCCGGGTGTGGGCCTCGCCGCGCTACCGTGCCGTCGTGGTCGGCGGCGCGGCCGGCGTCGGCAAGACGCGGCTGGCCGAGGAGTTCGCGGCGCGGGCCACGCTGGGCGGCACGGTGCTGATCGGCCGGGCCACGGCCTCCTCGGCCGCCGCCGCGGTGCCGCTCGGCGCGCTGGCCCACCTGCTGCCGCCGGGCAACCACATGGCCGATCCGGTGAACGCGTTCGCCCGGGTCGCCTCCGTGATCCGCGCCGAGGGGCGCGGCCGGGCGGCCGGCGTGCTGGTCGACGACCTGCACCTGCTCGACACGGTCTCGGCGATGCTGCTGCGCCAACTGCTCGACGCCGGGGCCGTCCGGCTCATCGCGACGCTGCGCACGGACCTGCCGCGCGCCGAGGCGATCAGTGCCCTGATCACCGGTGACAGCGTGCACCGCATCGACCTGCCCGCCTTCACCCTCGAACAGTCGGCGGCGGTCGTCGCGGCCGCGCTCGGCGGCGCGGTGGCCAGGGCCGCCGTGCACGAGCTGCACACCGGCTCCGGCGGAAACGCGCTCTACCTGCGCGAACTCGTGCTCGGCGGCGTCAAGGACGGCACGCTCGGCTGGGACGGCGAGCTGTGGCGGCGGACGGCCGACGCCGCTCCGTCCGCGGGCACGCCCCGGCTGGCCGAGCTGATCGAGGCGCGCTTCGCGGAGCTGCGACCGGCCGAGCTGACGGTGCTGGAGCTGCTCGCCGTGGCCGCGCCGGTCAGCCTGGCCGAGGCGCAGGCGGCGTGCGGCGATCCGGCGGCGCTCACCGAGCTCGAACTCGCCGGGCTGATCCAGATCATCGAGGACCGGCGCCGCACCGTCGTGCTGCCCGCGCACCCGGTGTACACCGAGCTCCTGCGCGCCCGCATCCCCGTGCTGCGCCGCCGCGCCCTGCTGACCGCGCAGGCCGACCGCATCGCCGCGACCGGAGCCCGCCGCCGCGAGGACGCGCTGCGGATCGCCGTGTGCCGGCTGGGCGCGACCGGCGCCGCCGACCCCGCGCTGCTCGCCGAGGCGGCGGTGCTCGCCCGGCACGCCTACGACTACCCGCAGGCCCGCACCATGCTCGAGGCGATGCCCTCCGCCGCGCACACGAGCGCGACGCTCGTCATGCTCGGCGAGGTGTTCTGCCAGCTCGGCGAGGTGGCCCGGGCCCAGTCGGTGTTCGACGACGCGCAGGCGCGCGCCGTCGGCGACCGCGAGATCCTCGCCGTGGCCCTGGCGCGCTCGTTCGGGCTCTACTGGCTCGGCGCGCAGGCGGACAGGGCCTTCGAGGTCGTCGACGCCGCCAGGGCGCGCGTCCGCGACGAGGGCTGTCTCAGGATGCTGCGCTACTGCGAGGGCTCGATGCGCATCGCCTCCGGAGAACTGGCCCGCGGACTGGCGTTGCTCGAGGACATGGAGCCGGACGTCCGCTCCGCCCTGGACTCCACGACCTGGCTCACGGCCGCGATGATGCGGGCGATGGCGCTCGGGCTGACCGGCAGGACCGACCTCGAGGTCGAACTCGGCGAGCGCCAGCACGCGGCCCACCGGGAGCTTCGCGACCAGCCGGGATATCTGCACCCGGCGACGCAGTTGATCCAGCTGGGCCTGGCCCTGTGCCGCAACGGCGACATCAACCGGGCCCGCGAGGTCGCCGAGCGCGCGCACGCTGAGCTGATCGCCGGCGCCTCCACGTCGCACGCCCTGGTGTGGGTGTCGCTCGCGCTGGGCGACATCGAGTCCCAGGCCGGCCACTGCGCCGCCGCGCGCACCTGGTTCGCCGAGGCCGTGGCCCTCGCCCGCGCCCGCCGCCTGTCCACGCCGCTGAACCCGGCGCTCGCCGGCCTGGCGGTCAGCGCGGCGGCGCTCGGCGATCTCGGCGCCGCCGAGCAGGCCGCGGCCGAGGCCGGGACGCATCCGCCGCTGGGCCTGTGCAACGCGTCGGGGTACCTGCTGCCCGCGCGGCTGGCCGCCGCCCGCGGCGACCTCGAACAGGCCAGGGCCCTGCTGTCCCGCGGCGCCGACGCGGCCGCGTCGGCGGGCATGGCCGGGGTGGAGGCCGCGCTGCTGACCGAGATCGCCCGGTTCGGCGACCCCGAGCGCGTCGCCCCCCGCCTGGCCCAACTGACAGAACTCTGCGACAGCCGCTTCACCCCCGCCCGAGCCCGCTTCGCCGCCGCCCTCGCCGCCGACGACCCCGCCGAACTGCTCGGCGCCGCCACCGACCTGGAGCTGATCGGCGCCGAACTGCTCGCCGCCGAGGCCGCGACCGCCGCCGCGGCGGCCTACACCCGGGCCGCCGACGCCCGCCGCGCCACCGCCGCCAGCCAGAAGGCCCGCGCCCTGCTCGACCACTGCGGCCCCGCCCGCACCCCCCTGCTCGCCGCGGGGCAGGCCACCGCGACCCTGACCGTCCGCGAGCGCGACATCGCCCTCGCCGCCGCGCGCGGCGCCTCCAGCCAGGAGATCGCCGAGCAGCTCAGCCTCTCCGTGCGGACCGTGGAGAACCACCTCTACCGCGCCTACGCCAAACTCGGCGTCACCAGCCGCCGAGAGCTCGCCGCCACCCTCGCCCCGGAGTCGTCAAGGAATCCTTGACGGCCGCCGGTTGTAAACCTAGCCTTGACGTATGGTCGACTCTTCGCGGAGCCTGGCGGGGCTGACCGGCCAACTGGCCGAGGGGGCCTCGGTGCTGGCCGGGGCGGCGGGTAGTCCGCTGGACCCGCCGCGGTACCTCGAGCTGGTGCGGGAGGCGCACCGGGTGCGGGAACTGGCCGATCAGGTGCTGCGGCTGTGCGTCCAGCAGTCCAGGGACGCAGGGCACACCTGGCAGGAGGTGGGCGACCTGCTCGGCGTCACCCGGCAGGCCGCGTTCCAGCGTTTCGGCAAGCCCGTCGACCCGCGTACGGGAGGGCTCATGGACAAGACGGTGCGGATGGAAGACGCCGCGGGGCGCGCGGCGCGGATCGTCGCGGCCGTGCTCGACGGCCGGATGGACGAGGTCAGGGATTCGTTCGACGAGCGGGTCCGCGCGGCCTTCACCGACCAGGCGCGCGGCGACGCGCTGGCGGCGGTGGCCGGGCTGGTCGGCGCTTTCGAGGGCTACGGAGCGGCCGAGCCCTTCGTGCGCCGGATCGGGGACCACACCGTCGTCGACGTGCCGCTGCGCTACGAGGTCGGCGAGATGAAGGCGCGGGTCGCCTTCGACGCGCGGGAACGCGTCGCCGGGTTCTTCATCCTTCCGCCCGAGACCCCCTGAGGAGGGGCTGTGGCCACCTACGACGACGGTGTGATCCGCTGCGACGATCAGGGTTTGACGATCCGCCGCTACTACCTCTGGGGCGCCAAGCGCATCCGGTACGCCGCGATCGAGGACGTCCAGCGGATTCCGCTGGCCGTGCACCGGTGGCGGATCTGGGGCTCGGGCGACTTCGTGCACTGGTGGAACCTCGACCGGCGCCGGCCGGGCAAGGACACGGCGCTCGTGCTCCATCTCGCCGGGAAGCGCGTCCTTCCGACGATCACCCCCGACGACCCGGACGCGGTCGAGCGCATCCTCGCCGGGCGCGGCGGCGGGGGCCGGGTAGCCTGAACCGCATGACCGGCTACGAGACGATCAAAGTGGAGCGCCGTGGCCGGGTCGGCCTGATCACCCTGGACCGACCCGAGGCGCTCAACGCACTCAACACCCAGCTCATGCACGAGGTCGTCGCGGCGGCCGAGGACTTCGACCGCGATCCGGAGATCGGGGCCCTCGTGCTCACCGGGTCCGAGCGGGCCTTCGCCGCGGGCGCGGACATCAAGGAGATGGCCTCGCTCGACTTCGCCGACACCTATCTCAATGGCCTGTTCGCCGAGTGGGAGCGCTTCACCCGGCTGCGCAAGCCGGTGGTCGCGGCCGTGGCGGGCTACGCGCTCGGCGGCGGCTGCGAGCTCGCGATGATGTGCGACATCCTGCTGGCGGCCGACACGGCGAGGTTCGGCCAGCCCGAGATCAAGCTCGGCGTCATCCCCGGCATGGGCGGCACCCAGCGGCTGACCCGCGCGATCGGCAAGGCCAAGGCCATGGACCTGGTGCTGACCGGCCGGATGATGGGCGCCGAGGAGGCCGAGCGCTCCGGCCTGGTCGCCAGGATCGTCCCCGTCGAAGACCTGCTCGACGAGGCGATCAAGCTCGCCGCCACCATCGCCGAGATGTCCCCGGTGGCGACGCTGATGGCCAAGGAGGCCGTCAACCGCGCCTTCGAGACCACCCTCGCCGAGGGCGTCTACTTCGAGCGCCGCCTGTTCAACGGCACCTTCGCCACCGCCGACCAGAAGGAGGGCATGGCCGCCTTCGCCGAGAAGCGCCCGCCGAGGTTCGAGGGCCGCTGAACGCGCGCCGCCCGGCTCGTTTCGTCAGGGCGTGCTGTCGTTGATCTCGTCCTCGACGGCACGCTCCTCCAGAATGCTGATCCGGTCCTCGACGGCGCGCCCGTCCACGACCGTGAACGACCGAAACAGCGGCGTCTCGGGGTGGGACGCGGAGATCACCAAGTAGTGGACCTGGGGTTCGACGGCGTAGGCGACCGTCGCGCTCGAGATCCGCGCATGGGGGAGGCCCTGCGAGTAGTAGATCACGACCGGCTCCTCGCCCCGCTCGTCCATCTCGGCCCGCACCCGCCAGCGCTCGACCGGGTCGAAGGCCCAGAAGGTTCTGGACGGCTCGGCGTTGCGCATCGGGATGTGCCGCTCCGGCCGGTCCGAACCCTCCGGGCCGGCGACGAGGCCGCAGGAGATGTCGGGAAGTCCGCTGTACGCATGGTCGAGCACGGAGTCCAGGACTGCTCGGCGGATGGTGAGCATGCCCTCATGGAATCAGTTCTCACATATTTCGGGCAAGGAGCGGACCACTGCTCCGTCGCCCCGCCGATCAGCCGCCGAGCCGGAACTGCTGGGCGGCGCTGCCGTTGCAGTCGTAGATCTGCAGCAGGTCGCCCGCCGACTCGTTGTTGTTCGGGTCGTCGAGGCAGCGCCCTGATTGCGGGTTGAGCAGCGAGCCGTTGGACTGCGTGACCCAGGTCTGCGAGCCGGAGCCGTTGCAGTCGAACAGTTGGACCGCGGTGTTGTTCGCGGTCGCGCCGTTCGCCACGTCGAGGCACTTGCCGAAGACGCGGATGGTGCCGTCGCCGGGGGCGTGCCAGCGCTGGGCGTCGGTCTGGTTGCAGGTGTAGAGCTGAACCGGAGTCGCCGACGCGGGATCGGCGTTCTGGACGTCGGCGCACAGGCCGCCGGGACCGTTGATCGGGCCGGGCGGCAGCTGCCAGGTCTGCGCCGCTGACGCGCCGCAGTCTTGGAGCTGCAGCTGGACCGCACCCGGCGTCGTGGTTCCGCCCGGCAGGTTGAGGCAGCGTCCTGATTGCGGGTTGAGGAGTTCGCCGTTCGCCTGCGCGACCCAGGTCTGCGCGCCGGTGTTGTTGCAGGTGTAGAGCTGGACCAGGGTGCCGTTCGCGGTGCCCGCGTTTGCCGCGTCCAGACACTTGCCGAGGTCCTGGACCTGGTCGGCCGCCGTGTACGTGATCTGCTGCGCGGTCGTGTGGTTGCACGTGTAGATCTGCATCGCGGTGCCGTCGGCGCTCGCTCCGCCGCGTGCGTCGAGGCACAGTCCGCCGTCGGCCACGACCTCGCCGGACGTCGGGTTCGCGGTAGCGCTGCCGCTGAGCGTGATCGTGTGCGCCGAGGCCGCCGACAGGGCGCCGGTCACCACGGTCGTCGTGTGCTGGTTCGGGTTGTAGGCCCACGCGGTCTCCGGCACCTGGACGCCGTCGATCGATACCGCGGTCGGGGCGTTCGCATTGGAGAGCCGCAGCGTGTACGAGCGCTGAGTCACGGCGCCGGGGTACGTGCCGGTGGTGGCGCCCACGGTCAGGGTGCGCGCGGAGTCGTTCCACGTGATCGGCGTCGTCGTGGACTGGCCGCTCTGGTAGCCGGTGCCCTCGCCCGCGTCCTGGTAGAGCGGGAACGAGCCGTTCGCTCCGGCCGCGATCGACAGCGTGAGCCGCGTGAGCGGGGAGGCCGAGGCGTCCTGCGTGTAGTCGGTGCGGGTCGGCATGATGCCGCCGCTCTTGATCAGCACGGGCATCTCCGACAGCGGGTCGGTGACGGTGACGGTGCTCGGCCCGGTGTAGGTGGTGCCGGTGAAGTAGTCGGTCCAGGTCCCCGGCGGGATCCAGGCGCTGACCGAGCCGTTGCCGTTCGCG
>DASTAE010000038.1:0-30291 GCA_035712985.1 Actinospica sp.
TGCTGTTGTCCGAGGAACGCTGCACCTGGTACAGGTTGCCGTTGTAGTTCCCGTACAGCGCGCGGGTCGTCGAGTGCGCGGCCACGCACGGGGTGCCGCCCGACGCGTAGATGTCGCACGGACCCTGCGTCGCGGCCTGCGCGGGAGCCGCCGCCACCGCGATCACTCCGATCGTCGCCGCCGCGAGCGCGGTCGCCACCGCGGCGGCGCGCATCATCGGACCTTGACGGAGCCTGCCTCGAAAGATGTCCACAAGTTTCTCCCTCTGGAGGGGTCAGAACGGGAAGATCAATGTGAGCGTTAACATTCAGTGCCTTTTCGAGAAGTCACGTTGCATCTTCGTGAGAACTCTGTCAAGCGCCGGTAACCGAACGCGACGACGGCCTGGCCCTCTCATAATGCTTGGACATCCTGCGAGCGTCGGTGGGAGAGTGCGTCGCGTCGTCGGAGCCAGGGAGCGCGTGGGATGTTTTCGCCGGTCGTGACCGACTATTGGCATGAGAGCTTCGCGGACGGGAGCGTCGTCTCGCGCGCGGGCGGGTTCAGCATCGCGGTCAACGCCGACCTGCGCGAGGATCGGCGGGTCATGCTGCTGACGACGTCCGATCGGGTCAGGGCGGTGGTTTCGCCCCCGGTGGCCGAGGTGCTGGGCTGCTCCAGCGGTACGGCCCCGATGAGCGAGAACGGCTTTCGCCGGGCGTTACACGATGCCGGGATCACGCTGCACGGAGCCGACCACCTGTTCTACTACACGCAGGACGACCTGCGGACTCTCCTGCGGCAAGCCCCCCGCGCCGATGTTCGCCAGCTGACCGAGGCCGATGCCGCGCTGTTCGGCGCGTTCACGGCCTCGGCGCCGGAGCAGGACCTCGATGACGCATATGTCGAGCTGGACCACTGGGCGGTCTTCGGCGCCTTCGACGGCGACCGCCTGGTCAGCGCGGCCAGTATGTATCCCTGGTCTGGGTCGCAGCTCGCCGATCTCGGCGTGCTGACCCTGCCCGCCCACCGAGGCCGTGGCCACGCGCGGGCCGTGGTCAGAGCGTCGTACAGGTACGCCGCCGGACAGGGATACCAGCCCCAGTACCGATGCCAGCTCGACAACCACGGCTCCATCGCGCTGGCCAAGTCCGCGGGCTTGGCGCACTTCGGAACCTGGGAAGTGATCTCCACGGAGTAGCGCCGCTGGCCAGGCTATGCGGCCGAGGGACGGCGGGCGCAAGAGGGGCCGCGGGCCTTACCTGTCGGCGGCGACGGTCCAGGTGAGCGCGCCTGCGGGGTCGAGGAGCGTCACGTCGATCTCGAGGCGGGTGAGCCGGTCGCCCCAGACCCTCGTCAGCCAGGGGTCGTCCAGCGGCCGGGTCGTGGCGGTGGCGTGGGCGTGCGCGGGATCCCAGGCGATCGTCAGTGCTCCCGCGCCCTCGATCGCGGTGACCTTCGCGTGGCCTTCGGCGACCTCGACCGTGCCCGCGAGGATGAGGTGGATGCGCGTCGGGGCCTCGGGGCCGGGAGCGGCGACGTCCGGCTGCGACTGCCAGCGCTCGGTGACGTGGACGCGTCCGTCTCGGCGGTCCAGACGCGCTTCGCGTTCCCAGCGGGTGCAGTCGTCGCGGGGGTAGGCGGCGGCGAGGTCGAGTGTCAGGCCGCTGCTGTGGTCGTCCTCATGCCGCTCCACGTCGCGTGCCGCGAATCGCGGGCCCGCCGCCTGCGCGGTGCCTCGGATCTCGGGGACACTGTGCCAGGAGCTTTGCATGGTCCAGATCTCGTACCGGTCAGGGCCGAAGGTCTGCGCCGTGTACGTGGGACGGCCCGGGTCGACGATCACCGGCACGCCGTTCAGCGCGACGATCACCGTGCCCACGTCGTTGTGGTTGTGGTGCTCGTCGTTGTGGCCGCCCTTGATCGCGAGCGTCAGGCCTGCCGCGGTTCCGGACTCGGCACGGGCCAGGAGCACCTGGGTCGAGGGGAGCCAGACGTCTCGGGGCAACGGAGATCGCGCGCGGCCGGCGTCGACCCACCGCGGGTCCGTCAGTGCTCGAAGAAGGCGACCGAGGCCCTGCTCCTCGCGGGCGACCGGGGCGCCGGGCTGGCGCTGTGCGGCGGCGTGGGCCAGCGCGTCGGCGTCCTCGAAGCGCCGGGCGGCCTGGTGGAGCGCGCACCACGGGAGTTCGTCGGAGGTCAGCCGAGCGGCGCCGTCGGCGAAGTTGAGGTACCAGTCGGCGCCCAGGTGCATGCGGTGCGGAAAGGACACGACCTCGCGCAGTCGGGCGGGCGACAAGCCTAGGATGTCGAACGCTTCGAGCGCCCGGCAGGCGCCCTGCCACCAGTACATGAAGCCCTCGTCGATGGCGCCGTCCTCCGGTAGCGAGGCGACGTAGCGTTCGAGCCCCTCCACCGCCAGATCGACGACCTTCGCCCTGGCGGCCTCGTCCTCGACGAGCGCGAGCGCCGCGACGAGCACGTTGCCGTGGATCCAGGCGCTCCAGTTGTGCACGTTGTGCAGCCAGTGCCAGTCCCGCCGGGTCACGAACGGGGTCAATACTCTGCGATCGACCTCGCAACGTATCCGGGCGCGCACGCCGGGAGCGCGCGCGTCGAGCTGCTCGCCGAGGAGGTGGTCGATCCAGGCGAGTTGCCCCGCCACGTCGCCCGCCCGCAGGTCGAGGTAGGGGCGGGTGACGTCGGTGACGGCCGCGCCGCGCTGGAAGCAGTCGTCGTGCGCGGGCAGGCTCCAGGTGCTCTGCTCGCAGGTGAGGACGACGCCGTCGACCACCTCGTCGATCCAGGTCTCGTCGAGCGTGACCGCGGCCAGCACCGCGGCCCGGGTGAGCCGGTACTCGCGGCCGAAGACGACGTCCTCGTACTCGGCGCGGTCGCCGTCCCTGAGGTAGCGGGCGAAGCCCTTGGCGGTCGGGACCGGCCACGGCGCGCCGCGGTCGGCCTCGGCGCGTTCGCGCAGGCCGCGGAGGGTGGGTTCGTCCAAGACGGGTGCCGACCACACCGCGCGGTCGCCGGCCCGCGGCACGGGCAGTGAGGCGAGTGCCGGGGCGGCGGGCGGTGTGGTCGGCATGGTTCTGCGTGCTCCTCGATCGCTACACCGCGGCGGGCTAGCCTGCCGCGGAGATCTTCCATTGCTGGTTGGTGCTGTTGCTGTAGGCGTACTGCGCCAGGCCGGAGCCGTTGGTCGTGCGGCCCATCCCGTCGATGTACATGCTGGTCGCTCGGTTCTCGAAGAGCACGTAGTTGCCGTCGCTGACGATGGTCCACTGCTGGTTGGTGCTGTTCGTTTCCGCGTACTGGCCCACGATCGACCCGTTGGCGGTGGCGCCGAGTCCGTCGAGGTAGAGGCCGGTTGCGCGGTTCTCAAGTTGCACGTAGTTCCCGTCGTTGACGATGACCCACTGCTGGTTCTCGCTCCCGGAGGCGGCGGACTGGGCCGCGGCCGAGCCGTTCGCGGTGGCGCCGAGCCCGTCGAAGTACAGACCGGTGGCGTCGTTGCTGATGTTGACGTAGGTCCCGCCGCCGCTGCCCACGCCCCAGGCGTACTGCAGGCGTGTCAGACCGCTGCTGTTGACCAGCGAGAGCGCGATCGAGGCGCCGGTGCCGGTCTTGCTCGTCATGCTGTACCAGTCGCCGTCGCGCAGGCCCGGCCAGTACACGCTGCCCACGCCGAGGGTTCGCAGTTCGCTGCTCACGCCTCGGACGTACTCGGCGAAGTACGAGCCGCTTTCGATGCTGTAGTCGATCGTGTTGTAGGACACGCCGTTCTTCGACCCCGGGCTCATCGGCGCGCCCCACTCGGTGGCGACGGTACGGCTCGCATAGCTTCCGATCTCGGACGCGATGCCGTTGGCCCACTGGGTCTCGTCGTTGTACGGCGAGCCGACGAAGAAGGTGTAGTAGTGCGCGCCGATCAACGTGCCGTTCAGCGCGCTGTCACTGCCGACGGTCGAGACTCCGGTGGCGTAGCCGCTGCCGTCCAGGATCACGCGGCCGACCGGCACGCTCGGGTAGCGCGCGAGCCAGTTCACGTAGAAGGTCTGCAGCGCCGAGGCGCTGTAGGCGTAGGGCTCGTTGATGACCTCGAAGTAGACGTTCGAGTTGGTGCCGTACTTCGCGATCACCGTGTCCCACATGGTGTCGAACGCGCTGACGCTGTCGGGCTCGCCCTTCTCCCAGGCCCAGTAGGCGAGGATCACCTTGCCCTTGGTCAGCGCGCCGTCGATCGCGCCCGAGTAGGCGCTCCAGTCGTCGGCCACGGTCGGCTCGTTGATGGGCATCCGGACGGTGTTCGCGCCGGTGATCGTGTCCAGCTGGCCGACGACCTGCTGGGCGACGGTCTCCGCGGAGGAGTACGTGTCGGTGGAGCTGAGGCCGGAGGGGTACAGGACGCCGTTGACGAAGTTGTCGCGCTGGTCGGCCCAGTTCACGCCCTTGAAGCTCGCGGTGGACGTAGCGGCTTGCGCGTGCTGGCCGGAGAGGACGACGAGCGTGGCGGCGGCCAGCGCGAGCGCCAGAAGGGCTCTGGTCAGAATGCTCGGACCTCTGCGGACGGCGCTGTCGGGAGAGGGTATCAAAGGTCTTCCTTTCTAGGGGTTTGCGGTCAAGGGCCCGGTGATGTGGCGGGTGTTGGCCCACACGACGTAGAGCGCGGGCGCCGGCAGCACGGCCAGTCCCGGCGCGGGCTTCGCGACGATCGCCGCGAGCAGCAGGCCGAGGACGGCCAGGTCCGCCAGGGCCAGGTACCACTTGCGGATCGAGAGGTACGCGCAGGCGAGCAGGCTCGGGCCGTGCAGTCGCCGCCCTGCCGCGAGGGCGGCCGTCGTCACGACGACGATCATCGCGATGAGCGCCGCGAGCATCGGGACGAGCGGTGTGAGCGGCGTGTCGGCGGCGAGCCGGAGATCGACGCCGAGGCCGATCACGGCCGCGCTCGCGGCGGCCGTGATCGCCAGTGAGCGTCCGAATCCCGCGCGGTAGGCCGCCCAGAACCGCCGGCCCACTCGGTCCGTCTCCTCGGCCATCCCCTCGAAGGCGGCGAACGCGCCGGTGACGGCCGGTCCGCACAGCGCCGCGAGCGCGACGAAGAAGGGCCAGGCCTCCAGCGGCGATCGGGTGAAGGCGAGGGCGAGGACCAGCGGTAGTCCGGCGGCGAGCAGGCAGAGGTTGATGCGGAGGATCGCGTATACGTAGCCGAATACGGTCTCGTAGGACATGGCCGTCAGCCCTTCATCCCGGAGGTGGCGATGCCGCGGATGAAGTAGCGCTGTCCGAACAGGAAGATCACCAGGATCGGCAGCACGGAGAGCACGGAGCCGGTCATCATCATCGCGTAGTCAGAGCTGTATTCGCCGATGAAGGACTGCAGGCCCAGCTGGATGGTCCAGTGGTCGTTGTCCGTGAGGTAGATGAACGGGCCCATGTAGTCGTTCCAGGTGTTCACGAACGTCAGCAGGGCCAGGCTGGCCAGCGCGGGCTTGGAAAGCGGCAGGATGATCTGCGCCCAGATCCGGTACTCGCTCAGGCCGTCGATGCGCGCGGCCTCGCAGAGCTCGTCGGGGATCGTCATGTAGTACTGGCGCATCAGGAAGACTCCGAACGCCCCGAACGCCTGCAGCAGGATCAGCGAGAGGAAGGTGTCGGTGAGCCCGGCCTTCACCATCATGATGTACTGCGGGATCATGTACGCCTGCCAGGGCAACGCGATCGTGGCGACGTAGAGCACGAACAGCGCGTCCCGCCCGCGCCACTTCACCTTGGCGAATCCGTAGGCTGCGAAGCTGCCGGTCAGCAGCTGGAGCAGGGTGATCACCGTGCTGAGGAACACCGTGTTCCGCAGGTACGTGCTCATCGGGATATCGGTCCAGATGCGCGAGAAGTTGCCCCACTGGACGTCGTGCGGAATCCACTGGGTCGGAACGGTGAACACGTCGTTGTCGCGCTTGAGCGACGCGCTGAGCATCCACGCGAACGGCAGTAGGATCGCGGCCGCGGCGAGGATCAGCACGGCGTAGAGCAGCACGCGGCCTGTCCGGCGGCGCGCAGTGCCCGGCCTTCGCCGAACCCGGCCCGGCGGACGGTCGAGGGCGGTGGCGGTCATCAGCGCTCCCTACGGCGGTTGAACCAGAACTGGGTCAGCGTCAGGACCAGCACCAGCAGGAAGAGCAGGACGGAGATCGCCGAGGCGTAGCCGTACTCGCCGTCGACGATGCCGGTCTGGTAGATCTGCTGGGAGAGCACGAGCGTGGCCGTGCCCGGGCCGCCGCCGGTCATCACGAAGATCAGGTCGAAGACCTTGAAGCTCTGCACGGTCAGGAGGATCAGCACGAGGAACGTGGTGGGCCGCAGGCCGGGCAGGGTGACGGCGCGGAACCGCTGCCAGGCGCTCGCGCCGTCCACCTGCGCGGCCTCGTAGAGCTCCGGCGGGATCGCCTGCAGTCCGGCGAGGAACAGGATCATGTAGTAGCCCATGTCCCGCCACACGCTGGTGACGATCACCGCGGGCATCGCCCAGCTGGTGGTCGTGGTCCAGCCCGGGCCGTTCGCCACGCCGAACCAGTGCAGGAACTGGTCGACCGGCCCGTACTGCGGATTGAAGAGCATGTTCCAGACGATCGCGACGGCGACCATCGAGGTGATGTACGGGAAGAAGGCGACGGCGCGGAAGAACGCCATGCCGCGCATCTTGCGGTTCAGCAGCAGCGCGAGGCCGAGCGCGGCGAGCATGGTCAGCGGGACGTGTCCGCACGCGTAGTAGACCGTGTTCCGCAGCGCCGTCATGGTGGCGTCGTCCTTGAAGAGCCTGCGGAAGTTCTTCAGGCCCACCCATTTCGGCGGATTGAAGCCGTCCCAGGACGCGAAGGACAGGGCGAACGCCGCGAGCACCGGAACGAGGGTGAGCGCGACGAAGCCGATCAGGTTCGGCAGGATGAAGCTCCAGCCGATCAGGGTGTTGCGCCACCCCGGGCCGCGCCTTCGCGGCCTTGGCCGGGCGGTGGCCGGCGGCGCCTCGGTGGACGCGGCGATCAGGTCGGTCATCGTCTTCCTTCCGGGCCGGCGCGCGGCGGCGCGCAGCGGCCCGCCGTGGTCATTCGACTTCGTTCTGCACGCGGGAGTCCATCTCCGCGATGCCCGCGGAGACCGGCTTCTGCTTCGTCATCACGATCGAGTGCTCCTGGGTGAGGATCGTGTCGATCTGCGAGCTCTGTGGGCTGACCGGCATCTCGAGGTTGACCTTGTCCGGCGCGAAGGCCTTCTTGAAGCCGGCGTCCGTGGGCATGCCGGTCAGGCCGAAGTAGGTCTTCCTGGTGTCGTCGTTCAGCAGCGCGGGCACGATGCCGATGCCGGCGACGATCTGCGCGCCCTGCGGTCCGGTGGCGAAGGAGATGAACTTCTCGGCCGCGTCCACGTTCCGGGAGCGCTTGTTGATCGCGAACGCGGTGGGCGAGCCGAACGTGGTGACCCCGCCGGCGCCGGCCACCTGCGGCATCGGCGCGATGCTCCAGTCGATGTCCGTCTTGCCGGCGGCCTTGCCGGCCAGCAGCGTGCCGGCCAGCCAGGTCCCCATCGGCAGCATCGCGGCCTTGCCGGTCTCCAGCATCGACTGGTACGAGGTCTGCTGGGTGCTCGCGGTGCCGAAGTCGAGCGTGGCGCCCGCGGCCTGGATCGCGAGCGCGGTGTTGTACTGGTTCGTGAGGAACTCGTAATGCCCGCCGATCAGGTTGCCGCCGGTCTGCGCGGCCGAGATCGCCTGCACCACGGAGCGCCAGGTGTGGTGGTACGTGCCGTAGACCTTGCTCGATCCGGAACCGCTGGTGAGGGACTGGGCCAGCTGCGCGTACTGGTCCCAGGTGAGGTTCGTCGGGTAGGGCTTTCCGGCCGCGTCGAAGATCTTCTTGTTGTAGAACAGGACCCAGAAGTCCTGCCGGTAGGGCAGCGCGTAGTAGGCGCCGCCGTTCTGCTTGAACGCGCTCAGACCCTGCAGCGACGCGGCGGTGCTCGTCACCGCCAGTGAGCTGATGTCGTGGAGCTGCCCGCGCGAGGCGAACTGGCCGTAGTCGGTGGTGTTCTTCATGGTGATGATGTCGGTGGAGTCGCCGCCGGACAGCATCACCTTGACCTTGGTGCTGTAGTCGGCGGCGAGGATGTCGACCGGCTTGATGGTGATGTTCGGGTTCGCCTTCTCGAAGGCATCGAACAAGGCCTTGAACTCGGGCGTCGTCGCCATGCTCCAGACGCTCACGGACAGCTGCACCGGTCCGTTTCCGCCGGACGAACCCGATGAACTCGCGCTGCACGCTGCGGCCAGCGGGGCGGTCGCCGTGGTGGCCGCGGCGAGCTGGAGGAACTTCCTTCTGTGCACGGGTTTTCCTTCCTACAGGGACGAGAGTGGAGCGAAGTGCTCGGTGCGGGCGCCGTCCGGCCAGGCGACCGCGAAGGTCGTCGTGCTCTGCGACGAGGCGACCGCGACGTGCGGCGGGGTTCGATCGCCGCCGAGCGCGACGGCGGCGACCAGCCAGGCTCCGGGCCGCCGGCGCGGATCGGCTTGCAGCCAGGGTGTGGCCGTGTACGGACCGAGCGGTGTGGCGTCTTGCGCGCGGTGGACGCCTGCGGACGTGAATCCGCTGTCTGATTCGTCGAGCGCGACGACGGCCGACGTGAGCGGACCGTGGACCAGTGCGCTGAGTGCGTCGATGTCCTCTGCCGGCGGCTCGTCGGCGGAGACGGGCCAGCCGCCGATCCGTAGCGCGACGACCTCGCCCCAGCCAGGCGCGTCCGCGGGCTCGACGCGTACGCAGCGCACCTCCCACGGACCGCGCACGATCGAGACCGTCGTGACGAGCCCTGCGTCGAGCGCGGTGCCGGGCCGGCCGGAGCCGTGGTCCGGTGCGGTGCGATCGGGGTCGATCCAGTGGCAGCGCGCCCGCGAGGCGAGCACCCCGACGCCGTCTTCCTCCCGCA
This sequence comes from Actinospica sp., assembly GCA_035712985.1. Lineage (GTDB taxonomy): Bacteria > Actinomycetota > Actinomycetes > Streptomycetales > Catenulisporaceae > Actinospica. The sequence continues at coordinate 8,962 of DASTAE010000038.1, forward strand.
CGTCGATCGTCCGGAAGCCGGTCCGGTGGGTGGCCCGTCCCGCCGCGTCGAGCAGGACGACGGATTGGTCCAGCGGGGCGTCCCAACCGTCGGTGTCGAGCTGGGGGCTGGTCGCGGTGGAGTAGCCGAGCCGGGCGTAGAGCGGTGAGTCGCCGATCCGGTCGCCTGGCCGGGCGTGGTCCGTGCCGTGGTTGTAGACGCGGACCACGCCGTCCGACCGGGTGGAGCTGACCACCCAACCCGGCGCGGCGATCACAGCGAGCTGATCCGCCGTCTCGACGGGCAGCGGCTGCTCAGTGCTCGTCCACACCGGGTGGTCTTCCGGCAGCGCCAGGCCGAGCATGCCCTTCGCCGCCCAGTACGGCGAGCCGGGGCCCGAGTAGCGCTGGGCCATGCGCCGCCACGGCCGGTGCCAGCCCAGGGTCAGCAGGCCGTCCTCGTCCGGAGCGCCGTGATCGACGAAGTGCTTGACGACGCCACCGGCCGCGCGGCGCAGCAGTCCGGGGTCCACCGCCTTGGTCCCGGTCATCGCGCCGACCCAGAAGGGCGCGGCGGCGGCGAACCGGTAGACCAGGCTGCGGCCCTGGATCAGCGGCGAGCCGTCCGCGCCGATCAGCCGGACCGCGTCGCGCAGGAAGCGGTCGAGGCGCGCGGTGTACTCGGGGAGCAGCGGCGCGGCGAGATCGCTCGCCCCGGCCATCCGGCTCCACAGGATCGGGTACACGTGCAGCGCCCAGCCGCAGTAGTGGTCGTAACCGCGTTCCCCGCCGTCGCTGTACCAGCCGTTCTCCCGGACGAAGGACTCGTGCGCCGCGAGATCCGACTGCATGTCCTCGAGGGACCAGGGCCCTGAGACGGAGGCGAGGAACTGCTCGACGACGATCCGGAACCAGACCCAGTTCGTCCTCGGATATCCGCGGTCTCCGACGACCTGGGCGAGGTAGGCGACGACGCGCTCCTGCACGGCCGGGTCGAGCCGGTCCCAGAGCCAGGGCCTGGTCAGGTCGAGGATCAGCGCGACGGCAGCCGCCTCGACCTTGGCCTGGCCGTGCTCGCTCGGCGTCACCCAGCGTTCGGGCGAGCCGGGGTCGGTGCCGGCGGCCAGGCCCTCGGCGTACCGGGGAAGCAGGCCGAGCGGATCGCGGCCGCCCTCCCCGGCCAGCCGGAATCCGGCGAGCAGGAAGGTGCGGGCGAAGCCTTCGAGGCCGTCCACGCGGGTGCCGTAGCCGCCGGGAGCGCCCGGCGGGGTGATCAGCGCGTGCGACGGCGAGGCGTGCTTCCGGGCGGCGAGCAGCATCCGGTCCGCCAGCGCCGTCCAGTCGGAGCGCGTCCAGCCGGTGTACGGCGATATCGCCGCGGGGCCCCCGCTCATGCGCTGACCTCCAGCACCTTGCGGGTGACCTGGCTCAGCGGCGGCTCGCCGTGCACGTAGCGTTCGAGCTCCGACAGCGCCTGAGCGCTCATCCGGCGCGTCTCAGTGCCCAGCGATCCGGCGATGTGCGGGGTGATCATCACGTTCGGCAGCGCGGCGAGCGCCGAACCGGCCGGCAGCGGGTCCGGGTCGGTGACGTCGAGGATCGCGTGCAGCCGACCGGAGGCGCACTCGCGTTCGAGCGCCGCCGTGTCGAGCACCGAGCCGCGGGCGGTGTTGATCACGGTCGCGCCGTCCGGCAGCAGGGCGAGCTCGCGGGCGCCGATCGCGTGGCGGGTCTCGGGCAGTTCGGGCAGGTGCAGCGAGAGGATCTCCGCGCGGCCGAGCAGCTCGTCGAGGCCGACCAGCCGGGCGCCGGCCGCGGCGACCGCGACCGGATCGGCGAAGGGGTCGCTGACCAGGATCTCGCCGGTGTCGAGCAGCCGGCGCACCCGGTCGATCACCGCGCGGCCGGTGCGGGAGAAGCCGACGATGCCGATCACCCGGCCGTAGTTGGACAGGTCCTCGCGGTCGCCCACGGCGTGCCAGTTCAGCGGCTCGACGCGTGACTCGGCCGCGAGCACGTGCGCCTTCTTGCCCGCGAAGACGATCGCGGCGAGCGTGTACTCGGCCACCGGCGTCGCGTTCGCCTCGGCGGCGCTGGTGACCAGGATTCCTCGATCCCACAAGGCCTCCGAGACGATCGGCCGGACGCTGCCGGCGCAGTGGAACACGGCCCGCAGCCGCGGCGCGGCGTCCAGCCGCTCGGCCGCGAGCGGCGGCGCGCCCCAGGAGGTCAGCAGCACCTCGGTCTCGGCCAGCCGGGCCCTGGTCTCCGGCGCGTCGAGGTCCTCGGTCCACACGGGATCGCCGAGCTCCGCCGCCGCCCGCAGCCGGCGCATCTCCTCGGACCCGAACTGGATCCGGAAGGTGCCGCGCCGCATCACGAGCAATGCCTGCGGACGGTGCATGGGCTCCCTCGCCTCAGTCGTCGTTGACCTGTTCCGAGCGATCGTTTCTGTTCGCTTTCGTTCGATTGCCCGGTGCCACGCAGTGAACCGGACGCAAAACTGCCACACAAGGCCCCGTTACTGTTTTGCAACCTGAGCAGCCCTGGCTGGACCCGATCCATAGCCTTCGCATACGATCGATTCTGATCGAATGAACGTCCGAGCTCGGAGCTGTGCCATGATGCTCCGACGCGACGATGAGTGGAGGCGGTGCCGTGACCGACCCCGAGCCGACGCTGCTTCCGGTGCAGCGCCGCGAGAAGGTGCTCACCGAGCTGCGCGCCCGCGGCACCCTGCGCGTCGCCGACGTCGCCCGCGCCCTCGGTGTCAGCACCGTGACGATGCGCCGGGACATCGCGCAGCTCGCCGAGGAGGGCGTGATCGAGCGCGTGCACGGCGGAATCCGACTGCCCCGCGGGACCGCGCCGGTCGTGGACGCACCCGCGAGCGCCGCGCACGCGACGGGCGCGGACGAGGCCGCCCTGAGGCTCGACGACGACGAAACCGACCTCGCGCCGGTGGGCATGGTCGTGCCCTCGCTGGACTACTACTGGCCGGAGATCATCCGCGGCGCGCGCGACGCCGCGCCCGCGGCCGGGGTTCGCATCGTGCTCCGCGGTTCGTCCTACGTCGACATCGGCGACCTGCGCCGGCAGACCGAATGGCTGCTCGAGAACGCCGAGATACAGGGCCTGCTGATCGCTCCGCCCACCTCCGGCGAGGCCGCGGACGAGCTCATCGGCTGGCTCGCCGCGCTGCCGATCCCGGTGACCTTCGTCGAGCGCTCCGCCACCTTCGGACCCTTCCACGAGCACGTCGAGTCGGTGACGACCGATCACATCTTCGGCGCCGGACTCGCCGTGCGCCACCTCGTCGCCGAGGGCCACCGCCGGATCGGCCTGCTCGCCTCCTCGACCAGCCCCACCACGAGGGCGGTGCGCCGCGGCTGGCTGGACGCCGCCGAGCAGTGCGGCCTCGAGATCGAGGGCGTGCCGAACGCGATCATCCCCGACTACCGTGATTCCGGCTGGAGCGCGCGGCTCGACGCGTTCCTCGACGACTGCATCGCCGCCGGAACCAGCGCGCTGCTCGTGCATTCCGACCGGGAGGCGCTCTCCCTCGTGGGCCGCTGCCAGGAGCGCGGCATCCGCGTCCCCGAGGACCTCGCCGTGGTCGCCTACGACGACGAGGTGGCCGGCCTCGCCGACCCCGCGCTCACCGCGGTGCGCCCCGCGAAGCTGACGCTCGGTCAGACGGCGGTGGAGCTCCTCGCGAAGCGGATGCGGGACGGAGCGGACCGGCCGGTGCACCGGGTCCAGATCAGTCCCCGCCTGATGATCCGCGACTCCAGCACCCGGGCCTGACCGCCGATCCCGGACGGATCGCCCGGCGTCCCGTGGCCAGACCGTACGACCCCTGCTAGTAATGAATGTGATCGATCACAATGCCGTGATCCACTTCGCAGGAGTCGTGATGCCGGAAATCAGCCGACGCTCGTTCACCGCTCTTACCGCCGGGGTCGCCGCCTCGCTGGCCGTCCCGTTGCCGCGAGCGCGGGGCATCGCGACGGACGCCGCGGCGGGGCACGTGACGGCGGCCTCGCATTCCGTCGGCTTCGACACGTACTCGCTCCTCGTCGACGGGCAACGGCTCGTGCTGTGGTCCGGGGAGTTTCATCCGTTCCGGTTGCCGAGCCCGTCGCTGTGGGCCGACGTGCTGCAGAAGATGCGGGCCAACGGCTACAACGCGGTGAGTATCTACGTGAACTGGAGCTATCACAGCCCCGCGCCAGGCTCCTACGACTTCACCGGCGTGCGGGACCTCGGCCGCTTTCTGCGCACCGCGGCGGAAGTGGGGATGTTCGTGACGGTGCGGCCCGGGCCCTACATCAACGCCGAGGTGGACGCAGGCGGCTTCCCCGGTTGGATGACCACGAGCACCGGCACCGCGCGCACCGACGACAGTACGTACCTCGCGTACGCCGACGAGTGGCTGACGGCGGTCAATGCGATCGTCTCCCAGTATCAGTACACGAACGGAGGTGGCACCGTTCTGCTCTACCAGTTGGAGAACGAGTACGCCTCGCACCTGTCCGACGGGATCGGCGCCGCCTACATGGCGCACCTGTACGCGAAGGCGCGCGCGGACGGGATCACGGTCCCGCTGTTCCACAACGACAAGGGCCGCAACGGCGACTGGGTCCCCGGAAGCTTCGGCACCGGCGGCGAGACGGGCCGCTACCTGTACGCGTTCGACGGCTACCCGTCGCCGAGCAGCACGCCGCCGGACTGGGGCTACTTCGGGTCCGGCGGCACCAAGGGCGGATCGACGGCCAGTCCGACGACGCCCGGCTTCGAGGCCGAGTTCGGCGGCGGCTGGTTCGACTGCTGGGGCGGCGCCGAGTTCGCCGGTCAGGGCTACGCGGGCGCCCGGGCCACGCGCGACGCGGTGTACGAGCGGCGGTTCTACCTGACGAACCTGGCCAACGGAATCAAGCTGCAGAACGTGTACATGGCCTTCGGCGGCACCTCCTGGGGCTGGCTGCCCGCTCCCGTCGTCTACACCTCGTACGATTACGGCGCGGCGATCGACGAGGCACGGAATCAGACCTCGAAACTCGTGGCGATGAAGCAGATCGGCCTGATGCTGGAGTCGGTGCCCGACCTGGCCGAGCTCGACGCCGCCGCGAGCGTCGCCGCGTCGAGCAGCTCGATCAAGACGTACCACCTGAGCAACCCGGAGACCGGAGCGCACTTCTACTTCCTGCGCAACGACTCCAGCGCCACGGTCTCCTCCGTCACGCTGCCGGTCACGACCAGCGCGGGCACGCTCACCGTCCCCGCGTCGGACGGGATGCGGTTCACCGGCAAGGACATGAAGGTACTGGCCACCGGAATCGCGCTCGGTCACCGGACACTGATGTACTCGACCGCGCAGCCGATGTATCAGGCCACGATCGGCGGACGAGACATCGCCGTCTTCGCGGGACGCAGCGGCGACACAGTCGAGATCATGCTACCGGCCGCCGACGCGCCGTCGGTCTCGGTGCTCGCGGGCTCGGCGACCTCGACGTACGACGCGGCGAACGGGCGGCTGCAGCTCAACGCCACGATCTCCGGCCTGATCAGAGTCCTCGTCGATTTCGGGGACGGCGGCCTTCCGCTGCTCGTCCTCTTCGCCGACGACGCGGCGAGCTCGACCCTCTGGCGGCAGGTGACCGCGGCAGGTCCGGTGCTGGTGAGCGGTCCCGCTCTGGTGCGCTCGGGCCGGAGTTCCGGGGCGGTCGTGCACTTGACCGGCGACACGGCGGCCGCGAGCAGCCTGGAGGTGTGGGCGCCCGCCGGGGTCAGATCACTGACCTGGAACGGCGGAACGGTGAGCGCGTCCGCCACGTCCTCGGGGAGCCTGCTCGCGGGAGCGCAGTTGCCGGGCCCGGCGGCGGTGTCGCTGCCGACCCTCTCGAACTGGCGGTACGCACCCGAGAACCCTGAATCGGCTCCGGAGTTCGACGATTCCGGCTGGCCGGTCGCGGACAAGACCGCGTCGGGGAGCGTGACGCCGGTCCCCGCGGGCCAGCCGGTGCTGTTCGCCGACGACTACGGCTTCCACTACGGCGACGTCTGGTACCGCGGCCACTACAGCGGCACGTCCGGCGCGACCTCTGTCAGCCTGGCGTACTCCTCCGGCACCGAGGGCCTGCTGATGGCCTGGCTGGACGGCACCCCGCTCGGCACCCACCGCCAGCCGATACCGACCTCGGCGCAGGCCACGACGCAGAACTGGACCGCCACGGCCACCTTCGACATCCCCGCAGCGCTGAGCGGAAGCGAAAGCCACGTGCTCTCGGTGCTCGTGCGCCCGATGGCGCACAGCGAGGACGGCGGAGCCAACGACGCGCACAAGACGGCGCGCGGCCTGACCGCCGTGACCTTCGCGGGAGCCGCGCCCTCGCTCACCTGGCGCATCCAGGGCGGCAGCACCACGGCCGACGCGCTCCGCGGCCCGCTCAACACCGGCGGCCTCTACGGCGAGCGCAACGGCTGGCACCTTCCGACGTTCCACCACGAGTCGTGGCACCACGTCTCCCTGCCGAGTTCCGACACCTTCCAGGGCGTGCGCTGGTACCGCACCCGCTTCACCTTCGCGCCGCCGAAGGGGGTGGACGCATCGGTCGGCCTGACCCTGGCCGACGATTCCGCCCGCGCCTACCGCGTGCAGGTCTTCCTCAACGGCTGGAACCTCGGCCAGTACGTCAACGACGTCGGCCCGCAGCACACCTTCGTGCTGCCCAACGGAATCCTCCGAGCGCATTCCGCGAACGTGCTCGCCCTCGCCGTACTCGCCGACGGCAGTACCGAGGCGGGCCCCGGCACGGTCGCGCTGACTCTGCTCGGCAGCGTCGTGGGCGGCGTTCCCGTCGCGGAGGTGTAGGCGCGCGAAACTTTCGCCATTCCCCGCGGCGAAGCCGGAGGTCGAGCGCGGGCCGCCGGGCGAGCGATTGCCTTAACCGGTTAAGAGCTCCACGCTCTCCCGGGAAGAGCGCCACCGCCTGGAGAGGGAGGTACGTCCCCATGCCCCATCGAAATCGCAATGCCCTGCTGGCCGCCGGGGCCGCGGGTCTGCTGGTCGCCGGCACGCTGACGGTCGCGACCACGCTGCCCGCGGCCGCCGCCACCGCAGGATGCTCGGTCGCCTATTCCGTGCAGAGCCAGTGGCAGGGCGGCTTCACCGCCGCGGTCACGATCACCAACCTGGGTTCACAGGTCGACGGCTGGGACCTGACCTTCGCGTTCCCGGACGCCGGGCAGTCCGTCACGCAGGGCTGGAGCGCCACCTGGTCGCAGTCCGGCGCGCAGGTGACGGCGGCGAACCTGAGCTGGAACGCCTCGCTGGCGACCGGCGGAACGGCTTCGATCGGCTTCAACGGAGCCTGGGGCAGCGCGAACCCGGTGCCGACCGCGTTCGCGCTCAACGGTGTCGCCTGTACGGGTGCTGTCACATCGCCTTCGCCCACCGCCACTGCGACGGCGACCGGGACGGGAACGGGGACCGGCGGCTATACCGGCCCGGCGCCCGCGCTGCACGTGGCCGGGAACCAGCTGGTCACGGCCGGCGGCAAGCCCTACCGGCTGCTCGGCGTCAACCGTTCAAGCGGCGAGTTCGCCTGCATCCAGGGCAACGGCATGTGGGACGGGCCGGCCGACCAGACGATGATCGACGCGATGAAGACCTGGAACATCCACGCCGTGCGCATCCCGCTCAACGAGGAGTGCTGGCTCGGCACCGCGGACGTGCCGGCCGGCGGCACGAGCGGCGCCGCGTACCAGGCGGCGGTCAAGAGCTACGTCGACCTGCTCGTCGCCAACGGCATCAACGTGATCCTGGATCTGCACTGGACCTACGGCCTGTACACCGGTTCCGGCGCGGGCTGCTCGGACGTGAAGGCGACCTGCCAGAAGCCGATGCCGGACGCGCAGCACTCCCCCGCCTTCTGGACTCAGGTCGCCACGATGTTCAAGGGTGACGACGCGGTGTTGTTCGACCTCTTCAACGAGCCGTACCCGGACGCCGCCGTCAACTTCGCGAACGCCACCGAGGCCTGGACCTGCCTGCGCGACGGCGGCACCTGCACGGGTATCGGCTACCAGGTCGCGGGCATGCAGTCGCTGGTCGACGCGGTGCGCGCCACCGGCGCCGACAATGTCATCATGACGGGCGGCCTGGCGTGGACCAACGACCTGAGCCAGTGGCCGGCCTACAAGCCCGCCGACCCGACCGGCAACCTGATGGCCTCGTGGCACTCCTACAACTTCAACAGCTGCAACAGCAGCACTTGCTGGAACAGCACGATCGGGACGGTGGCCGCCAAGGTGCCCGTCCAGGCCGGAGAGATCGGGCAGAACAACTGCAACCACGACTACATCGACCAGGTCATGGCCTGGGCCGACGCGAACGGCATCGGCTACACCGCGTGGACCTGGAACCCGTGGGGCGTGTGCGCGAGCAGCGGCAATGACCTGATCCAGGACTGGAGCGGGACGCCGACCGTCTCCTACGGCCAGGGTTACCAGGCGCACCTGCTCACGCAGCAGCCGTAAAGCAAACCCCTGAGGGGCGGCCGGACCGGCCGCCCCTCTCTCACGTGCTCGGGTCAGGATTCGAGACGGAGCACCGCGACGCCGTACGGCGCGAGAGTCACCGTGTCCTGATCGCTGCGCAGTCCCCGTCCCAGCACCGGTTTCACCGTCAGCTCCCGGTCCGCCTGGCTGATCAGCCACGCGTAGCGGGTGCCGTCCTGGTGCACCATCATGTCGGCGGCCACGTGCGGATCCTCGACGGTCACCGGCCGCTCGACGCGGGCGTACCGCGCCAGGGCGTCGTACACGTCTCGGGCCGGGTCCGGGTTGATCCCGGCGCTCGTCGAGGCGAGGTGCTCGATCGGGTATGTGCAGAGCACCATCGCTCCCGAGCCAACCCGCCGCACCAGCAGCGCCGGGCGTCCCTGTCCGTCCACGGCGACGACCTCGGTGCCCTCGTCGGGCTCGACCGGGAGCATCGCACGCCCGTGACTCGCCGCGCCGGGCGGGAAGTGCAGCTTCGTACCCTGAGGCAGCGATCCGAAGTTCCGCGTGAAGGTGAGCTCGAAGCCCGTCTCAGGTACCGGATCCACCATCCCGTACCTGAGCCGGTGCCGGACGCCGAAGAGCTCGTTGAGCGAGGGGTACCAGGGACCGCGCTGGTTCATGTGGATGCCGTTGCTGTACGACACGTAGACCACCGCGCCGCCCGCCGCCAACTCGGCCAGCCGCTTCCACGTGGGGCTCAGCAGCTGCTTCGTCGAGGGCACGAGGTAGAGCCGGGCGTCGGAGCCGAGACCGCGGCTCTCCCGGGCGATCGCGGGAGCCAGGTCGGCGTGCCGGGCGCTGACGTACGCCTGGCCCAGCGTCTCGAAGACGTACGGGCCGTCCGCGGGTTCGGTGAACGGGTACTGCGTGTCGAGGAACGAGGACACGACGAGCGCCGTCTGCGAGGGCGCCCGGCGCAGCCTGGAGAAGTCGGTCTCGCGCAGCGTGCGCGCGAACCGCGCGAACTCGGCCAGCCGCCGCTTGGGGCGCCCGTCCGCGTAGGTGAGGCCGAAGTGCAGCTCGAAGGGGTGGTGGCGATACGGGTCCTGATGCTCGAGGCCGTCGAAATCAGTGTTGTTCCATACTCCCCAGCCGGTCGCGCCGGCCAACAGCGAGGTGTGCAGGACCTGGCGGTGGAAGTGGGCGGCGTTCTCCTCGGACACGAAATCGCCGGTGACGCCGAACTCTTCGAGCACCACCGGCCGGCCGAAGGAGCCGGCCAGCTCGCAGATCCACGCGGCGGTGTAGTGCTGGCGCACCGGATCGTCGCCCATCGGGTAGCAGTGCGGGCCGACGACGTCGGTGAGTGCGGCCACGTCGGGCAGCCGGAAGCCGTTGTCCCTGCCGGAGACCTCGAGCCCCCACGCGCCGTCGCCGACCGACACCGGCTGCATCGCGCCCCCCGCGCGCAGCGCGGTGACCAGCAGCTGCACCCAGGACGCGACCGCCTCGCGCGGCGCCTCGCCGCCGTAGAGCGGCATCTCGTTGCTCAGCACCCAGCCGGCTACGGCCGGATGCGCGGCGAAGCGGCGGGCCATCTCCTGCGCGAACCAGGCCTGCCTGGCCACCAGCCAGACGTCCCGGTACAGGTCGCGCTCGCCGCGCCAGGACGGGCTGCGGTTCTCGCCGGACATGTGCCCGACGATCAGGGTCGGCGTGGTGCCGAGGCCGGTTTCGCGGTGCAGGTCGAGGAAGGTGGCGAAGTTCGCGCAGAGCTCCTCGTCCACCCGGTCCGGCTCGGGCATGAACTCGGGCCAGGAGAAGAACGAGCGGGTGTAGGTCAGCCCGTGCTCGGCGAGCACGGCCAGCTCCCGGCGGACGAGTTCGGGATCGAACTCCTGCCACATCCGCGGGCCGCCGGCCCTGGACCAGAAGTTGGCCCCGAGCCAGGGCCCGGCGGCCGGGGTCCCGGGGGTGCGCAGGCCGGGCAGCTGGGACGATCGACGGTCCATGCGGTTCCTCCGCGGTGACGGGGTGCAGAATGGCAGGGCCAGAGCGACGCTTTACCGGTTTAGTGGCATTCCGGCGTTCCGTCAACTCTCGGCCCGGCGGCGCCGTACGATGCGAAGAGCCGGACAGGGCAGGACGCGGGAACCGAGAGGGAGCACCGACGTGGCGGAGCAGAGACGGCCGACGATCGCGGACATCGCCGAGCGCGCGGGCGTCACCAAGGCCGCGGTCTCCTTCGCGCTCAACGACCAGCCGGGCGTCTCCTCGGCCACCCGGGAGCGGGTGCGCCGCATCGCGCGCGAGCTCGGCTGGCAGCCCAACAGCGCGGCCAGGGCGCTGTCCGACGGCCGGGCCGGGGCGGTGGGCCTGGTGATCGACCGGCCGGCCGGGTTCCTCGGCGTCGAACCCTGGTTCATGCAGCTGATCTCCGGGATCCAGGGGGTGCTCGCCGCGCGCCGGACCCCGCTGCTGTTCACCGTGGCCGAGGACCGGGAGGCGGAGCTCGAGCTCTACCGCTCCTGGTGGGCGCAGCGCAGGGTGGACGCGGTGATCCTGGTGGACCTGCGGGTGGACGACCCGCGCCCCGCGGTGCTGCGCGAGCTGAGCCTGCCCGCCGTGGTGGTCGGCGGCCCGGAGGGCACCGGCGGGCTGAGCGCGGTGTGGACGGACGACGCGGCCGGGGCCCGGCTGGCCCTGCGCCACCTGGCCGAGCTCGGCCACCGCAGGATCGCGCGGGTCACCGGCATGGAGGATCTGCGGCACACCCGGGTGCGCAGCGAGGTCTTCCTGGCCGAGGCCTGGGACGCGGGCGTCGAGGCGCGCTGCGTGCCCGCCGACTACACCGCGGCCGGCGGGGCGGCCGCGACCGAGCGCCTGCTCTCCGGGCAGCGGCCGCCGACCGCGATCGTCTACGACAACGACCTGATGGCGGTGGCCGGGCTCGGCGCGGCCCAGCGCCTCGGCGTGCGGGTTCCCGCCGACCTGTCCATCGTCGCCTGGGACGACAGCGTGCTGTGCGAGCTGGTCCACCCGGCGCTGACCACGCTCACCCACGACATCGTGGCCTACGGGGCGCACGCCGCGCGGCTGCTGCTGGCCCGTCTCGAGGGCGCGGAGCCCGGCGTCTCGGAGGGCGAGGCGGTTCCGCTGCTCACCGTGCGCGAGTCCACCGCGGCGGCGCGCTGACCCGCTGAAATATCATCAGATTCTTTTCACGGCGCCTTGACGCTTAACCGGTTCAGTGCCACCATCCGACCGCAGAACGTCCGACGGAACCTCTCGACGAAGTGAGGCGTGACGACGATGCGATCAGCCCGGCGATTCCTGCTCGCCACCAGCACAGCCGCGCTCCTGGTCGCCGCCGCCTCGGCGTGCGGCGGTTCGGGCGGGGGCTCCGAGGCCTCCGGCCCCTCCGGCACGATCGTGGCCTCGCCGGGCTCCGGCGCCACGTTCACCTCCGATTTCAACCCCTTCTCCCCCGCCGTGCAGGCCGGGGCGATCGGGATGGTCTACGAGCCGCTGATGTTCTTCAACACCGCGAAGTCCGGCGACGTCGAGCCCTGGCTCGCGAACTCCTACACCTGGGGCGCCGGGGGCACCTCGATCAGCTTCAAGCTGCGCACGGGCGTGCAGTGGAACGACGGCAAGCCGTTCACCGCCGCCGACGTCGCCTACACGTTCAATTTGATAGCGGGCAACCAGGCGCTCAACACCTACGGGCTGCCCATCACCAAGGCCGTGGCGAGCGGCGACTCCAGCGTGACCATCGACTTCAGCAAGGCCGCCTACACAGACCTCTACTACCTCGCGGGCAAGTCGATGATCCTGCCGCAACACGTCTGGCAGTCGGTGTCCGACCCGAAGACCTTCGGCGACGCGAACCCCGTGGGCACCGGCGCGTACATGGTCTCGAAGGTCAGCGCCCAGGTGCTCGACTTCACGGCGAATCCGCACTACTACCGGCCCGGCCTGCCGAAGGTGAAGACCATCAGGATGCTGGCCTTCACCGGGAACACGACCGCGGACCAGGCGATCGAGTCCGGCGAGGTCGACTGGGGCGGCGGATTCATCCCGAACATCAAGCAGAACTACCTGGCCAAGGACGCGAAGTTCCAGGTCGAGGACATCCCCCTGTCGGTCACCTACCTGCTGACCAACGACAAGGCCGGGCCGACGGCGGACAAGGCGGTGCGGCAGGCCATCAGCGAGGCGGTCGATCGGAACTTCATGAGCCAGTCCGTCTACAACGGCTACGCCCCCGCGGTCAACCCGATGGACCTGCTCACCCCGAACTTCAACAGCGTGCTGAATCCCTCGCTCGCCTCGAAGTCCTTCCCCGCCGCCGATCCGGCCGGCGCCGAGAAGTCCCTGGAGGCGGACGGCTACACCGCCGGCTCCGACGGCTACCTGCACGACGCCTCGGGCAAGACGCTCGAGCTCAGCCTGAAGGTGCCGACCGGCTGGACCGACTACGTCAGCATCATGCAGATCGTCCAGCAGGAGCTGAAGCAGGCCGGGATCAAGATCGACATCACCACCGAGTCCTACCAGGCCTGGCTGCAGGACCAGAACACCGGCAACTTCCAGATGCTCGTGGACAACTTCGGCTACACCCCGGACCCCTACGCGTACTACGACCAGCTGCTGGACGGCGCGAAGGCCCCGGCGATCGGCAAGGTGGACCAGTTCGGCGACTACGGCCGCTTCGACGACCCGCGGATCGACGCGCTGCTCAGCGCGATCTCGCAGACCCCTGACGCCGCGGCCCAGAAGGCCGACTTCTACCGGATCGAGCAGCTCGTGCTCGACGATCTGCCGACCATCCCGCTGTTCGACGCGCAGGACGAGATCGAGTTCAACGCGCACCACGTGGCGAACTTCCCGACGACCACCACCCCGTACGCCGCGCCGCCGGTCTGGCTGCAGCCCGACGAGGGCTGGGTCGCCATGCACCTGACCCCGGCCTCCTGAGACGCCGTCACGCCGAGAACGGGAGGTATCCGCGTGCGCTGGCGCTATATCGGCCGCAAGCTCGCCTTCTACCTGGCGGCCGCGTGGGTCGCGGTCACCGTCAACTTCTTCCTGCCCCGGCTGATCCCGGGCGATCCGGTCGCGCTGATCATCGATCGGCAGACCCAGTCCGGAACCGTGCCCCCCGGCGAGGCCGACGCGCTGCGCAAGCTGCTCGGCCTCGGCTCCGGAAGCCTGATCGGCCAGTACGGCCAGTACCTGAACCAGCTGGCGCACCTGAACTTCGGCCTGTCCATCACCGAGTTCCCCACGCCGGTCACCGCCGTGGTCCGGCCGGCGATCGCCTGGACCCTGATCCTCGTCGGCGTCGCCACGCTGATCAGCTTCTGCCTGGGCGTCGGCCTGGGCGCGCTGGCCGGCTGGCGGCGCGGCAGCCGACTCGAGGCGCTGGTCCCCTCGACCACGTTGCTCACCGCGATGCCGTACTTCTGGCTGGCCCTGCTGCTGGTCTACCTGTTCAGCCAGAAGTGGAACCTGCTGCCCGCCCAGCAGGGCTACGACCCTTCGCTGGACATCGGGTGGAACTCCGCCTTCGTCTCCTCCGCGATCCAGCACTCGATCCTGCCCGCGCTCACCCTGGTGCTGGCCTCGGTCGGCGGCTGGCTGCTCGGGATGCGGAACATGACCGTGGCCACGCTCTCCGAGGACTACGTGGTGGCCGCCGAGGCGCGCGGCCTGAGCCCCATCAGAGTGCTGACGCGCTATGCCGCGCGCAACGCCGTGCTGCCGAGCGTCTCCGGCTTCGCCGTCTCCATCGGCTTCGTCATCTCGGGACAGATCGTGATGGAGCAGGTCTTCAACTACCCGGGCCTGGGCAACCTGCTGTTCCAGGCCGTGAACAACGAGGACTACCCGCTGATGCAGGCGATCTTCCTGGCGATCAGCTTCGCGGTGCTCGGCGCGAACCTGGCCGTGGACCTGCTGTACGGATTCCTCGACCCGCGCACCAGGGAGGCCTAGATGGCGTCCGCTCTCATCGTCGCCGAGGCGCCCGCCGTCGAGGCCCAGGGCGCGCGGGCCGCGCTGCGCGGCGCGCTGCGTTCGCGCCGGCTGCTCATCGGCCTCTGCGTCGTCGGATTCTTCGTCCTGGTCGCGATATTCGGCCCGCTGCTGACGAGCGATCCGAACGCGATCAGCAGGCAGCTGAATCAGCCGCCCTCGGCCGCGCACTGGTTCGGCACCACCAACGTGGGCCAGGACATCTTCGCGCAGACCGTGGCGGCCACCCGGCCCACCCTGCTGATCGGCGCCGCGGCCGGGCTGATCGCGACCGCCGTGTCCGTGATCATCGGCATCGGCGGCGGCTTCCTCGGCGGCCTGGCCGACGAACTGCTCGCGCTGCTGACGAACGTGGCCCTGGTGATCCCGACGCTGCCGCTGGTGATCGTGGCCTCGCGCTTCATGGGCAGCAACGGGCTGACTCCGACCATCTTCGTGATCGCGTTCACCAGCTGGGCCGCCTCGGCGCGCGTGCTGCGCGGGCAGACGCTCTCGCTGCGCGGCCGGGACTACATCCTCGCGGCCCGCGCCCTGGACGAGCCGCGCTGGCGGATCGTGCTCGTCGAACTGCTGCCCAACGAGCTGCCGATCATCGTGTCCCAGTTCACCTTCTCGATGATCTTCGCGATCCTCGGCCAGGCCGGGCTCGCCTTCCTCGGGCTGCAGAGCGCCGACCTGCTGACCTGGGGGAACATCCTGTACTTCGCGCAGAACGCGGAGGCGCTGAGCTCCGGCCAGTGGTGGTGGTTCGCCCCGGCCGGCCTGTGCATCGCGCTGTTCGGGGCCGGACTCGCGCTGATCAACTTCGGCCTCGACGAGCTGCTCAACCCGCGCCTGCGGGTCTACCGCGAGAAGGGGCGGAAACGACCGTGAGCGAACCGATCCCGGTGCTGCGCGCCACGAACCTCAGCGTCGAGTACGCCGGCCGCCGACCGACCCGCGCCGTGCAGGACGTCTCGCTCGAACTGCGCGCGGGCGAGGTCCTCGGCATCGCGGGCGAGAGCGGCTGCGGCAAGTCCACGCTCGCCTACGCGCTCACCCGGATGCTGCGCCCCCCTGCGGTTCAGACCGGCGGCAGCATCGAGTACGTCGACCGCGAGGGCACGGCCTGGGACCTCGCGTCACTCGACAGCAGGGAATTGAGAAAGCTGCGCTGGTCCGAGTTCTCCATGGTCTTCCAGAGCGCGATGAGCTCGCTGAACCCGGTGGCCTCCGTCGGCTCCCACTTCGACGACGTCTTCCGCGCCCACCGCCCGGAGACGGACCGCGCCGAACGCAGGGAGCGCACCGGCCGCCTGCTGGAGATGGTCGGCATCGATCCGTCGCGCGCGCGGTCCTTCCCGCACGAACTCTCGGGCGGCATGCGGCAGCGCGTGATCATCGCGCTGGCGCTGGCACTCGAACCGCGCCTAGTCATCATGGACGAGCCCACCACCGCGCTCGACGTCCTCGTGCAGCGGGAGATCCTCGACGAGATCGCGCGGCTGCGCGCGGAACTCGGCTTCGCCATCGTGTTCATCACCCACGACCTGGGCCTGCTGCTGGAGATCAGCGACACCCTCGCGGTGATGTACGCGGGCCGCTTCGTGGAGTACGCGCCCGCCGAGCGCGTCGCCGAAGACGCTCAGCATCCGTACACGCAGGGGCTGCTGCGCTCCTTCCCGAGCCTGCGCGGGAGCGGCCGGGACCTGCGGGGCATCCCCGGCTCTCCGCCGGACCTGCGGTTGGCACTCGACGGCTGCTCGTTCCGTCCGCGCTGCGAGCACGCCTTCGCCCCCTGCGAAAACCTCACGCCGGCCCTGGCGACCCCCGCGGACCGCTGGCCGGTGGCCTGCCACCTGCGCACCCGACCCGATTCCGAACTCCAACTCGAGGGGCAGAGCCGATGACCGCGCTGGCCGTGCACCATCTGACCGTCGAGTACCGGCGGCACGGCGGCGGGCGGCTGCGCGCGGTGGACGACCTCTCCTTCGAACTCGAGCCGGGCGAGACCCTCGCGCTGGTCGGGGAGAGCGGCAGCGGCAAGTCCACCGTCGTCCGCGCGCTCTCCCGATTCGTCAAGCCCCAGCAGGGCCGGATCGAACTGGACGGCGGCCGGAACCCGCACGAGTATCGCAGGCGTCTGCAACTGGTCTTCCAGGACCCGTTCGCCTCCCTCAATCCGATGCACACCGTCCGCCATCACGTCGCCCGCCCGCTCAAGCGCCATCGCCGGGCCCAGGGGCGGCAGGACCTCGAGACGAGGATCCTCGACCTGCTGACCTCGGTGAACCTCACTCCCGCGGACGAGGTGGCCCGCAAGTACCCGCACGAACTCTCCGGCGGCCAGCGTCAGCGCGTCGCCATCGCCCGAGCCCTGGCCACCGAACCGCGCGTCCTGCTCGCCGACGAGCCGGTATCCATGCTCGACGTCTCCATCCGGCTGGAGATCCTCAACCTGCTCGACCGCCTCAAGCGCGAACGCGACCTGGCCCTGCTCTACGTCACCCACGACCTCGCCACCGCGCGCCACTTCGCGAAGGACATCATGGTGCTCTACCGCGGCGAGGTGGTGGAACGAGGCCCGAGCGACGCGGTGATCCTCGATCCCGCGCACCCCTACACCCGGATCCTCGCCGACGCGGCTCCAGACCCCCAAGCCCGGCGCGGCGCGCCGACGACCGCGTCACGGGCCCTCCCCCGGCCCGCCGAGCGGCGCGAAGCGAGCCTCGACACCGGCTGCAAGTTCCGCGCCAGATGCCCGTTCGCCATGGCGAAATGCGCAGAGCACCCGCCCGCCCTCCCGGTCGGCGGCGACCCGCGGCACACTGCACGCTGCTGGCTGCTCGCGCCGGAGTGAGCCGACAAAGACCGCGTCCTTCCGCTTCGGCGTGCGAAGCGGAAGGACGCGGGGCGGTTCTCGTTACGGGACGAGCGTGGGGCTGCTGCCCGCGGCGACCCCGAGGTTTCCGGGGCTGGTGGCGGCGGCGCTCAGGCCGGTTCCCCTGCCCGGCGCGACCCAGAGGCTGCCGTTCGCGTTGATCGTGTCGGCACCGTGCCACGCGGTCATCCAGGATCCGTCCGGCATGGTGACGATGAACGGGCTCGTGTTCGCCGCCACGCCGAGGTTGCCGGGGCTGGTGGCCGCGGCGTCGAGGCCGGTGCCGCTTCCGGTCGCGACCCACAGGCTGCCGTTCGGGGTGATCGTGTCGGCACCGTGCCACGCGGCCGTCCACGTCCCGTCGCCCATGGCCGTGATGGACGGGCTCGTGTTGGCGGCGACGCCGAGGTTGCCGGGGCTGGTGGCCGCGGCGGTCAGACCCGTGCCGTTGCCGGTGACGACCCACAGGCTGCCGTTCGGGGTGATCGTGTCGGCACCGTGCCACGCGGCGGTCCAGGTGCCGTTGGGCATGAGGACCAGCGAAGGGCTGGTGTCGGCGGCCACGCCGAGGTTCCCTGGCCTGGTAGCGGCTGCCGTCAGTCCCGTGCCGTTGCCGGTCGCGACCCACAGGCTGCCACTCGGGGTGACGGTGTCGGCGCCGTGCCACGCGGCGGTCCAGGTGCCGTTCGGCATCGCGATCAGGGAGGGGCTGGAGTTCGCCGCGACGCCGAGGTTTCCCGGGCTGGTGGCCGCGGCGTCGAGTCCGGTGCCGCTTCCGGTCGCGACCCAGAGGCTGCCGCCCGGGTTGGTCGTGTCGGCACCGTGCCACGCCACGGTCCAGGTGTTGTCCGGCATCGCGACGATCGACGGACTCGAACCGGCCGCGACGCCGAGGTTGCCGGGTTCGCCCACCGCCGTGAGCGTGTTGCCGGTGCCGGTCGCGACCCAGAGGCTGCCGCTCGGGTTCGTGGTGTCGGTGCCGTGCCAGGCCGCGACCCAGCTGCCGTTGGGCAGCACGGCCATCGAGGGGCTGGTGCCCTTGGCCACGCCCAGGTACTGCGGATCGTTCGCGGCCGCGCTCAGGCCGTTCCCGGAGCCGGGGGCCAGCCACAGGCTGCCGCCGGGGTTCTGGGTGTCCGCGCCGAGCCACATGGCCTCCCAGCCGCCGCTCGGCAGCGGGTTGGGCCCGAAGCCCACGGTGAAGTTGATCGGCCCGTAGGTGTGGTTCTGGCCGTCGACCTCGTTGGCCACCGCCTTGATGCTGTAGCTTCCGGCCGTCAGCCCGGCGGTGTTCCACGGCTGGGCGTAGTTGCCGCTGCCGCTGCCGCCGGCGATGGTGTCGGTGTAGCCGTTCGGTCCGGTGACGGCGTAGCTCAGAGAATTGATGTAGCCCTGGGAGCTGGCCATCGCGGTGAGGTCGACCGTCCCGGTCACCCGCTGCCCGCCGGTCAGCGCCGAGCCGTTGGCGTCGATGGTGACGTTGAATCCGGACGGGATCGCGGGTGCGCCGCCCACGGGGCTGGCGTAACCCTGGACGTAGACGTTCGCGCCGTTCTCCGTCCAGACGACCTGCGACCCGGGCTGCGCCTTGATCCAGCCGACGTCGTGCTGGACTATCCAGTTGCCGTTCGCGTCCTTCTCGTTGCCGCCGACGTCGTCGATGGTGCCGTTGCTGTTGACCGCGGTGACGATCGCGACGTGTCCGTTCCCGCCCTTGATGCTGCTGTCGAAGTAGACCGCGTCACCGACGTGCGGAGTGCTGCTCCAGGTGCCGTGCGCGACACCGTAGTCGTAGAAGCTGCTGGCCAGGTCGTCGAGGCTGCCGTCGACGGTGACCCCGGCCTGCTGCCAGGACCATCCGGCGAAGTCGGCGCACCAGGCGTGGGTCTGGCCGCTGTCGACCGGACTGGACGCGGTGCCCGGGTGGGAGCAGCTGTTGCCCTGTCCCGTGCCGGTGGCGTAGTAGCCGGCGTCGCCGTTCGTGGAGCCGGAGGCGGTGTTGCTGCACGGGCCCGCTCCGATCTGGCTGACGACCGCGGATTCGATCGCGTCGCCGACGGTTCCGGCGTACGCGGTGCTCGTCGTCGTGGCGGCCAGGATGGGCGTCGCGAGGAGCGCGGCGGCGGTGAGGCTGAGGATCCGGTTCCTGGGCATGGCAGTGCCTTTCCATGAATGAGGTCAGGGGGATGAATCGATGAGGATCAGAAGGCTTGGATCTTGAGGTCGGCGAGCGCGAGCGCGTCGATCCGGTCGAGTGACCAGCCGCTCAGCGCGGGCCGGCCGGCCGCGCGGGCGCACAGCCCTCCAGCCTTGGCAAGGGCTTCGGGCGCGTCGGCGGCGCGCAGGATCAGCACCACGTTCAGCAGGCCGGGCGCGTCGGCGGCCCTGGCCCGCACGTGGTCCAGGCGGTCGGCGGCCCTGGCGTGGGCCCACACCAGGTCGACGACGATCGCCGGGCTCACGTCCGGATCCGCGTCCGCGGCGGCGACGAGCCGCGCGGCGACGACGTAGCGCGAGTTCGCGGTCTCGGTCACGGTCAGGTCCAGCACGTCGTGCAGGCGGGCTGCACGACGGCGACCCGGGCCGTGGACGTCGTCGCGGCGGCCGCGGTGTCGGTGACCGCGAACACACCGAGGGAGCAGATCAGGGCGAGTGCCGCGAATCGGATGGTCTTGGACATGGCTGCGCCTCCAGGCGGTATGAGGGAAGATCGGCGGCCGGGAGGAATCCGGCGCCGTTTCCGTCGGGGCCCGTCGGCGCCTTCCGGTGAGTGAGAGTCTTCCGCGCAGGTCACAAGACCGGAAGAGATCGCCGATGGCCCGAAGGTTCCATGGCACGATCGAGCCAGTCCGGCCGTGCGCGGCCCGCGCTCTTAACAGGGCATTGACCTGGATTGACGCCCCGTGTCAAGATGCAGATCCATAGGGTCGGACACGGGGGATCGAACGGCGGCGGGGGAACGATGCTGCGCGAACTCGGTATGGACGCGGTGACCGAGCAGGTCTACCGCACGCTTCTCGACGAGCCGGCCCTGGGGGCGCAGTCCCTGGCCGAGCGGCTGTGCATCGCCGAGACGCAGGTGGGCGAGGCGCTGGACGCGCTGGCCGACCTGGCGCTGCTGCGGATGTCGCGCGAGGAGCCGGGCCAGCGGCGGCCGGTGAGCATGGAACGCGCCGTCGAACTCCTGCTACGGCGCCAGGAACTCGAACTCGAGGCGCGCCGCAAGTCCTTGGAGGCTCAGCGAACCGCGGCCGCGACGCTCGTCGCCGCGGCGGGCCACGGCCGCGCCCTGCGCCCGGCCGGAGTCGAGCGGCTCATGGGCCTCGACGAGATCCAGTCGGCGATGGAGTCGCTCGTCCAGGCCGCCAAGACGCAGACCCGGTCCCTCGTGCCGAGCGTGCCGCGCGCCGAGGAACTCGAGGCTTCCCGAACGCTGGATCAGGAACTGGCCGAGCGCGGCATCACCCAGCACATCGTGCAGCACGAGGGTGTGCGCACCAACGCGCCGGCCCTCGCCCACAGCCGCTGGCTCGCCGGCATCGGCGCGCACATCCGCACCAGCCTCGCGCTGCCCCTGCGGCTGCTGATCCTCGACCAGAGCACCGCGGTCGTACCCTTCGACCCCGAAGAACGCTCTGCCGGCGCTCTGCTGATCACGGCCCCGGGCATGGTCGCCGCCCTCAACGGCCTGTTCGACCGCCTCTGGATCGCCGCCACCCCGCTCGAGCTCACCCCGGAACCCGACGCCCCGGGCGGCATCACCCAGGCCGAACGCGAACTCCTGACCATCCTCGCCAACGGCGCCACCGACGAGGCCGCCGCCAAGCGCCTCGGGGTATCCCTGCGCACCGTCAAACGCCGCATGGAAGACCTCATGCGACGCCTGGAGGCCGGCTCCCGTTTCGAGGCCGGCCTCAGGGCCGGCCAACGCGGCTGGCTCTGAGC
>DASTAE010000039.1:0-24293 GCA_035712985.1 Actinospica sp.
GACGGGGTCACGATCATCCGCAAAAAGGCGGTCGCGTAAAATCAGGACATGAGCCAGAACTCTGATTGGGCCAGTCGGTTCGAGAGCGCGCTCGACCGGCAGATCCGGGCCGCCGAGGAGCGCGGGGAGTTCGACGACCTGCCCGGGAAGGGCAAGCCGCTGGCCTCCGAGTCGGTGCCGTACCGTCCCGACTGGTGGGTCAACCAGG
The DNA here is from genome assembly GCA_035712985.1 of Actinospica sp. Taxonomy (GTDB): domain Bacteria; phylum Actinomycetota; class Actinomycetes; order Streptomycetales; family Catenulisporaceae; genus Actinospica. The sequence continues at coordinate 209 of DASTAE010000039.1, forward strand.
TCGTCCAGCGGGAGAACGCCGGAGCCTACGCGATCCCGCCCGCGCTCGCCCTGCGCAAGATCGCCGACGAGCTGAAGGCCGGCGCGGCGGGCATCGTCTCCGAGCGGGACGTCCGCGAGGCCGTCGACGACTACAACGCGCGCGCCGACGCGGCACGCAAGCTGCCGCAGGAGGGCCGCGCCGTCCTCCTGCCACGCCTCGACGAGGATGAGATCGTCAAGGCATGGCGCGAACGACGAGGGCAACAGGGACGCTGAAGACGGTGAATGGGTTCGGACTCGGCGTCCCGGGCCAGGGCGAAGGCGGCACGCGGCAGAGTCGGGGGCCGGCGTCGGGTAGCTGACGCGCCGCGGCTGTGGGGGCGAGCAGGTGGTGGTGGGGTCGGCGTGCGGAAGTTGACGCGCCGCCGCGGGGCGATTGGCGGTCTTGGGCCGGACGCTGAGTCGTTGGCGTGCCGCGCCTGTGGCGGCGCTGGCGGTCTTGAGGTGGATGTCGGGTGGCTGGTGGCTCGTTGGTGCGGGGGCGATGGCGGGCGCGGAGCTGACCTCGGGTAGTCAGCGCGCGACTGTGGGGCGGGCGGCCGGGAGCGATGTCGGGGCCCAGCCAGCGCCGCGCAGTTGGCGGGCCGCGTGAGGGCTAGGGCTGTGTGCGGTACGGCTGTACGCGGTGCTGACCGGGCGTTAGGGGGCAGCACCGCGTGGCAGTCGCCGGTCTGCGGTGGTGGTGGGGCGGGCGAGGGTGGCGTCTTGGCGCGTCCTCGGGGTGGGTTACTGGGCCCAGGGCGGGGCGAAGTCGGAGCCGTCGGGGAGTTGGGCGGTGAGGCCTCGGGTGGTGGTGACCCACATGGTCGAGTCCTGATCTTCGGCGCCCTCGACCTTCAGCATGCTGTGGGCGGGGACGATGACTACGTCGCCGGGGGACGTCTTCATCTCGGTGTCGTCGATGGTGAAGGTCGGGGCGCCTGAGGTGATGAGAAGTAGCTCCTCTTTGCTGACTCGGTGGGGGATGCCTGGCTGCTTGGCGGGGATGTGGGTGGTCCAGGCGCAGAGTTCGGTTGCGCCGGTCGTGGAGTTGGCGTACGCGGTGAAGACGGCGCCGTGCACGTCGTGCGCGGTGCCCTCGGTGGAACGGATGACGGGCATGGGGACCCCTTCGGGTGGACAAGTGGCTTGACTAAATAGTCAAGCCACTTGTCCATCCTGTCAAGGGGGTGTGGGACCATGGGTTCGTGAGTGAGACGACCGGGGTGCCTGCGGACGCGCACGACTTGTTGGCGTTGCCGCTGTTGATGTTCTCGGGGGCCTCGACGTTGGTGGACGCGATTCACTCGCGGATCGAGGCGCGGGGGTTCGCGGGGCTGCGTCCGGCGCACGGGTTCGCGTTCGTGCGGATCTCGGCGGGGGGAGCGACGATCGCGGAGATCGGCGAGTATCTCGGGGTGACGAAGCAGGCCGCGAGTCAGCTGGTGGACGAACTGCTGCGCAAGGGGTATGTGATGAGCAGCCCGCATCCGCGTGACGCCCGGGCCAAGCTCATCACGCTTACCGAGCAGGGACGCGCGGTCACTCGGGCGGCGGACGAGGCGTCGATCGAGGTGGCGCGCGAGTGGGCTGAGGTGCTCGGCGAGGCGCGGGTCAGGGAGCTGATCGCGGATCTGGGGCGCGTCGCGCGGGCGGGGAAGCTCAAACCCCTCTGGTGAGTAGGAGGAAGAGGGCGGGAGGGGGAGAGAGAGGAGGAGCCGAGGGGCGGCGAGGGGTGTCGAGGGGACAGGTCGACGGTGGGGGGGGAGTGGTCACGGGGGCTAGCCTCATCGGTGGGCTCGTGGGCTCGTGGGCTCGTGGGCTCGTGGGCGGACGGGGGCAGAGTTGCTGGCTCGCGGGCGGGGCGGGGCGCGGCGAGGCCGACGGCTAGCGGGGGCGGGCCCGACGACCAGCGCGGCTGGGCCGACGGCTGCTGGGGCGACTCTGCCGGCTAGCGGCGTTTGCTGGAGCCTTCGCCGGTCGGTTCGGAGCCGATCAGGTGGACGCCTGGGGCGCGGAGCAGTTCGCGGTGCATCAGGACTACGTCGTAGCGATCGTCGGCTACGGCCACGGCGTTGGGGATGAGGCCGGTGCGGGTGAAGCCGCAGCGTTCGTAAAGGGCGATGGCGCCGTGGTTGTTGCCGCGGACTTCCAGGCCGATGACCTCGATGCCGTGCTGCTCGGCGTCCTGGGCGAGCAGGCCCACGAGGCTTCTGCCCACGCCCAGGCCTCGGGCGCCGGGGGCCACGCAGACGCGGTCCAACTCGGCGAGGACCCTCCGGGTGCGGTAGCCGCTTCTGGTCCATTGGGCGGTACCCAGTACGCCACCGTCGGGGTCCAGGACCACGCCTAATCCCGCGTCGCCGGCCAGGGCCTGCTTCATCAGGCCGTCCAGGTGCGAGCGGTAGTCCGTGGCGCTCAGCGGGGCGGCCAGGCCCAGGGCCTCCTGGCGGGCCACGGCCTGGGCGATCAGGTCCGCGACCTGCTCGAGGAGGGCCTCGTCGGGGCCGAGAGTCAGCATCAATGCCTTCGTCACGGGGCTATGGTCTCATCCCGCCCGGGCACCCGCGTGAACGATCCTTGACCGGTATCAGTGCTCGGAGTAGGGATGGAGGTTGTCCGCTCGCCGCGTCTCGCTCAGGAGGGCGCCGCGCCTCGATTCGGGGACGGGTTGAGGGCGAGCTCAGGTCAGTTCGGAAGGGGTTCCGTCATGCGTCTGCGTCTGGGTCTGGGTCTGCGTCGTCTGCCCGTCCGTGCCGGTGCCCGGAGGCGTCGTTCGATCTTCGCTCTCACGTGCGTCGCTGCCGTGGCGGCCGCGGGGACCAGTTCGGCCGCCGTCGGGCATCGGGTGGCCGAGTCTGCGACGTATCAGCCGTACCAGAAATACCAGACACATCAAATGCATCAGGCGTATCAGCAGCGGCAGGGCGGTGCGGCGCCTACTCCGTTCACGATCGTCAGTCCGAACTTCCATGACGGCGGCCGGCTGCCGTCCTGGACCGAGTTCGGGGGACCGTACGCCGATGAGGCGGGGTGCGCGGGGAAGAACCTCAGTCCGGCGCTGGGCTGGTTCAATGCGCCGTCGGGGACCGAGAGCTATGCGCTGTTCGTGCACGATGTGGATGCGCCGCAGGCGTTCGGGTGGACGCATTGGGTCACGTACAACATTCCGGGGAACGTCTCCTACCTGCGGAAGGGGGACGATGCCGCCTATACGCAGGGGACTACCGACTGGCAGGCGAACGGCATTCCGCAGGTGGGTTGGGGTGGGCCGTGTCCGCCCGCGGACGGGGAGACGCACCACTACGTGTTCACACTGTACGCGCTGTCGACCTCTGACATCACGACGTCAGGGCTCGACTACACGGGCCTGATGAACGTGATCGCACCGTACGTGCTCGGTGCGACGTCGATCATGGGAACCTACAGCCTTTCTTAGCGAGGGGTTCACTTCCAGTACAAGCAACTTGTCCGTACAGGTGTCGGAGGCGGAGCCATGAAGCACGACGGCCACCGTACCGTTCGCCGTGCTGCGGCGAACCGATGGAAGGGCTGTCGATACCCATGGCTCCCCTCTCCCGCCGCGCCCTGCTCGGCTCGGCCGCCGCGGTCGGCGCCGGTGGCGCGCTCGGCCTGCTGCCGGTCAACGTGCACGCGCGATGGCCGCCTCGGCGGCCTCGAGCTCGCTCTCCGCGGTCAAGCACGTGCTCATCCTGATGCAGGAGAACCGCTCCTTCGACCACTACTACGGCCGCCGGTTCGCCGGCCGCCTCTACGCGCAGTAGACCGGAAGTCCGTTGCCCGGTGTCCGCTGGGACACCGGGCGGCGGAAGTGCCGGTTCAGGTCGCCCTCGCCGTATCGGCGGGTATTGCGATGCCAGTGCAGGATCGCGGCGAGCCAGTCCCGCAGCTGAGCGGCACGTCCGTCGAGCGCGGCGCGGGCCCGCTCGTCGAGGTCGTAGTCGGCGTACGCGAGAGGCAGTTCGACCTCCGCGGCGCGCTGGAATTGGGTCAGGCGCTGCGCCATCACGTCCTCGACGATGCGCAGCGCCTGCTCGTAGGAGCAGTCGAAGAAGGTCTCGACGACGAGCAGCAGGTTGTGCACCTCGCCCTCGTACTGGATCTCCTTCTGATACGAGTACACGTCATTGATCATGCAGCCGTAGTCGGCGGCGCTGTTCTCGAGCGACGCGATCACCTCGTGCTGATGGAGTTCCGGCGGCACGACCGCGCCCTGCCTGATGTTCGCGAGGCAGGCGGTGAGCTCGGCGCCGAAGGTGCGGCGGCGCATCTCGAGGTAGTCGATCGGGTCCGGGACCCGGTTGAGGGCGACGTTGTCCAGCTCCCAGAGCCAGCTTTCGAGCATGCTCACGACGGCGTTGCGCAGGTAGGCGCGCGACTGCTCGGTCATCGTGGCGGCGGTCCGCAGCCAGAGGTCCGCGAGGCCGCGTTCGAGGGCGTTCTTCGGCTGGGGTTGGACGGCGCCGTCCTGCGTGGGCATGAACATCTTGAGGCGATCGGTCTGGATGGTGGCGCCGAGCCGGTCGCGCCGGCCCCCGAAGAACGCGGGGTAGTAGTCGTCGCCGTACGTGCCCCAGGCGAGCCACGCGGAGCTCAGCGACAGCTCGTCGGCCGTGCCGGTCGGGTCGATGCCCGCGGCGCACAGCGCGAGGTCGAAGTCCGCGACCTTCTCGGCGGTCCACAGGCCCTCGTCGAGCAGGCCCGTGCGCCGGCACCAGTCCAGGGTGTACGCGCGCGCCGCGGGCAGGTGCTCATTGAGCCGGACGGGGAACGGCAGGTCGAGCTTCGGGATCTGCGACGGGCCGACGTGCTGGAACGGCCGGTGCGCGAAGGTGCGCGCGCGATCCGTCAGGTGCTTGACGCTGAACGCCGCGTTGCCCAGCCCCGGCACGCTGAACACGTTCGGCGGGGGCAGGATCCACGGGCTCTGCGATCGCCTGCCGGTGCCCTTGTTCATGTACCGGCTCGACCGCATGTGCCACTCGTGGCCGCCCGACTGCCAGTCCTGCAGACCCTTGACATACGCGGCGATCCTCCCGGCCGACGCCGGATCCAGGACCGACTCCAGGATCAGCGCGGGCACCTCGACGAGCGCGGTGTGCTCGAACTGCTGCAGGCGCGAGGTCAGCAGATCGTTGAGACGGTCGGCGGCCTCCTGCGGCGAGACGTCCAGGAAGGTCTGGAAGACCAGCACGCCGTTGTCCAGCTCACCCTCCTGCTCGACCTCGCGCTGGTAGGAGAAGATGTCGTTGCGGAAGTGGATCGAGTCGGAGAACGTGTCGCTCAGCACGCGCATCGGCCGGGTCCGGGAGACGGCGGCCGGGACCTCGGCGTCCGCGGCGTGCTCCACCAGGCACGCGGACCACGGCGCGCCGCCGACCCGCCTGCGCATCTCGATGTACTCGACCGGGTTCGCGATCCGCGCCGCCTTGATGTTGTCGAGCTCCCACATCGAGGCCATGATCAGGTGCCGCGTCGCCTCCGTGAAGCGGCGGATCCAGTCCGCGCCGCGCAGCGGGGCCGTGCGGTCCCACAGGTCGGTGAGCCCCGTCTCGCACGGATTCGTCGGCTCCAGGCCGTGATCCGGCGCCATGAAGGCGCACAGCCGGGTGAGGTAGGCGTGCGCCGCCGCGCGGGCGCCGCCCGTTTTGAAACGGGCCAGGAAATGGTCGTCGAAGAAGAAAACCCACACATACCATTCGGTGATGAGGGTCAGCATCTCCGGGGACGTATCAGGATGCGTGTAGCCGCACAAGAGCGCGTAGTCGTGCGCGGCGAGGTCCTTCTCGGTCCACACCTCGGACCCCTCGAGCATGCCCAGGTCACGGGCCCATTCGGTCGATTCCGCGCGCGCCGCCTGGACGTGCGGACTCAGGCGCGCCGGGTGGGGAACGTAGAAGTCGGGCAGTTCGAAAGGCTGAGCCATGCGGGGTGCCCTCCCCACATCCGAGGACTGATATACCACGTCTGCTCACGTATTCACTCGATCGTGTTAAGGTCGGTAAGAAGCCCTTATCGGCCCGGGGATTCGCGCCTAGTGTCCGGCGGGTGACGACAGATCCCTCTGTGAGCGCCGCGGCCGAAGAAGCCCGGCAGAGCCTCGGCACCGCCGCGGCTCGGAACCTCGCCACCACGACCAAGACGCCCCCGCAGATGCAGGGGATCTCCTCCCGCTGGCTGCTCAAGGTGCTGCCCTGGGTGCAGGTCAACGGCGGCGCGTACCGCGTCAACCGGCGCCTGTCCTTCGTCGTCGGCGACGGAAAACTGACCTTCACCAACGTCGGCGACCGCGTCAGCGTGGTGCCCGAGGAGCTCGGCGAGCTGCCCGCGCTCCAGGGCTTCGAGGACGGCGCGGTCCTCGGCGAGCTGGCCGGGCGTTGCGAGCAGCGCGAATACGCGGCGGGCGAGGTCATCGCGCAGAACGGGGCCGAGGCCGACCACGCCGTGCTGATCGCGCACGGCAAGGTCACCCGGCACACCAGCGGCAAGTACGGCAACGAGGTGCGCCTGAAGCTGCTCGGCGACGGCGACTACTTCGGCGACGACGTGCTCACCGCCGAGGAGTCCGGCGCCTGGCCGTTCACCGCGCGCGCCGAGACGAGGGTGATCGCGCTGCTGCTGCCGCGCGCCGCGTTCGCCGCGGTCAGGGACGCGTCGCCCGCGCTCGCAGACCAGGTCGCCGGGTTCCTCGCACAGGCCGGCGCCAAGCAGAACAAGCACGGCGAGGCCGAGATCGAGATCTCCTCGGGCCACGACGGCGAGCCCACCCTCCCGGCGACCTTCGTCGACTACGAACTCAGCCCCCGCGAATACGAGCTCTCCGTCGCGCAGACCGTGCTGCGGGTGCACACGCGCGTCGCGGACCTCTACAACCAACCGATGAACCAGATGGAGCAGCAGCTCAAGCTCACCATCGAGGCGCTGCGCGAGCGTCAGGAGCACGAACTCGTCAACAACACCGAGTTCGGCCTGCTTCACAACGCCGACCTGCGGCAACGCGTCCAGACCCACAGCGGCCCGCCCACTCCGGACGACCTCGACGAGCTGCTCTCTCGCCGCCGCGAGACGAAGGTGCTGCTCGCGCACCCGAAGGCGATCGCCGCCTTCGCGAAGCAGTGCACGAAGGCCGGCATCTACCCGAGCGGCGTCGACTACCTGGGCCACCGCGTCCCCGCGTGGCGCGACGTGCCGCTGCTGCCCTGCAACAAGATCCCGATCGGGAAGGACCACACCACCTCGATCCTCGCCATGCGCACCGGGGAGGACAACCAGGGCGTCGTCGGCCTGCACCAGACGGGCATCCCCGACGAGTATCAGCCCTCGCTCTCGGTCCGCTTCATGGGCATCAACGACCAGGCGATCATGTCCTACCTGGTCAGCGCCTACTACTCGGCGGCCGTGCTGGTTCCGGACGCCCTCGGTGTGCTGGAGAACGTCGAGATCATCAATAATGGGAACAGCTGAGCGACGACATCTAGCGGAAGAAGGCGGCCGCCTTGCTCGAAATCAGGCTGTACCAGCAGTCCGACGAGGCGGCCGTCCGCCGTATCTGCCTGCTCACCGGCGACAACGGCGGTGACGCGAGCGCGCGCTACTCGGACCCCGATCTGCTCTCCGACATCTTCGCCATCCCGTACACGGTCCTCGAACCCGAGTTGTGCTTCGTGGCCGTCGACGGCGATACGGGACAGGTCGTGGGCTACATCGTCGGCACCGCCGACTCGGCCCGATTCGTGCGGCGCTTCCGCGAGGAGTGGCTGCCGCGGGTCAGCGCGCGGCACCAGGATCCGCCCGCGGAACCGAACTGGGACAAGGACATGCAGGCCGGGATGGCCTGGGTGCTGCACCACCCGGCCTTCGACCAGCGGCTCGCCGCCGAGTACCCGGCGCACCTGCACATCGACCTGGTTCCCGAGGGCCAGGGCAGGGGCGGAGGCAGGGCACTGATGGAGCGCTTCCTCGCCGCCGCGCGCGAGCAGGGAGCCCCGGGCACGCACCTCTACGTCGGGTCCTCGAACGCCAACGCCAAGGCCTTCTACGCCCGACTCGGCTTCCAGCCGATGGAGCTCTCCGGAACCGAGGACTGGTCGGCGACGCTGCTCGTCCGCTCGACGGCGCCTTAGGCCGGCTCAGGGCTGGTGCTTGCGACGGCCGAAGGCGCCGGCCATGTTGACCAGCACGATGCCGCCCATCACGATCGCCGCGCCGGCCAGGCTGCCGTGCGTGGTGCCCTCGACGATGCCCATCATCGGGATACCGGTGATCAGCGACATCACGCCGACCACGCGGCCGTCGGTGGACTTCTGCTTGACCACCTGCACCCCCGGCGCAGGCTGGCCGCCGGTCCGGGCGGCGAGCTCGGCGTCCACCCGGGCCGCGACCTCGCGGTCCAGGCGAGCGGTGAGCGAGGCCGGGAGGTCGTCCTCGACCGGCAGCCTGCTGCGGCGCGCGGCGAGGACCGCTTCGATCTCCTCGGGGGTCAGGTCGGGCACAGACGGCATGTCCTGCACAGTACCGAAGGGCCGCGGTCTAGGCAGTGGGGTCAGCCCCACCACGGTTCCGCTTGCCTGCCGTGCGCAGGTCACGGAGGTTCCAGCCGACCCCGCGCGGATCCAGATCCCGGGTGGACGCGCGAAAGAGCTCGGTCGCGCGCCGCATCGACAGGCGCGCGTGGCCGGAATAAGGGCACAGATCCGCCTTGGCGACGCGGGCGGCCGCGCGCCGCTCGGTGAGGAAGACCGGACCGTTCGTACGTCCGATCGTGAGCAGCGGCAGCAGTTCCGCCGACAGTTCGCCCCAGGTGATGCGGTCAGCCTGGCGCGGCGTGCCGCCCTTTCTGCGGACTCTGCGATGGGGGAGGTCCAGGTCTGACATGTCGAGCGCGAGCAGGTGCTCGGCGGGCGCCGCGGACTCGTAGATCATGCGCCAGAGCGTCTGCTCACGCAGCGGGGCGCGGAGGGCGAAGACCCGGGCCGGATCGATCGCGGCCGCCGGAGCCTCCTCGTCTCTGGTGCGCAGAGCCATGTGCCCCTTCAGCGCGCGCTCCGCCTGCGGCCCGATCCAGCCCTGCGCGGCCCACCAGTGCGCGGCGTTGCGCAGGATCGAGACCTCGCGCTCGTAGGTGCGCCGGTCGACGTCCATCAGCGCCCGGTGACGCAGCGCCTCGCGGACCACGGTCGTCGCCGGGTCGCCGTCGAGGCGGGCGAGGGAGACGACGGGGGAGGGGGCGCCGCGCCGAGCGGCGCCGCTCGGCGGGATGCGGCCGATGAGCAGCCAGCCCCAGGTCGCGAGCGTGACCCGGTACACGCGCTGCGAGGCGGGGGAGATGCGCGCGCTCGCGAGATAGCGGTCCACGGCGACGGCGTACTCGACGGGCGTCGACATCGGCGGCTCCTTACCGCAGTAAATAGAATGAGCTGGCGCGGTAAACAGATCACTCTTTGTGCACGTCACTAGCCTAGCAGCCGAGTGCGGCGCGAGAATCCTGAGTCATGAAGGCTCAAGTCTTAAGCGGCTTCCGACGCTACTTCCTCGGGTACGCGACCTCGCTGCTCGGCACGGCGATGGCCGGTCCGGCGACCGTGTTCGCCTTCCTGGACACCGGGCACGGCCCGGACGGGCTCGGTCTCGTGCTGGCCGCCGGGATCGTGCCGATCCTGCTGTGCCTGCCGGTGGCCGGGGTGGTCGCTGACCGGGTCGGCTGCCGACGGGTGATTCTGGTCGCGGACGGGATGCGCTGCCTGAACCGTGCCGCGTTCACGGCCACGCTGCTGCTCGTGCACCGGCCGCCGGTGTGGGTGTTCGTGCTCTTTGTCTGTCTGCAGAACTCGGGCGACGGCATGTTCTTCCCGGCCTACAGCGCACTGATACCGCGCCTCGTCGCCAAGGACGCCCTGGTCTCGGCGAACGCGCAGATGAGCGTGGCCGGTTCGGCGGCCTCGGTGATCGGTCCTTCGCTGTCCGGGGCGCTGGTCGCGGCCTTCGGGCCCGCGCTCGTGCTCGGCATCGACGCGCTGAGCTACGCGGTCTCCTTCCTCGCGCTGCTCGGCATCCCGGTCTCGCTGCCCGCGGCGCCCGCCGCCGAACGCAGGCGGTTCGGGCGGGATCTGCGCGAGGGCTGGAAGGTGTTCGCGGCGCACCCCTGGTACTGGATGCAGACGCTGCAGTTCGCCCTGTTCAACTTCCTGGTCTGGGCGCCGTTCCTCGTGCTCGGCCCGACGCTCTCCGCCCTCCACTACGGCGGCGCGCGGGCCTGGGGCGTGGCCATGGGCTGCTACGGGCTCGGCGCGATGATCGGCGGCAGCGTGCTGATTCGCTTCTGGACGCCCAGGCAGCCGTTGCTGGTCAGCATCGTCTTCACGGCCGCTTACGCGCTGGCGCCGGGAGCGTTCGCGTTGCGGCTGCCGCTGGCCGCGATCGCCGCGCTGATGGTCCTCAGCGGCACCGGGACCTCGATCTCCGGGACGCTGGCCGTGTCCGTCTCGCAGAAGCTGCTGCCGGAGCAGGCGCGCGCCCGGGCCAGTTCGTACAACGTGCTCGGCGCCTTCGCGCTCGGACCGCTCGGCCTGGCCATCGCGGCCCCGATCGGCGGCGCGGTCGGCTATCCGACGGTGCTCGGCTTCAGCGCGATCTACCAGCTGGGCTCGGTCGCGCTGCTGCTCGCCATCCCGGCCGCGCGCACGGCTAGGACGCTGACTTCCGCGTCATCGAGCGCACCTGAGCCGACACGCCCCAGAGCAGGAGCGTCACCAGGAAGCTGATCGCCGAGTACTGATCCGTGATCCGGAACAGCTGCGCGATCGTGCCGAGCGTGACGAAGGTGAGGGCCGCCGCGAGCAGCGCCATGCACAGGTGGACGCGCCGGTCCGCGCGGAAGAAGCGCCACGCGTACGAGCCGACCGCGCGCTTCGCGGACCACACCGAGTGGATCGGCCCGGCGATCAGGACCGCGACCAGCGTCGAGCCGAGGACGCGTTGGCCGAGGGAGCCGAGCGCGGGTGCGAACGCGTCCACGGTGTCCACGGCCAGCACGCTGAGCCAGGTCAGCCGCCAGACCCGGCTGAGCAGGATCGAGTCGATGTTGCGGCGCGCCAGATCCTGGTGCGGATCCGAGCTGAGGGCCCTGCGGAACCCGCGCAGCGCCCGGCTCCAGCGGTGCGCCGAGCGGTCCAGCACGGCGAGGTTGTTCAGGGCCATCGCGTGCTGCGGATTGAGTTCCAGCACCTTGAGATACGCGGCGCGGGCATCGTCTGTGCGGCCGACGGCCTGGTAGGCGAGGGCGCAGGCGAAGTGCGTGTCCGGGCTGTCCGGGCCGAGTTCGCGGGAGCGCTCGGCCGGGGCGATCGCGCGGCGCGGATCGAAGTGGCAGACGCAGCGGGCCAGCAGCATGTGCCCGCGCCACTCGTTCGGCGCGAGCTTCGTCGCCTCCAGCGCGAGGTTCGCCGCGAGCCGGAACTCGCCGCGCTTGTAGTGCATATGCGACAGGACCCTGCGACCGTGCTCCGAGTCCGGATCGGCGGAGACGGCCGCCTCGGCCGTGCGCACGGCCTCGTCCTGCCGGCCGACCGCCGAGAGGCACAGCGCGGCCAGCCGCAGGCACTCGGCGTTGTCCGGCCGCCCGGCGAGGATCTGTCCGACGATCTCCAGCGCCTCCGCGGCGCGGCCGAGGTCGTAGAGCTGCTGGGCCCGGTCCAGATCGGCTTCCGCTCTGGCCGTGTCCGTCACAGCATCCTGCGCTTCTTCAGGTAGGCGGCCAGGTCGTCGTAGACGCCCGATTCGTTGGCGAACATGGCCACGTTGCGGGCGCTCTCCAGCCACGCGCCGACCGAGGGGCGCACCTCGGAGACCGCCGCCTCCAGGTCGCCCATCCCGATCAGCCGGACCTGGCCGCTGCGCGCGGAGTCCATCAGCGCGAGCTCGGCGGCGGTCTCGCACACGTGCGCCAGGTCGGCGCCCGAGTAGCCCTCGGTCCGCTTCGCCAGCGCGCCCAGCTTCACCCCGCTGACCGGCCGGTCCTTGAGGTGGTGGCGCAGGATCGCCTCGCGCGCCGGCTGGTCCGGCGGCAGCACCAGCAGCGTGCGGTCGAGCCGGCCGGGGCGGCGCAGCGCCACGTCCACGTCCCACGGCGCGTTCGTCGCCGCCAGCACGAACACGCCCTCGTTGGCCGCGTCCACGCCGTCGAGCTCGGTCAGGAACTGGTTGACCACGCCGCGCGCCGCGTTGTTGCGCAACTGGCTGCGCTTCTGGCCGATCGCGTCGATCTCGTCGAAGAACAGCACGCAGGGGGCGTTGCGCCGGGCCGTCGCGAAGATCTCGCTGAGGTTGCGCTCGCTGTTGCCGATGTACATGTCGAGGATGTCGGCCAGCGTCACGGAGATGAAGCTCGCGCCGAGCTCGCCCGCCACGGCCCGCGCGATGAAGGTCTTGCCGCAGCCGGGCGGTCCGTAGAGCAGCAGGCCGCCCTTGAGCGACTTGTGGTAGACGCGGCTGAGCTCCGGATTGCGCATCGGCGCCAGGAACGCGACCTCGAGGCGCCGCTTGACCTGCTCCATCCCGCCGACGTCGGCCAGCGAGATCGAGGAGGACTCCAGGTCGTACGCGGGTTCGGTCAGCTTCTCGCCGTCGTCGCCGACGAACAGCGGCTGGGCTATCTCGCCGAGGTCGCGCGCCGCGGCGTCCCAGTCGAAGGACTCGTCCATGTCGCCGGGGACGCGGGTCTGCCCGGGTATCGCGTCGGCGAGCGCGGCGCCGTCGGCCTCCGGGGCCGGGGGAGCGGGCTCGGCGGCGGGCTGGACGGGGGCGGGTGCCGGGGCGGCCGGGCCGCCGAGCGCGCCGCGCATCATTTCCAGCGCGCGGGTCTCGGTGGGCGCCTGCCCGAGCACGACGCCGAGGTGCTGCACGGCCTCGTCCCCGCGCCCGTGGCCGATCAGCAGCTCCGCCAGATGCAGCCGCAGCGGCACGTCCGCGGGGGTCGCCTCGACGGCCCTGCGCAGGCTGGCTATCAGCGGATCATCAGCCACCGGATACTCCTGTCGGTTCTTCGTGCCGCGGCCACGCGACGGCCGCCCCAGGTTATCCCCGCCGTGATCGCGAACGGAAGGTCGCCGGGGACGATCCGGGACATAGTTACAGACTCAGGACCAGCCCTGCCCCTGGCCGGGGGGATAAGGAGGCTGCTGCGGTTGCGGTGGGTAAGGCTGCTGGTACGGCGGGTATTGCTGCGGCTGCTGCGGCGCGGGGTAGGGCTGCTGCGGGTAGCCCTGCGGCTGCGCGGGGTAGGGCGGTTGCGGCGAGGGCTGCGCCGGGTGCGGCTGCTGCTGCGGCGGCGCGCTGACCGCGGCCGTGAACGCGGTCGCCTCCTCCCGCCACATCTTGTGGATCTTCAGCCGCACCTGGTGCCGGCCGCCCTGGTCGTCCTGCATCTGCGCCATCACCCAGAAGTGCGCGATGCCGTTGTCCGGCGGCAGGAAGCGGACCCGGGAGCGGGCCACGGTGCCGAGGGTCTGCGTGGGGTTGTTGCTCATCCGCTTCGCGCCGACGAACAGCACGTAGTTCGTCGTCAGCAGCAGGAAGATCGGGTTCCCCGTGGGGTTCAGGAACGGCGTCTCCCCGTATTCGGCCTCGAACAGGCCCTGGAGCTGTTCCCCCGGCGGCGCGAACTCGGCCAGCCGCGCGCCGAGCTCCTTCTGAATCGCGCTCTTGCTCACCAGCATGCCGTCCACGGTACCGGTACCGCGGGTACCGGGCCACTAAGCAAACCCCTGAATCGCACCCCGCCCCCGAAGTTCCCGTTTTATCGATTCGTGATGAATTCGAGCCCGTCGCGTGGCCGTTCTCGCAGCTCCCGCCCAGTTTCGCGTGAGCTCCCTCACAGAAACGCGTTATATCGTCTTTCTGTCAGCCGGATGTCAGCGTCGCGTCAGCCGACGCTCATACGGTTCTCATGGCCGCAGCGCGGCGGCCGTCGACCGCCGTCCGTAGACCCTTGGGGGAATCCATGGCTTCACTCGCACGATGGTGCTTCCGGAACAGAGGCAAAGTCCTCGCGATCTGGGTCATTCTGCTGCTCGGCATCGGAATCGGTGCCAGCCGGTGGGGGGACTCGTACAACACCTCCTTCTCGATGCCGGGCACCGACTCGACCAAGGCCCTCTCGCTGCTGCAGAGCATGGACGCCAAGGCGGCCGGCGACAGCGACCAGATCGTGCTGCACGCGCTCGGCGGGGCCAAGCTCTCCGACCCGGACATCCAGCAGTCCGTCGAGGCCATGCTCGGCAAGGTCGGGAAGATCCACGGCATCGTGGCCGTCTCCGACCCGTACGCCGAGGTCGGCGGCAGGCCCAGCGGGGCGATCAGCGCCGACGGCACCATCGGCTACTCGACGGTGCACTTCGGGGGCAACCAGTCCACGATCAAACTGGACGACGTCAAGTCGCTGGTGAGCACGGCGCAGGCCTCCGCGAGCTCGAAGCTCGAGGTCGAGCTCGGCGGCGTGGACATCGAGGGCACCGAGCAGTCCAGCACCGGCAGCTCCGAGCAGGTCGGCTACATCGCCGCGCTCATCGTGCTGCTGCTCGCGTTCGGCTCGCTGGTCGGCGCGCTGCTGCCGATCGTCATCGCGATCTTCGGCCTCGGCGTCGGCACCTCGCTCATCGTCGTCGCCTCGCACGGCCTGACCATCCCGGCGCTCGCGCCGATCCTGGCCGCGCTCATCGGCATCGGTGTCGGCATCGACTACGCGCTGTTCATCGTGACGCGGTTCCGCAACGGGGTGCGGGCCGGACTCACGCATGAGGACGCGGTGGTCAGAGCGCTGGACACCTCAGGACGCGCGGTCGTCTTCGCCGGCACCACCGTCTGCATCGCGCTGCTCGGCATGCTGACCACCCGGATGAGCTTCCTGTCCGGCACCGGCGTCGGCGCGGCGATCGCCGTGGCCACCGTCGTCCTCGCCGCGATCACCCTGCTGCCCGCGCTGCTCGGCTTCCGGCCCATCGGCAAGCGGGTCCTGTCCCGCGGCAGCCGCAAGAGGCTGCGCGCCTCCGGTCCGGTCACCGGCGAGCCGACCGGCATGTGGGCCGGCTGGGCCAGGTTCGTCGAGAAGCGGCCGAAGATCCTCGCGCTCGCCGCGGTCCTCGTCATGGGCGTGCTGCTCATCCCGACCCTCTCGGTCCGCCTCGGCTCCTCGGACCAGGGCAACGACCCGAGCAGCACCACGACCCGCAAGGCCTACGACCTGCTGGCCCAGGGCTTCGGCCCCGGCTTCAACGGCCCGCTGCTGGTCGTCGCGCAGCTCGGCTCCTCCGGCGACGACGCGGCCGTCACGCAGCTGGCCGCGCAGATCCGCACCCAGCCCGACGTCGTCGCGGTCATCCCCGCGCCGATCACCCCGGGCTCGACGATCTCCACGATCACGGTCGTGCCGGGCAGCTCGCCCGAGGCCGTGCAGACCACGGACCTCGTGAACAACCTGCGCGACAACGTGGTGCCGAAGGCCGAGCAGGGCACGACGATGCACGCCTACGTCGGCGGCACGACGGCCATCTACGAGGACTTCGCCAGCGTGATGAAGTCCAAGGTGCCGCTGTTCGTCGCGGTGGTGGTCGCACTCGGCTTCCTGCTGCTGATGATCGCGTTCCGCTCGCTGCTGGTGCCTCTGGCCGCGGCGGTGATGAACCTGCTCGCGGCCGGCGCGTCCTTCGGCGTGATCGTCTGGATCTTCCAGTACGGCCACGGCTCGGACTCGCTCGGGCTCGGCGCCGCCGGTCCGGTCGAGGCCTGGCTGCCGGTGATGATGCTCTCCATCCTGTTCGGCCTGTCCATGGACTACCAGGTGTTCCTGGTCTCCCGGATGCACGAGGAATGGGTGCACACGAAGGACAACCGGCGCGCCGTGCGGGTCGGCCAGGCCGAGACCGGCCGGGTGATCACGGCCGCGGCCACGATCATGATGTGCGTGTTCCTGTCCTTCCTGCTGCTGGGCCAGCGCCCGGTCGCCGAGTTCGGCATCGGCCTGACGGCCGCCGTCGCGCTGGACGCCTTCGTGCTCCGGATGATGCTGGTGCCGTCGATCATGCAGCTGCTCGGCAAGGCGAACTGGTGGCTGCCGGGCTGGCTGGACCGGATCCTGCCGCACTTCTCGGTCGAGGGCGACGGCACGCCGCCGGTCGGCAACGAGCACCTGGACCCGGCGCTGTTCCAGACCCGGGCCGAGCGCAAGGCCGCGAAGGCCGAGGGCGCCTCGCTGCCGGCGCAGAAGGCCGGTGAGGCCGAGGAGGACGCGGTCAGCGCCCGCCGCTGACCTGCCCGGAGAACACGCCGCCCGGTCGATCGCGAGGGGATCGACCGGGCGGCTTCGTGTAACAGCATTGCGGCAATCGGCCGACCGCAGCCCTTTTTTCATGGAGACCACAGGGTCGGCTCACCCCGTGCGGAAATCGTCGCTCTCGTTCCAGCCATTCCACGGATCGAGGGGAAAAACGCATGGCACGGACGGGTACAGGCTCCGGCAGACGGAAGATCGCGCTGCGCTTCGGCGCGGCCGCGTTGGCGAGTACCGCGGGCCTCGGCCTGCTGGCCGCGTGTTCGAGCTCGTCGACGAGCAGCAGCGGATCCACCGGCACCACGCAGTGCTCCGGCGGCCAGGGCGGCAGCGGCGGCATGCCGACCGGCAACCGGCCGACCGGGAGCATGACCGGCACCCGCCCGACGGCGATGCCCAGCGGCATGAAGAGCGGAGGCATGCCGACCGGCGCGATGCCCTCCGGCGGCGCGAACGGCGGCGGCATGCCGAGCGGCGGCTCGGGCGGCTGCGGCGGCGGCATGGGCGGGGCCGGCGGCGGCAGCGCGCCGACCGCCAAGGCGACCAGCGGCAGCTAGCGCGTCCGCAGGTAGATCGCGGCGGGTCCGCGGTCGCCCGGGTCGTCCGACTCGACGTCACGCACGTCCACGAGCCGGAACCCGTTCTTCTCCAGGACCCGCCGCGAGGCCGGATTCGCCGCCTGCGGCACCGAGGCGATGCCGTCGATCCGCGGGTAGAGGCCGAAGACGAGCTCGCAGAACGCGCCGATCGCTGCCGTGCCGAGCCCGTGGCCGCACCGCTCGGGGGCGCCGATCAGGTAGTCGATCCCGGCGACGTCCGGCAGGCCGATCGTGCGATCCCAGTCCGGGTTGTCGGCGTGCAGGTAGGTCTCGCAGAAGCCGACCGGCGCGTCGTCCGCGAGGATCAGGAACAGCTTCGTCGGATCGTCGCCGTCGATCGCCGGGCCGTAGTAGGCGTCGAGGGCTTCGATCCCGTCGTCCTCGCGCGGCCACCAGCGGGCCACGTGCGGCGCGGCCAGCCAGGCCGCCAGCAGCGGCAGGTCCTGCCGGGTGAACGGGCGGAAGGCGATGTCGGCCACGGCTCAGATCTCATCCCAGGGAACCGAGTCGTACGCCGACCGCAGAGCCTTGACGAACTCCGGCGCGTCCGGCAGTTCGACCTCGTCGATCCTGGTCACGGCCGCGATCCCACGCGAGTTGGTGACACACGCTCCGGCGAATCGGCCGATCTCGTCGAGCGTGACGCGGGTCGTGCGCGAGGGCATGCCGTACTCGGCGAGCCTCGGCGCCACGAGCTGCATCGTGATACCCGCGAGCACCGGCGCGTCCGGCCACACGACGCTCGGCTCGGCGGCGTCGAAGAACGCGATGTTGGCGATCCCGGCCTCCGCGACCACGCCGTCCGCGGATACCAGCAGGGCGTCGTCGTAGCCCGCGTCCTCGGCCCGGTCGATGTGATAGCTGTGCGCGAAGTCGCCCGGCCGCTTGATGTGCGCGACCTCCCGCAGGTACGCGGTCGACTTCAGCCGCCGCGTCGCGTCGGCGGGCATCGTGAAGGGCGGCCGGACCGTGACGAACACGAGCCCGTTGCGCGCGATCACCCGCACGGACGCGTCGGCGACGGCGGCGCCGGCCAGCGCGTGCCGGATCAGTTCCCTGACCCGCTCGCCCGGGAGCGGAGCGCCGAACAGCGCCAGGTTCGCCGCGTCCAGCCTGGCCAGGTGCAGGTCGAGGCCGCGGGTCCGGCCGTCGCGCACCTGCAGGGCCGTGAAGTGGCCGTACGTGTCGAGGGCCGCTTCCTGCAACTCCTCGCGCGTCGGCTCGTGGCCGTTCACCTCGATCATCAGCACGCCGCCTACGTTACCCGCGGGGGCGACGTGGACGGCGCGAGGCTCAGCTCGCGCCGTCCTCGACGAGGTTCCCGTCCGCGGCGGCTTCCTCGTCCGCCGACTCGGCGACGGCGGCGGACGGCCGCTCGGCCTCCGGCCGTTCCGCGTCGGCCTGCGCGGGCAGCGGCGCGGTGAGCGGCTCCGCGCGCAGCTCCCGGATGACGGCCCAGGTGATCGAGACGAGCGGCACGGCCACGACCGCGCCGAGCAGCCCGGCCGACAGCGTGCCCGCGATCACCGATACCGCCACCACCACCGGGTGCAGGCGCACGGACCAGCCCATCACGAAGGGCTGCAGCACGTGCCCTTCGATCTGGCCGAAGACCACGATCAGCACCAGCACGATGATCGCCGTGGTCAGCCCCTGGCCGGCCAGCGCGACGACGGTGGCGACGGCCATCGCTATCGGCGAGCCGATCAGCGGGATGAAGCTGGCGAAGAACTCCAGGAGCACCAGCGGCAGCACGAGCGGCACGTGCAGCAGCTTGAGCGCGACGCCGACCATGAGGGCGTTGGCCGCGGAGACCAGGATGATGCCGCGGGTGTAGCCGGCGAAGGTGTGCCAGGCGGCCGTGCCGCAGCGCTTCCAGGTCGGGCCCACCGAGGCGGGCAGCTGCTCCTGGAACCAGTGCCACATCTTGTCGCCCGAGTTCGTGAAGAAGATCGAGCAGAAGACGGCCAGGGCCAGCACGGTCAGCACGTCCACCAGCCGGCTGGCGCCGTTCAGGGCCTGGTTGATCAGCGTCGTGCGATGCCCGGAGATGTACGAGGTGAGCTTGCCCTGCAGGTTGGACAGCGTGCTCGGGTTGACGTGGAAGGGCTTGGCCTCCAGCCAGTGCTCGATCCGGGTCAGGCCGCCGTGGAACTCCGTGCTGAGGCTGTCGGTCTCGTTCGCCACCGAGTTGCCCGCGAACCAGAACAGGCCGCCGATCAGCGCGATCCCGAGCAGCGTGGTGATCACCAGGGCGAGCGAGCGCGGCATGAAGCGGGAGAGCACCTTGACCGGCGGGCGCAGCAGCGAGGTGATGATCAGCGCGATGAACAGCGCGACGAAGATCAGCTCGAAGCGCATCGCGACCAGGAACACCACGTAGCCGAACCCGCCGAGCAGCAGGATCCGCCAGGCGTAGTCGGAGACCTGACGCAGCCTGGGGCTGACCTCCCGGGGACCGCCGCGCCCTTGCATCTGTTCCCAGCTCCGTCCCGCTTCGATCGACACCGCCGACGCCAAGGCTAGCGGTTAGGCTGCGCGTATGAGCGTGGAGGCGAATCCCCTCGGCGAGTATCTGCGGGCCAGACGCGAACTCGTCACCCCGGGCGACGTCGGGATCCCGCGGCTCGGCATCCGGCGGGTGCCGGGGCTGCGCCGCGAGGAGGTCGCGATGCTGGCCGGGATCAGCGCCGACTACTACCTGCGGCTCGAGCAGGGCCGGGACCGCAATCCGTCCGTCCAGGTGCTCGAATCGATCGCGCGGGTGCTCCAGCTCGACGACGCGGGCACGGCGTACCTGCTCGGCCTCGGCGTCGAGAAACCGCGCCGGGCGCGCCGTCGTCCGCGCAAGGAGACCGTGCCGCCGGGGGTCCTCAAGCTGCTGGCCACGCTCGCCCTGCCCGCCTTCGTCGAGGGCCGGTACTTCGACGTGCTCGCGGTCAATCCGCTGGCCACGGCGCTCTCCCCGCGCCTCGCGGTCGGCCGCAACCGGCTGCGCGACGTGTTCCTCGAACCCGCGGAGCGGGCCCTGTTCCCCGAGTGGGAGCAGGCCACGGGCCAGCTGGTCGCCGGCTTCCGCGAATCGGTCGGCACGGACACGGACGACCCGCGCTTCATCGCCCTCGTCGGCGAGCTCTCGCTCGCCAGCGAGCGCTTCCGCAGACTCTGGGCGCGGCACGACGTGTCTTCCCGCGAGGGCGCGCCGGTGACGCTGGATCACCCGCAGGTCGGCCGGCTCACGCTGAACCGGGAGAAGCTCGCGGTCACCGGCGGCGCGGGCTCCGGCCAGATGATCGCGGTCTACCACGCGGATCCCGGTTCCGCCGACGCCGAGAAGCTCGGCCTGCTCGCGTCCTTCCAGGCGAAGGCCCAGACCGTCAGCTCGCCTGCCGCACCCCGGAGGACTGAAGGCTCCGGCGCATCTCGCTGAGCTGGGCGTGCAGCGCGCCGCGGCCCGCCGCGTAGCGCGAGGCGGTGATCGGGCTGCTCGGCGTGCCGAAGTCGGCGACCGCCTCGGCCGCGCGCTGCATCCGGCGCACGCCGGTCCACAGCGGCGAGTGCCGCAGTCCGTCCTCGCTCAGCTCGGCCGTGATCTCCTTGGCCAGCGCCGCGATCCGCCGGGCCGCGGCCGAGGTCAGCGACCTGATGAGCCCGAGGATCGGCCCGGGCAGCCGGCCGGAGTCGGTGGACAGCTCGTCCTTGAGGTCGCGCAGCGCGTCCACCAGGGCGAGCAGCCGCTGCCAGCGCTCGGCGCCGACGATCGGACCGCTCGCGTGCGCGGCCGCCTCGTACGCGTCGTCGAGGTCGGTCAGCAGCTCGGCGAGCCCGGCCGGCGCGACCTGCTGCCCCTGCGGCGAGAGCGCGGGCATCGTCGGCAGCTCGAAATCCGGCTGCTGCCCGGACAGCTCGCGGTGGACGGCCGTCGCCGCCATGCTCAGCTGGAGGTGACGGCCGAACACGCGAGGCCACTCGGCGGGCTGCGGCACGTCCGTCGGGATCAGGGTGCGGTTCGGCTCGGCTTCGCCGAGGCTGATCTGGTGCACGCCCGACGCGGCCGCCGACGCTCCGACGCCGACCAGCCGGCGCGGCCGCGCCATCCCCGCGGTCAGGCCCGAGCGCAGCGTGCCGGCGATCTCCCGCGGCTCCAGGCCCGCGGCCCGCGCCGCGCGGGTGAGTTCGACCTCGACCTCGGCCTGGGGGAGCAGTCCGCTGCCGACGAGCGTGCCGAGGCTGTACGCGGCGCGGTTCAGCGTGTCGTTGCGCGTGCCGACCCGGGCCGACTCGACCCGCTGGATCTCCCGCTCCAGCGCGGTCCGCGCGTACGCGTCGCCGAGCTGCGCGCGCACCGGGCCCAGCGCCGTGGACAGCGAGAAGGGCTCGCCGGCCACCGGACGGTCCTCGATCGGGCGCAGCAGGGCGCTGATCCAGTCGGGCAGCGGCACGATCGGCGCGTCCTCGATCACCCGGTACTCGACACCGTCCACCCGCGAGCCGGGCGCGACCACGTATCCGCCGGCTCCGCGCGTGTCGATCAGCGGCCCGAGCCTGCGCACGGTGTTGCGTGGAGCCGGGCCGTCCACCGGCGGGCGGAAGTACAGATGCCGCCCTCCGCTCGGCGTCTGCACGGTATAGGTGCGCGGCAGCTCGCCCTCGTGCTCGGCGGCGAGCTCCTGCAGCACCCGCCAGCCGTCCGTCGCCCCCTCGGCCCGCGCCTGTTCGCCCTTGGCGACATCGAGGTCGAGGACGACCAGGTCGCTCGGCCCGCACGCGATGCCGTGGTTCGCGTGCGGGCCCGAGCCGAGCTGCCGCAGTCGCAGCGGCGAGGTCGTCGCGGCGTGCTCCCAGTCCCGCGGCACCGCGGGCACCTTCGTGCCCGGCCGCAGCGGGAACAGCGCGAAACCCCGCGCCATCAGCTCGGACGGCGTGGCCTGCGGCCTCGGCGCGGACGCGTGCTGCTCGCTCATCGCAACCCCTCCTTTCGAACAAGTGTGCTACGTCTTCGCGCCGTAGGCAAGCGCTCCCGCGCTATCGTCCGGAGCATGACGAATCCCACCGAGCCGAGCGCCCGCGAGCGCAACCTGTTCATGCTGGGCAAGATCCGGGCCGACGGGCCGGCCCCGTACCAGGAGGGCCGCTACGTGCTGCGCGTGCTCTCCGTGCCCGGCCGCGTCACCGGCGAGTCGAGGACGCTGCCGATCGCGGTGCCGATGGTCGAGGGGGAGCGCTACCTGTGCGCCCCGAACCGCACCCGCGACTGGGTGCGCAACGTGCTCGCCGCCGGCGTCTGCGAGATCGAGGGCGACCCCGAGCCCCGGCAGCGCGCCGTCCTGGTCGAGGACGAATCGGCCGCCGCCGCCGTGCACTCCTACCTCGGCGGCCTCGGCCGCACCTCGCCCGAATGGCCCTTCCCCGCAGGCGCCCCGGCCGACGAGATCGCCCGGCACGTCAAGGAGTTCGCCGTCTTCCGGCTGGAGCCGATCGCGGCCTGACCGCCGCCCGGGGGAAGCTCCGGGCTCCGCGGCGCGTTGCCATCGGTGATCACGGCGAACCGCAGATGGAGGCATGGTGCCGCAGAGCTCGGAACCCCTGCGCAAACTCGGATTCCTCACGATCGGCCTCTTCGACGAGGCCGATCCGCGGCCGGGCCACGAGACCACGCTGAGCATCATCGAGCTCGGCGAACGGCTCGGCTTCGACAGCGCGTGGGTGCGGCACCGGCACCTGCAGTACGGCATCTCCTCGCCGGTCGCCGTGCTCGCCGCCGCGACCCAGCGCACCAGCCGGATCGAGCTGGGCACGGCCGTCATCCCGCTCGGCTGGGAGAACCCGCTGCGCCTCGCCGAGGACCTCGCGACGGTCGACGTCCTGTCCGGCGGCCGGCTCAACCCGGGCATCAGCGTGGGGCCGCCGATGCACTACGACACGGTGAAGGAGGCCCTCTACCCGGACACGGGCGACGTCGAGGACTTCAGCTACCGGCGCGTCGAGCGCCTGCTGTCCTTCATCCGCGGCGACAAGGCGAGCGACTTCAGCGGTACCGTCGGCATCGAGAACTTCTCCGACCGCGTCCAGCCGCACGCCGCCGGCCTCGCGCGGCGCCTGTGGTACGGCGGCGGCAGCCTGCGCTCGGCGCAGTGGGCCGGCGAGCACGGGATGAACCTGCTCACCAGCAGCGTGGTCAAGGCCGAGGAGTCGGAGGACTTCGCCGAGATCCAGCGCGCGCAGATCCAGACCTTCCGCGCCCACCACCCCGACGGAGCCGCCGCGCGGGTCTCGCAGGGCCTCGTGGTCATCCCGACCGACTCCGCGTCGCCCGAGCAGAAGGCCAAGTACGAGGCCTACGTCGCGAGCCGCACCCCGCGCACCGCGACGCCGCAGGGTCCCGCGCGGATGATGTTCGCGCGGGACCTCGTCGGCAGCAGCGCCGAGATCGCCGAGCAGCTCTACGCCCACGCGGGCTTCCGCGAGGTGGACGAGGTCGCCTTCGCGCTCCCGTTCAGCTTCGAGCACGAGGACTACGTGCAGCTGCTCACCGACATCGCGACCAGGCTCGGCCCCGAGCTCGGCTGGCGCCCGGGCGCCGGGGCCTGACGCCGCGTCACGCGCTCGGCGGCCGCGGCGCCCCGGTGGGGCTGCTCAGCAGTCCGCCGGGCTCGCCCGGCACGTCGACCGCCGTCAGCGGCGTGGCCACGTCCTCGAGGGACTTGCCCTCCGCGTCCACGCCGAGGCTGAACTCGACGATCGCGCCCGCGATCATCACGGCCGCGCCGATCAGATAGCCGATCCACAGCTTCGAATGGTGCTCGAGGTAGTCCGCAGTCTGGCCGGTCGTGTCGCCGATCAGCTTGCCGTAGAACCACGGGCCGAACGCGCCGAAGCACTGCGCGATCGCGAAGAAGACCGCGATCGCCTTCGCGCGCACCTCGACCGGGAAGATCTCGCTCACCGTCAGATACGCGGCGCTCGCGCCCGCCGAGGCGAAGAAGAAGATGACGCACCAGCACACCGTCTGCGAGAACGCGGTCAGCACTCCGTTGTGGAACAGCAGCGCGCTGACGGCCAGCCCGATCCCGGCGATCAGATAGGTGCCCGTGATCATCTTGCGCCGGCCGACCGTGTCGAAC
>DASTAE010000040.1:0-16466 GCA_035712985.1 Actinospica sp.
CGGTGTCGCGCCCTACCAGTACCTGGTGGCCGTCACCGCGGAGCGGTATCGCCGGGAGATCGGCGTGAACGATCCTAGTAACGGTACGTATCGGGCTTATACGGGCCCTCGACCGGGATTCCCAGGTAGGAGGACTGGCGCTCGCTCAGCTTCGTGAGCTTCACGCCCAGCGCGTCCAGGTGCAGCCGGGCCACGTGCTCGTCGAGCTGCTTCGGCAGAGTGTAGACGCCGATCGGGTACTCGCCGGGCTTGGTGAACAGCTCGATCTGCGCGAGCACCTGGTTCGCGAAGGAGTTCGACATCACGAAGGACGGGTGCCCGGTCGCGTTGCCCAGGTTCAGCAGCCGGCCCTCGGACAGGATGATCACGGTGTGGCCGTCCGCGAAGCGCCACTCGTGCACCTGCGGCTTGATCTCCTCGCGCACGATCCCGGGGGTCTTCGCCAGGCCGGCCATGTCGATCTCGTTGTCGAAGTGGCCGATGTTGCCGACGATCGCCTGGTGCTTCATGTTCGCCATGTGCTCGGCCAGGATGATGTCCCGGTTGCCGGTGCACGTGACGAAGATGTCGCCGATGCCGACCACGTCCTCGAGCGTGGTCACCTGGTAGCCGTCCATCGCGGCCTGCAGCGCGCAGATCGGGTCGATCTCGGTGACGATGACCCGGGCGCCCTGGCCGCGCAGCGACTCGGCGCAGCCCTTGCCGACGTCGCCGTAGCCGCAGACGACCGCGACCTTGCCGCCGATCAGCACGTCGGTGGCCCGGTTGATGCCGTCGATCAGCGAGTGGCGGCAGCCGTACTTGTTGTCGAACTTGGACTTGGTGACCGCGTCGTTGACGTTGATCGCCGGGAACTTCAGCGTGCCGGCCTGGGCCATCTCGTACAGCCGGTGCACGCCGGTGGTGGTCTCCTCGGTGACGCCCTTGATCGACTCGGCGATCGCGGTCCACTTGCCGGCGTCGATCTTGAGGGAGGCGCGCAGCGTCTCGAGGATGACGAGCCACTCCTCGGAGTCCTCGGGCGAGGAGGCGGGGACGGCGCCGGCCTTCTCGTACTCGGCGCCCTTGTGCACGAAGAGCGTCGCGTCGCCGCCGTCGTCCAGGATCATGTTGGGGGTCTGGCCGTCCGGCCAGGTCAGCGCCTGCTCGGTGCACCACCAGTACTCTTCCAGCGTCTCGCCCTTCCAGGCGAAGACCGGCACCCCGCGCGGCTCGTCAGCGGTCCCGGACGGGCCGACGGCGATGGCCGCGGCGGCGTGGTCCTGGGTCGAGAAGATGTTGCAGGAGGCCCAGCGGACCTCCGCACCGAGCGCCACGAGCGTCTCGATGAGCACCGCGGTCTGCACCGTCATGTGCAGCGAGCCGGTGATCCGCGCCCCTCGGAGCGGCTGGGCATCGGCGTACTCACGGCGCACCGCCATCAGGCCGGGCATCTCGTGCTCGGCGAGCGTGATCTCCTTGCGCCCGAAGGCGGCCAGCGAGAGATCCCGCACCTTGAAATCGGACAGCACTGCAGCCTGGCTCATGACGACCAGTCCTCCACGTTGGTAGGCAGGGCACTACGCAGCGCGAGTCTAGTCACGACGATGATTGCGCGTCAGGAGGCGGGCGGAATCACGAGTCCCATATCGATGTGACTTCGGACTCGGCCTGGTTGTAGCTGTCGTGCGTCTCCAGCAGCAGCACGGCGATGTTGCGCAGCACGAGGTTCAGGTCCTCCGCGGCGGAGGCCCACTGCTGGTGCTGGTACTGGAAGCCCTGGGCCGCCTGGCCGGTCCAGCTCGCGGTGACCGGGGCCACCTGGCGATAGAGGTCGTCGAGCATCGACTGCACGGTCTTGTTGATCGATCCCACCAGCGCCGCCGCGTTCTCGATGTCCGCGAAGGTGACCTGCACAGCCCCGTCAGCCATGGCCGAACTTCCCCCGGCTCCCGTCGCCGCTTCCACTGCCTCAGTCATTTTATGAAATTCTAGCGGCCGATCAGCCCTCTACCTAACCCGTGTTATCGACTAGTTAGACAAGGGCTACTGGGCCGTGCGGAGGCGGAACTCCTCGATCGCCTTGCCCTGGTCGGGACCCGCGCCGACCGCGATCGCCAGGTAGCACGCGGTGAAATCGGCCAGCGCGATCAGGTACGCGGCGCGCTCCAGCGTCGTGGACTGCTCCGCGACCACCGTGCTGAGCGGCAGATTGCGCTCGTTGACCATCGCCTCGACGACGGCGGCGCGCGGCTCGACCCCGGCCTCCGACAGCAGCACGAACGCGGGCGCCGACCCCCCGGAGCGCGGGCCGTCGAACTCCGGGTCGTAGAAGAGGTCCGAGGCGGCCGTGGACGCGGAGCCGTCGAGCAGGCCGAGCTGCCCGCGGCCCAGGTCGGGCAGCGAGGCGTGCAGCACCGGGCGCCCGGCGCGCAGCGCGGCCTGGTCGGCGAGCCGGGCCGCCGAGATGGTCGCGGCGGGACCGGCGCCCCAGGCGGCCACCGGATGCTCGACGCAGCGCAGCGCGATCTCCTTGGCCGGGTTGACGAAGGCCTCCTGGCTCGGCCGGAAGCGCACCGCCGCGTCGTCCGCCGCGGCCGCCGCTCCCTCGTAGGACTGCGCCGGCACGATGTCCGCGGCCTCGCAGGCCAGCAGCGCCGGGACGGTGACGGACCAGAGCCTGGCCCAGATCGGCGCCGACTCGTCCGCCATCCCGACCAGCGCGGCCCTGGCCGGCTCGGCGAGCCTGGCCAGTTCGGAGCTCGGCGGGGCGACCACGACGATCCGGCAGCCGCGCCGGCCGGCCTCGGCCAGCGCGGCGGCGATCTCCGGGGAGCGGCCGGTGGTGGAGGCGACCACGACGAGGTCCATCGAGCCGATCCAGCCGGGCAGGGCGGGGCCCGGCACCGACAGGATCGGCACGCCGGCCCCGGCGCCCACCACGGACGCGATCAGCTTGGCCACGGTCGCGCCGGTCCCGTGCCCGAGCAGCACCAGCGCGCGCGGACGGCCGTCGGCCGCCACCGCGTCCAGCGCCCGCGCGGAGGCGGGGTCCAGGTCGCGCAGCGCGGCGGCCCGGCGGATCCGGGCGCCGCCCATCGCCACCAGGCGCAGCGTGCCGCCCTGGTCGGCGTCCTCCAGGGCCTGCGGATCGGCCAGCAGCTCCTCGGGAGTGGTCACGGGGCTACGCGGCCTTCCGCGCCTCGTCGATCAGCAGCACCGGGATGTGGTCCCGGACGGGGTAGGCCAGCCCGCAGGAGGCGTCGGTACAGACCAGCTCGCCCGCGTCCACGTCCTCGCGCAGCGGGGCGTGGCAGTTCGGGCAGGCCAGGATCTCCAGCAGGCTCGGTTCGATCAGGGTGCTCAAGGGATCCTCCTAGGCGCGGACGATGGCGAGGACCTCGTCGCGCAGGGCGGCGACCTCGTCGGGGGTGCGCGCCTCGATGTTCAGGCGCAGCAGCGGCTCGGTGTTGGACGGACGCAGGTTGAACCACCAGCCCTCGGCGGCCAGCGCGACGGTCATCCCGTCGAGGTCGTCGATCTCGACGCCCTCGCGGCCGGCGAAGGCGGCGCGCACCGCGGCGGTGCGCCCGGCCTGGTCGGCGACCTCCGAGTTGATCTCGCCGGACGCGGCGTAGCGCTCGTACTCGGCGCCCAGCTCGGACAGCGGCAGCGGCTGCTCGCCGAGCGCGGCCAGCACGTGCATCGCGGCCAGCATGCCGGTGTCGGCCTTCCAGAAGTCCGCGAAGTAGTAGTGCGCGGAGTGCTCGCCGCCGAAGACCGCGCCGGAGTTGGCCATCTCCTGCTTGATGAAGGAGTGGCCGACCCGGGTGCGCACCGGGGTGCCGCCGTGCTCGCGGACGATCTCGGGGACCGCGTGCGAGGTGATCAGGTTGTGGATGATCGTGGCGCCCGGGTGCTTGGCCAGCTCGCGCGCCGCGACCAGCGCGGTGACGGCGGACGGGGAGACCGCGTCGCCCTTCTCGTCGATCACGAAGCAGCGGTCGGCGTCGCCGTCGAAGGCCAGGCCGATGTCCGCGCCGACCTCGACGACCTTCTTCTGCAGGTCGACCAGGTTCTTCGGGTCCAGCGGGTTGGCCTCGTGGTTCGGGAAGGAGCCGTCGAGCTCGAAGTACATCGGCACCAGGTCGATCGGCAGGCCGTGGAAGACGGTGGGCACGGTGTGGCCGCCCATCCCGTTGCCCGCGTCCACGACGACCTTCAGCGGCCGGATCCCGGAGAGGTCGACCAGGCCGCGCAGGTGCGCCGCGTAGGCGGTGAGCAGGTCGCGCTCGGTGATCGAGCCCGGCGTCTCGGCCGGGGTGAAGACGGAGCCGGGGTTCGCCAGCTCCTGCGCGGCCAGGTCGCGGATCTCGGACAGGCCGGTGTCCTGGCCGACCGGGGCGGCGCCGGCCCGGCACATCTTGATGCCGTTGTACCTGGCCGGGTTGTGGCTCGCGGTGAACATGGCGCCGGGCAGGTCGAGGTGGCCTGAGGCGAAGTAGAGCTGGTCGGTGGACGCGAGGCCGATCTTGACCACGTCGGCGCCCTGGCCGGCCGCGCCGCGCGCGAAGGCGTCGGACAGGTCCGGGGAGGACGGGCGCATGTCGTAGCCGATGGTGATCGCCGTGGCGCCGAGAACGCGCACGAACGCCGCGCCCAGGGCCTGCGCGATGGTCTCGTCGAGCTGGTCGGGTACGGTGCCGCGGACGTCGTAGGCCTTCACCAGGTGGGTCAGGTCGCCTGCGGTCGGGTGCGGGGCGGTCACGGTAGCTCGGCTCCGTTTCGGGTCGGTCGGGGTCCGTCCCGGCAGAGCCTACCGGTTGGCCGTGAACGCGGAGCCGTCCGCGTCGTCGACCGGACGCAGGTGGCCGCGGCGCGGCGGCCGGTCGCCCTGGTGCGCGACCCGGCCGGGCTGCTCGACGTTCGCCGGGGGCGTGGGCTCGGGGGCCCTGGCGGCCTCGCGCACCGCGATGGCCAGCGCCTCGAGGTCGTCGGTGGACGGCGCGCGGCGGCCGGACTCGGGCGGCGAGAGCCTGACGATCTGCCAGCCGCGCGGCGCCGTCAGCCGCTCCGAGTGCTCGGCGCAGAGGTCGTAGCAGTGCGGTTCGGCGAAGGTCGCGAGCGGTCCGAGCACGGCGGTCGAGTCCGCGTAGACATAGGTAAGCGTGGCGACCGCCTGGCGACCACAGGCGGTGCGCGAACAGCGACGGACATGGCTCACGTGCGCGAGTGTATTGCGATACGGGGCCGGGCGGCCATACGCCGCGCCCGTCGTTCTTCACACAAACGCGAAGTGTCTGACCCGCTCTTCAACACAAGCTCCTTGGTCTACGGGGCCGAGTCAGCCGCGCCGTTTCCGTCGGTGGCCGCCCATATGCTCTTTGCGTGTAGCTTCGATACGCCTTCCGCCTCGATCCGACGCCTGGTCAGATGCGTGATCCGGCGCGGGCGTTCGGCAGCGCGCGTGGTGTTCAACGATGCGCTCGCGCTGCGCAGGAGGCTGCGCGCGGCGGGCGAGCCGTATCCGTCCGACACCGAACTGCAACGCCGCGTGATTACGGAGGGTGAGCGCTCCGAGGAGCGGGCATTCCCCGCGGAGGTCTCGTCCCTGGTGCTGGTGCAGGCGTTGGGCGACCTGAACGCGGCTTACCGAAACTTCATCGGGTCGATCACCGGGCAGCGTAAGGGCGCGCGCGTCGGTGAGCCGAGGTTCCGATCCCGCAAAGACAATCGGCAGACGATCCGCTTCACCCGCAACGGCTTCTCGCTCCGCCCCGACGGCAGCCTGTATCTCGCGAAGATCGGCGAAGTCGCGGTGCGCTGGTGGAGAGACCTGCCATCCGAACCGTCTTCCGTGACCGTCGTGAAAGACGCCTCGGGCCGGTACTTCGCGAGCTTTGTCGTGCGGACCGACTCCGTCGAGGATCTCGAGCGGTTTCCCACCTCGGAACGCGAGGTCGGGATCGACCTCGGCCTCGCGTCGTTCGCGGTGCTTTCGGACGGCGCTGTGATCGAGAACCCGCGCTACCTGCGTCGCGCGGAGAAGAAGCTGAAAGACTTCCACCACAAGCTCTCCATGCGGATTGTCGCCGAGAACCGAGGCGTATACGTGGAGGACCTCGCGGTGGCGGCACTCGGACGAACGCGGCTGGCGAAATCCGTGCACGACGCGGGCTGGTCGCAATTCACGCACATGCTCGAGCACAAGGCCGCGCGATATGGACGCGAGTTCGGCAAGGTGGACCGCTGGGCACCTGCGAGCCAGGTGTGCTCGAACTGCGGCTTTTCCGACGGAAGGAAGCCTCTCCACGTGCGCACCTGGATCTGCGGCGGGTGCGCCACTGAGCACGACCGCGATGTGAACGCGGTATTGAACATCCTCGCCCTGGGACGCAGGGAGAGGCGAAACGCCTGTCGAGGCCCGGGAGGACCCCGCTCAAGCTGGGCGCCGGCCGGAGAAGCAGGAACCCGCCGAGACGACCGGACGCGACCGCGACCGGCGTAGCAGGAATCCCGGCGGCCCAGCGCCGGGAGGACGTCAATGTGTATTACTGTCAGTGGCGTGCATGGTAAGTCGGGTATCCCCTCGTCGCCGCAGCCGGGTCAGCCGCGCCGCCGCAAGACGCGCGACCGCCGCGGGCGCGGCATCCGCGGGCCGCTGGCGCCCGCGGAGCTGCCGCTGAGCCTGACCCGGGCGGAGAAGTTCGACGATCTGGTGCTGGACGCGGTCGAGCGGCTCGAGCAGCGCTGGCCGCAGCTGGCGGCGGTGGAGTTCGCGGTCGAGCAGGTGCCGCCGCCGGGGGCCGAGTACTGGTCGGCGGACCCGGTGCCGCTGGGCCGGGCGATCCGGGCCGCGCGCGGGGAGCCGGACCGGATCGTGGTCTACCGGCGTCCGACGGAGGTGCGCGCGGCCTCGCAGGCCGAGCTGGTCCCGCTGGTGTACGAGGTCGTGGTCGAGCAGGTCGCCGAGCTGCTGGGCCTCGACCCGGAGATCATCGACCCGGAGACCGACGAGGACTGAGTCAGTTCTGCGGGACCAGGCCCGAGGTGTCCTGGCCGACGGCCGGGATGGTGACCGTCTCGGCCGCGGTGCTCATCGTCTGGATGCTCAGGTTGCCCCCGGATCCGTCGATGCGCGCCGCGTAGACGTTCTGCGCCCCGTTCAGCGGGGTGACCACGAGCGCGAAGTCGCCGCCGGCCCCCTTCGGCGCGGACAGCTGCGCGTTCACGGTCTGCCCGGCGGGCACCGAGACCGTGGTCGAGGCGGTCGCCGGGGTGTTGCCGGAGCCGGTCACGGTGACCTTGACCTGGGCCGCGGTCCTGCCGGTGTTGGTCAGCGTGAGCTGCGAGTTCGACGCGTTGTCGGCGATGACGCCGTCGCCGCTGAGCGCCTGCGCCGGGCTGACGTACGCGGTGTCCTGGCCGTTGTGGTCGGACTGGCTGATCTTGACCTCGCCGACGATCGGGATCGCGCTGCCCTGGCCGGTGATCGGGAGGCACTGGTTCGCCGCGCTGTTCGCGCCGCACACCTCGAGCGCCGCGTACTCGCCGGGGGCCGGGACCGAGCTGAGGTCGACGGTCGTGACCTTGCCCTGGACCAGGTCGCCGCTGAAGGAGCCGACCGCCGGGGTGATGGTCGCCTTGCCCACCCAGCGCAGCGCCACCGAGGCGGCGCCGCTCGGGGACAGCAGAGAGAGCTGGACCTTCTCGTTGTCCTCGGCCTGCGGGATGCCGGGGAAGACGAGCGTGGTCGCCGACTTCTGCGCGGCGACGAAGTCGCGGCCGCCGCCGTTGCCGTCCCAGTCGAGCACCGAGGCGCCGATCCGGCCCGAGGTGACGACGACGTGGATGGCGTACGGCGCGCCCTGCTTCTGCCCGTCGAGCGTGTTGATCAGCTCGGAGCGCTGCGAGTTCGGCGAGATCGTGATGCCCTGCAGCGAGGTGGCCTCGGCCTGCGGGAGCTGGCCGCTCGCGGTGTACATCGTGATCGTGACGCTGGCCGCCTGGCTGTCCGCGTTGGCCATGTTCAGCATCGAATAGGCCGCGTTGTCGGTGCCGAGGCCGGTGAACCAGAAGTCGGTGTCCGGGCTGCCGCAGTCGGTCGAGGCGAGGCCGTGCGTGCTGCCGGTCGAGCCGGAGGGCACGGTCTCGGTCACGGTGAAGCCGGCCGCGTCGGCGCCGGAGGCCGTGGCGACCACCGGGTTGTTGACGTCCTCGGCCGCCTCGGAGCCGCCGGAGAGGCTGGTCGCGGTGGTCAGCGTGCCCGTCTTGCCGGCGTTCAGCACGCTGCCGCTGCCGCCCATCTGGGTCACGGACTCGGAGGAGTTGCCGGAGACCGACACCGTGCCCGGCGTGAACGTGCTGATGTTCGTCGCGCTGTTGTCCTTGACCAGCGGGCAGACGACCTTCGCGCTGCTGACGGCCGTGGTCGTGGAGTGCGCGGCGGTGTGGCCGGCCGACGAGGCGGAGCTGGCGGCGGGCTTCGCGTAGCCGTAGCCGACGCCGATCACCAGGGCGCCGATGACGACGCCCGCGACCTGGACGCGCCGGCCGACGCCCGCGACCGGGCCGAGTCCCTTCGTGCCGTTCTCGCTCATCGGCCCCAGCCTTCCTGACCGTACTGCTGCTGTTCGTGCTGCTCAGGCTGGCCGTAGCCCGGGTACTGCTCGAACTCGGGGTACTGCTCGGCCGGGTTCTGGTACTGCTCGTGCTGCGGGTACTGCTCCTGCGGATACTGCTCCGGCTGCGGGTACTGCTCCCGCTGCGGGTACTGCGGATCCTGATACTGCTGGTACTGCGGATCCTGATACTGCGGGTTGCTGTAGTCCGCGTACTGCGGCTGCTGCTGCTGCTGCTGCTCGAACGGCTGCTCTTCGTACGACTGCTCTTCGTACGACTGCTGCTCGTACGGCTGCCGCTGCTCATAGGGCTGCTCGTACGAGTACTGCTGCTGCTCCGCGTAGCCGTACTGCTCGTAGCCCTGCTGCGGGTACGCCTCGTAGGACTGCTCGTAGTTCTGGTACGCCCCGGACTCGTAGCCGTACTCGGCCTCCGGCTGCTGCTGGTAGAGGTCCGCGCTGACGGCCTGGGCGGTCTCGTAGACCGGGGCCTCGTAGCTCTCCACCGCGGGCGCCTCGGCCTGCGTCGGCATCGGGACCGGCTCGGGCTCGGGGACCGGCTCGTAGGCGGGCGCGGGCTCGTAGGGCTCGTACGAGGGCGCCGCGGCGACCGCGACGGGCTCCGGCTCGGGTTCCGGCTCCATCCGGCCCGGCTCGCCGCGCGCCTCCGCGGCCTCGGCGTACTCGTCCTCCTCGTCGTGCTCGTCCTCGGGACGGCGGCCGAAGGGCAGCGCCATGATCGTGGCCGCGGCGAAGGCGAGGGCCTCGCCGATCAGCCAGAACGTGTGCGTGTAGGACTGGTAGCCGATGGTGATGATGCCCGCGCCGGACGGGACGGTCCAGGCCTGCAGGCCGCTGGGGAGCGTGGTGGCCGTGAGCTTCTGGCCGTCCTCCTTCGCGGTCCAGCCGCCGTCGGCCGCCTCGGCGAGCACCAGGACCCGGCCCGCGGCGCCGTTCGGCACGTTCACCGTCGCGGTCACGTCCTGCGAGCAGACCGCCGCGGCGCCCTGCGCGTCCGTGCCCGGGTTCGAGCTGGAGCCGCTGCACTGGTACTGCAGCGCGACGGCCGCGCCCTTGGCGTCCTGCAGGGTGATCCGGCCGACGCTCCCGTTGACCTGCCAGTACTCGGTGGCCGAGCCGGTGCTGCCGGTCAGCGTGTCCTCGGTCAGGCCGGAGGTGCTGCCGAGCGCGTTGGTGATCGTCGCGGGCACCGTGGACGCGGCCCAGATGTAGCCGATGTCCAGGTTCGCCAGGCCCTGCGCGACGCTGCCGCCGCTGCCGGAGAGCAGTTGGCCGACGAGCGTGTTGAGCTTCGCGGTCTGATCCGCCGTCAGGTGGATGTCGGCGTCGCCGAGGATCGGCCCGGTGCCGCGGGCCACGGTGTAGGCCACCGTCCCGTTGGCGCCCGCCGTGAGCGTCAGGGTGCGCACCTGCGCGGCGCTCGCGTTCTCGGCGGCGAGGTACTGCGGCAGGCCCGCCGAGACGCGCCCGACGGGGCCCTCGGCGCCGCGCAGCAGCCACCAGCCGCCCGCGGCCACCGGGGCGAGCACCGCGGCGAGGGTGACGAGCACGCTGACCGGCTGGCGCCAGCCGAACTCGGCCCCGGCGATCCGCTCGCGGGCGCCCTCGGCGCCGACCAGGGTCGCGGTGATCAGGCCGAAGCCGAGCAACGCGGTGGACACGCCGGGCCACGGGACGACGCCGACCGCCGAGTCGGTCGCGGTGACGGTCGTGCGGGTCAGGAAGAGCGCCGAGCCGAAGCCGAGCAGCGCGATCATCCACGCGGAGATCACCACGCGGCGCCGGGTGCCGCGCAGCAGCGCGGCCAGCGCCGTGAGCAGCAGGCCCGCGCCGAACCAGTACGGGTAGGTGCCGGGGCCGCCCGGGTCGCCGAGCAGCAGGCCGAGCGGGGTCGAGACCGGCGAGTCCAGGCCGAAGCCGGCGGCGCCGGTCTCGGTCAGGAAGGAGCTCGGGTGCTGCAGCAGGGTGAGCGACCAGGGCGCGAGCACCACGAGCGGGGTGCCGAGCACGATCGCCATCCGGGTGGCGGTGACGAAGAGGTTGGAGCGGGTGCGCCAGGCGACCGAGAGCAGCGCGATCGCTCCCGCGACGGCGGCCAGCGCCCAGATCACCGGGGCGAAGGCGGTCGCGATCATCAGCATGAACGCGCAGGTCCACGCCGAGCGGGTGTTGCCCTTCTGGCTGCGGCTGCCGATCGCGCCCGCGGCGCTGGTCACGATGAGCGGCAGCAGCGCGGCGGCCACCGCCGAGCCGAGCCGGCCGCTGGCGATCGCGCCGAGCGAGACGGCGAGCAGGCCGTAGGCGTAGCCGCCCCAGATCCGCAGCACGGCCGAGTCGGTGACCCGGCGGAAGGCGTAGGAGGCGCTCAGGCCCGCGAGCGGCACGGAGCCGAGCAGCAGCACCAGGACGGCGAGGCTGGCCTTGCCGAACAGGACCGAGCCGAGCAGCGCGACCAGGCCGAGGTAGGCCGGGGCCTCGGAGTTGGTGCCGAGGCCGACGCCGTGCCACGCGGAGGTGTACTCGTGCCACAGGTCGCTGGAGCCGCCCGGGGTGGGCAGCAGCGCGCCGCCGGCCAGGGTGCCGCCGAACAGCAGGCTGTGCCCGGCGATCAGGGCGACCACGGTCAGGCCGAGACCGACCGCGATGATCGGCTTCTTGGCCAGCCGCTTGAGCACGGCGAAGGAGTCGGTCTCCAGCGACTCGGACTCCTCGGAGACCGGGCCTGACTCGGCCGAGCCGTGCCGGGAGGTCGCGGTGCCGATGTCCTGCTTCTCCTCGCCGCGGATCTGGGTGAGGATGCTCTCGAACGCGGCCCGGGTCAGCGCGCCGCGCGGCGGCAGCAGCATGGCCACCTCGAGCGGGTCCGCGTCCCTGAACCTGCGGCGGGCCGCGCGGCCCCGGAGTATCCGGTCCGGTCGGGCGGCGAAGCCGAGCATCGCGAAGAACTCGTCGGAGGCCAGGCCGGGGCTCTTGGCGATCAGGTGGCCGAGCACCCGGAAGACGGTGCCGACGATCAGCCGCAGGTACAGGAAGGGCCACAGAATCGAGGGCCGGTTGACGGCGACGGCGTAGAGCGCGTGGGTGCGGTCGAGCAGCTGCGGCCGGTTCGGGCCCGCGTCGACGCGGCGGCGCTCGCGGGCCGAGGCCTCGGCGTGCCGGATGACCGCCTCGGGCGCGACGATCACCCGGTAGCCGGCGTTGTTGGCCCGCCAGCAGAAGTCGAGGTCGTCGCGGAACAGCGAGATCGCCCGGTCGAAGCCCTTGAGCTGGTCCCAGACGTCGCGGCGGATCAGCATGCCCGCGGAGCCGACGGAGAGCACCGGGCGGACCTCGTCGTACTGGCCCTGGTCGTGCTCGCCGCGCTCCAGGCCGGTCCAGCGGCGGCCGTTGCCCGCGACCGTGACGCCGACCTCGAGCAGCTGCCTGCGGTCGTACCAGCCGTGCACCTTGGGGCCGACGACGGCCACGTGGTCGCTCGGGTGCTCGGCGGAGTACTCCTCGGCGGTCAGCAGCAGCTGGCCGAGGCAGTCCGGGGAGGGGGCGCTGTCGTCGTGCAGCAGCCAGACCCACTCGATCGGGGCGTCCGTGTCGTAGCCCGACTCGTCGAAGCCGACGGGCTCGGAGTTCTTCAGGCCGTAGGCGACCGCGGTGCCGTAGCCGGTGGAGCGCTTGCGCTCGAGCACCAGGTCGGAGCCCAGCGCGTCACGCAGCAGGTCGGCGGAGCGGTCCCGGGAGCCGGTGTCCACGGCGATGATGCGCTGCACCGGGCGCTGCTGGCCGAGCAGCGCCTCGAGCACGGTCGGCAGCCAGCGCTCTCCGTCGTGGCTCACCAGGACGGCGGTCACGACGTGGCGGCGCAGCGCTTCGTGCGGGTTTGCGGCGTACGCGCGGGAGCGCGTCGGCGGTGCGAACTGTGACATGCGAGGCGACGACCCGGGTCTCGACGGCGTTTGTCCCCGCCGGCATACACGCTTCCGCGCGGCACGGCGGTTGCCCCACCCTAGTAGACGCGGCCGGAAATCGCGGCCTGCTCAGGTGAATTGTCCGTATTGATAGGGAAATCCGGGACAAAAGCGCGCGTAAAGCCGGGGCTCAGGCAGCCTTCTTCTTCAGCCGCCGGCGCTCCCGCTCGGACAGCCCGCCCCAGATGCCGAAGCGCTCGTCGTGCGCGAGGGCGTACTCCAGGCATTCGGCCTTGACCTCGCAGGCCAGGCAGACCCGCTTGGCCTCGCGGGTGGAGCCGCCCTTCTCCGGGAAGAAGGACTCCGGGTCGGTCTGTGCGCACAAAGAGCGCTCCTGCCAGCTGAGCTCCTCGTCGAAGCCGCCGAACAGCGGGAAGACCTCGGTCACGTCCTCGCCTCCCGTCCTGTGTCCCACGCACGGCGCACGGAGGCTCGTCGTCCGCCGCTGCCCCGGCATCATCCGCGGTGCTATTGCCATCGCCACCACGAGTTATGACGCGGCGTCACAATGCGGTGGCCTGATGGAAATTACACGCGCGTCGTTCCACGGGCGTCAAGCCGGGATCTGATAGCGGGGGCCTTATTCACTCGGAGGGAGCAGCGTCAAGCAGCGCCGCCCGGCGTGTCCCGCAGCGGTGTCACCTGCGGCGCCGCGCGGCGCGTGGAAGGGCCCGTGGAAAAGGCCCCGCCCGGCGAAGTGCACCCGATCGAGTGAACAACCCTCTGACCACGGTGCGTAGCCCCCCGCCTGCGCGAAGCCCTGGGTGCCGGGAGCGTGCACAGAGCGTGGCCGTCGCCGCGTGCTACCCTCGTCGCAATGAGCGGGATTCGCGTGACCTTCGACACGCGCCCGGCCGGTCTCCGGTCGGAGCGCGGCGCGAGCATGCCCGTGCTCATCTCCCGCAGCTGTTGTCGTCGCTGTAGCTGACCCCGTCCAGGGCGCTGATCGAGCGGCGGACGGGGAAACCCCTCCGCCAGCCGCAGTCAGACCCCAGCAGACGGGACCCCTCTCATGGCTCCGCGTATCGCCGCGAACCCGGACACCATCACGCCCGACCTCGCGATGGTGCTGCACGACACCAGGCCGCACCCGCAGCTCGGCGCCCCCGCCCCGCAGCCGCCGAGCACGGCCGCGCTGGGCAACGCCGCCGCGGCCATCGCGGCCGGCCTCGCGCTCGAGCCCTCGACGGACGCCGACCTCTCGGCGCTGCTGACGTCCTATCTGCTGCCGCCGGGCACCCGCGCCCGGGTGCACCGCGCCGGGCCCTCCGGCGTCCTGCTGCTGGCCCCCTCCGCCGCCCCGCGCGCCGTGGCCATGGCGGCTCCCGGCGTCTACGTGGTCGTCGAGGTCGCGGTCTGAGGGCGCTCCCTGATCCGGCCGCCGTCACCCGGTGGCTCTAAGCTCATTTCGTGAGCGCTTTGGACTTCAAGAAGATCACCGTGCTGGCGGGCGGCGTCGGCGGGGCGCGGTTCCTGGAGGGGCTGCTGCGCGCGGCGCCCGGGGCCGAGGTGACGGTGATCGGCAACGTCGGAGACGACATCACGCTGCACGGGCTGCGGGTCTGCCCGGACCTGGACACCGTGATGTACACGCTCGGCGGCGGCATCCACCCGGAGCAGCGCTGGGGCCGGGACGAGGAGAGCTTCGGCGTCGCGCGGGAGCTCGCCGAGTACGGCGTCGGCCCCGACTGGTTCACGCTCGGGGACAAGGACATCGCCACCCACCTGGTGCGCACCCGGATGCTCGAGGCCGGATACCCGCTGTCCGCGGTGACCGAGGCGCTGTGCGCGCGCTGGAAGCCGGGGGTGCGGCTGCTGCCGGCGACCGACGACCGGGCCGAGACGCACGTCGTGGTCCGGGACGAGGAGGGCAGGCGCACCGCGGTGCACTTCCAGGAGTACTGGGTGCGGCTGCACGCCCCGGCCGCCGAGCAGATCGTGTTCGTCGGCGCGGACGAGGCGAAGCCGGCGCCCGGCGTGCTCGAGGCGATCGCGGAGGCGGACGCGGTCATCCTGCCGCCGTCGAACCCGGTGGTCTCCATCGGCGCGATCCTGGCCGTCGGCGGCACCGGCGCGAACATCAGGGACGCGGTGATCTCCACCTCGGCCCCGGTCGTCGGCCTCTCCCCCATCATCGGCACCGCCCCGGTGCGCGGGATGGCGGACAAGGTGCTCGCGGCCGAGGGCGTGCAGACCACCCCGTCCGCGGTCGCCGCGTACCACGGCGCCGACCTGCTGGACGGCTGGCTGGTGCACGACGCCGACGCCGACCAGGTCGCCCTCGTCGAGCAGGTGGGCATCCGCGCCCGCGCGGTCCCGCTGCTGATGAAGAGCCTGGACGCGACCGCCGAGATGGCCCGCCGGGCGCTGGACTTCGCCGCGGAGCTGGCCCGATGAAGGCCCCCGCCTTCTCGGTGCACCCGATCGAGGGCCTGCCGGAGATCCGGCCCGGCGACGACCTCGCCGCGCTCATCGCCGAGGCCGCCGATCCACAGCTTGTGGACGGCGACATCCTCGTCGTCACCTCGAAGATCGTCTCCAAGGCCGAGGGCCGGATCCGGCGGGCGGCCGACCGCGAGGCGGCGATCGACGAGGAGACCGTGCGCCTCGTGGCCCGCCGCGACACGTTGCGCATCGTGGAGAACAGGCTGGGCCTGGTGATGGCGGCCGCGGGCGTGGACGCCTCCAACACGGCCGCCGGAACCGTGCTGCTGCTGCCCGAGGACCCAGACCGCAGCGCCGTCGAACTGTCCGACGCGATCCAACGGCTGCGCGGCGTGCGCGTCGGCGTCGTCATCTCCGACACATTCGGCCGCGTCTGGCGCAACGGATTGGTGGATCAGGCGATCGGAGCCGGGTACGTATCCGTGGTGGAGGACCTGCGCGGCGCGAGCGATTCCCACGGAAACGAGCTCGCCGTGACGGTCACGGCGGTCGCCGACGAACTGGCGGCCGCGGGGGAACTGGTCAAGGGAAAACTGGGAGGGGTTCCGGTGGCGCTGGTCAAGGGCCTGAGCCAAGCGGTGACGAAGGATCCGGGCGGGGGCGCGAAGACGCTGCGGCGGCCGAGCGAGATGGACCTGTTCTCGATGGGCACGGCCGAGGCGCGCGCCCTCGGCCGCTCCGAAGCCGTCTTCGCCCGCCGCACGATCCGCTCGTTCACGGCGGACCCGGTGGAGGCGCAGGCGGTCGAGCGCGCGGTATCGGCGGCCATCACCGCCCCCGCGCCGCACCACACGACGCCGTGGTCCTTCGTCGAGGTCCGCACCCCCGAGGTGCAGACCCGCCTGCTGGACGCGATGCTCGAGGACTGGATCAAGGACCTGCGCGACGACGGCTTCAGCGAGTCGGCCATCGACAAGCGCATCAAGCGCGGCGATGTCCTGCGCGGCGCCCCGGTGCTGCTGGTCCCCTGCCTGACCATGGAGGGCTCCCACACCTACCCCGACGCCCGCCGCAACGCCGGCGAACGCGAGATGTTCCTGGTCTCGACCGGCGCCGCGATCGAGAACCTCCTGGTGTCGCTGGCGGTCGAGGGCTTGGGCGCGGCCTGGATCTCGTCCTCGATCTTCTGCCGCCCCACGGTGCGCCGCGTGCTGGAACTGCCGGAGCACTGGGACCCGATGGGCTGCGTGGCGGTCGGCCACCCGGCGGCCCCGGCCCCGGACCGCCCGGCACGGAAGGCGGCGTCGTTTCTGGTGCGGCGGTAGGGGGCGGGAGTCGCTCGGCCCGGGGAGAACTCCCTACCGCTTCTGCAGCAGCAGCCTGACGGCCCTCTGGCGGTGCGGGGCGAAGGGCGCCAGCAGTCGCAGCATCTTCTCGTCGTCGTACGACGTGTCTCCCGGCTCGCCGAGGATGCCGCAGATGATGCGGGGCAGATGGA
>DASTAE010000041.1:0-12546 GCA_035712985.1 Actinospica sp.
TGCGTGCCGACGGCCACGTGCACCTCGCCGCTGCCGCGGCCGAAGTGCAGCGTGAAGGGGTGCGGCGGCACGGCGAAACCGCCCTCGGCCCCGAGGGCGAAGAGGGTACCGGGCGGGGCGCAGGGAACGCCGTCGGCGAGGCGCCGCGTGGACGCGGGCAGTACCCGCGGTGCGAAATCCTCGGTCTGCACGCTGCGCGCTCCTTCCTGACCGCCCCCGTTTCCGGCAGGCTAGCCAGCGCCGCCGGGGACCCCTCCCCGGGCGTCAGGCGGCGGGCGCGGCGGTCAGAAGTCCTCGTCCTCGCCGAGCAGGTCGAGGTCCCGGGGCGTCAGGGTGGCGCTGCGCAGCAGGGCGGTGATCAGGTTGTGGTTCAACGTGTTGCCGACCGGCTCGGGCATCTCGCCGCGCAGGATGCCGGGGATCGGGGAGCGGCCGGCGGCCAGCCGCTGGCGCGCCGCGGCCACGACGTGCTCCACGGAGCGCGCGGTCCAGCGGCGGCCGGCGCCGGGGGCGCGGCTGAGGTCGTCGGCGGCCTGGGCCCAGGACAGCGGCTGCGGCGCGGGGTCCTGCCGCAGGTACCGCTGCGCGATCGCGACGATCGCCATCCGCTCGATCTCGCTGAGCTCGTAGTCGTCCGGGGAGCGGGTGACCGAGTCGGGGCCGATCTCCGCGCCGGGCTTGGGGAAACCGGCCACGTGCACCTCGACCAGGTGGACGCGGTGCGAGGGGGCGCCGACCAATAGCGGGGTGCAGCCGGTGCGCAGGGCCAGCTCGTGGCCGGTCAGCACCATGCTCTCGTCTACGAGGCGGATCGGCAGCTTCCCGATGTTGCGCAGCCGCCAGCCCCGGCCGTCGCAGACCAGCGCGCCCTGCCTGCGGCTTACGTAGGGATCGTCGGGGCCCACGGTCAGGTGCACGTCGTCCCCGCCGCGGCCGAACAGCACCTCGTGGTTCGCGCTCGGCTTCTTCTGGTACTGCCGCTCGTCCGCCACCACCAGGATCGTCCCCGGCAGCGTGCTCCGTGTGAAGCCGCTGAACACCATCTCTCGCACCCCTCGATCCGCCCGCCGTCGTGCACCCTCGCGCGGACACCGTAGCAAGCGGCTTCCGGGACCGGTCCCAGATCCGCCGTGGCGGACCGGCGGTGGATGCGGCGCGGGCGGGCATGATTCGGATACGGTGGGTTCAGGGCTCAGTCTGGCGGGAGGGGAGTTCGGT
The DNA here is from genome assembly GCA_035712985.1 of Actinospica sp. Taxonomy (GTDB): domain Bacteria; phylum Actinomycetota; class Actinomycetes; order Streptomycetales; family Catenulisporaceae; genus Actinospica. The sequence goes on from DASTAE010000041.1 coordinate 1,219, forward strand.
ACCGTGCCTTCCTTGTCTTCCGGGGTGACGGTCGCGCTCCGGCTGGCCGGCTTCGAGGCGCGCAGCGGTCCCGGCCTGATGGGCCCGGACCACCTGCTGCTCGCGCTCAGCTGGATCAGCGATCGATCGATGCCGGACCGCTTCGAGGACCCCGACAAACGGCGCGAGCTCGAGGACGAGGGCGAGCAGCTGCGCGAGCGCTTCGCCGAGGCGGGGATCGACCCGGACGAGCTGCGCGGGGCCCTGCGGGCGGCGCTGGCCGAGTCCGAGGACGAGCCGCTCCCGCAGGACGGCGTGCCGATGAACCTGGCCCTGATGCGCACGATCCGGCGCGCGGGCGAGCTCGGGACCCGCAACCACGCCGGGGTGATCGAACTGCTAAGGGCGATCCTCGAGCAGCCGCTGCCGCGCTGCCGAGAGGTCTTCGAGCTGCTCGGCGTCGATGAGCCCTTATACGCGTTCTTCCCGGAGATACCGCGGCCGGCCGCCGAGCCCGAGATCGATCCCGAGGCGGAGCGCGACGCGGCCCTGGACGACCTCGACGTCGTGATGCCCGAGCAGACCAAGCGGATTCCGCGCCGGGCCAGGCACGCGAGCGAGCAGCCCCGCACCCCGCTGCTCGACCGCTACGGCAGGAAGCTGTCCCTGCTGGCCCGCGAGGGTACGCTGCCGCCGCTGATCGGCCGGGAGCAGGAGATGCTCAGCCTCGCGCGCGTCCTGATCCGCCAGCGCAAGGCGAACGCGGTGCTGGTCGGCGAGGCGGGCGTCGGCAAGACCGGGATCGTGGAGGGCCTGGCCGCGCGGCTCGCCGCCGGCGGCGCGCCGAAGGATCTCGCCAACGTGGAGATCATCGAGCTGACGATGTCGGCGATGGTCGCGGGCACGAAGTACCGCGGCGAGTTCGAGGAGCGGATGGAGGCGGTGCTCCGCGAGGCGCGGGACACCCCCGGCGTGATCCTCTTCCTGGACGAGCTGCACACCGTGCTCGGCGCCGGAGGCACCTCGGGTTCGGCGGACGCCGCGAGCATCCTCAAGCCGATGCTGGCCCGCGGCGAGATCCGCGTGATCGGCGCGACGACGGCGGCCGAGTACCAGCGCTACGTCGAGGAGGACCCGGCGCTGCAGCGCAGGTTCGCCGTGATCTGGGTCGACGAGCCCACCCGCGCCGAGGCCGTCGAGATACTCGAGGGCGTGGCCGGGCACCTGGAACGGCACCACCGGATCGAGATCGCCGAGGAGGCCCCGGCCGCCGCCGTGGAACTGGCGATCCGCTACCTCCCGGACCAGCACCTGCCCGACAAGGCGATCGACCTGCTGGACCAGGCCTGCGCCGCCGCGAGGATACCGGCCCTGGCACCGGCCGCCGCCGACGCGTCCCCCCTCCAGGTCGGCCGCGCCGAGCTCGTGTCGGTCGTGGCCGAACGCGCCCGGATCCCGGTGGAACGCGTCGTGGTCAGCGAGGCGCGGCGCCTGCTGGGCCTGGAGGAGCACCTGGCCCGCCGCGTGATCGGCCAGGAGGCGGCCGTCTCGGCGGTCTCCGAGGCCGTGCGCGCCTCCCGGGCCGGCCTCGGCGACCCCCGCCGCCCGATCGGCGTCTTCCTGCTCGCCGGCCCGACCGGCTCGGGGAAGACGGAGCTGGCCAAGGCCCTGGCAGAGTTCTTATTCGATGACGAGCAGCGCCTGATCCGCGTCGACATGTCGGAGTACCAGGACAGGTACACCGTCTCCCGGCTCCTCGGCGCCCCGCCCGGCTATCTGGGCCACGACCGCGAAGGCCAGCTCAGCGGCCCGCTGCGGGCGCACCCGCACAGCGTCGTCCTCTTCGACGAGGTGGAGAAGGCCCACCCGGAGGTCCTGGACCTGTTCCTGCAGATCTTCGACGAGGGCAAGCTGACCGACGCGCGCGGCCGCCGGATCTCCTTCACCGAGACCGTCGTCATGCTGACGACGAACCTGGGCTACGAGCGCGGCGCCTCGGACGGCATGGGCTTCCACCGACCGGGCCGCGAACCGTCGGCCCCCGCGGCGGGCCCGGGCCGCATCATGGCCGAGCTCCGCAGAACCCTGCGACCCGAACTGCTGGGCCGGGTGGGCAACGTCGTCATCTTCGACCCCCTATCCCCCGCGGCCCTGGAAGCGGTCCTCGACAAACTCCTGGACCGCGTCCACGACCGGCTGGCCGACCGGGCCCTGACCCTCGACCTGGACCCCGCCGCCCGCGCACTGCTCATCGCCGCGGGCACCGACCCGCGCTCCGGAGCCCGCGCGCTCGAGCAGGCCGTCCAACTCCGCCTCGTCCAGCCGCTTGGCAGAGCCCTGCTGAACTCCGCGTTCCCGGACGGAACTGCCGTGCGGGTCACGGCGGCGAACGGAGAGCTCGAATTCGCGGAGGGAAGTTGAACCGAACCGTCCCGCTGAGCCGCGCGACCATATCGCTCTCGCTGGTGAACGGACGCGGCGAGCGCAGCGAGTTCACCTTCGACGAGCGCTCGACCTGCCTGATCGGCCGCGGCGAGGACTGCTCGCCGAGGCTGCCCAACGACGAGCACCACCGCTCCGTCTCCCGCCACCACTGCATGCTCGACATCAACCCGCCCGATGTGCGTATCCGCGACTTCGGCAGCCGCAACGGCACCTTCGTCAACGGCGTGAAGATCGGCCAGCGCGACCCGGGCCAGAGCGCCGCGCAGGGCCGCGGCCTGGGCCGGCAGGAGCAGGACCTCAAGGACGGCGACGAGGTCCGCCTGGGCCGCTCGGTGGCGTTCCGGGTCAACGTAGTCCTCCCGGCCGCGGACGAAACCACCCTCGTGGTCGCCCCCGGCGAAGCCGCCACCCTCCCGCCACCCGGCTGCGCGAAGTGCGGCAAGGAGATCACCCGCGAGCTGGGCCGCCGCCCCGTCGCCGCGGGCCGGTACGTATGCGCCTCCTGCCAGGCGAACCCCCAGGACGTCATGACGCTCCTGGTGAAGCTGGCCCAGGCCGGCACCCGCGGCGACCTGCGGGCCATCGCCGAATACACCCTCCTGGGCGAGCTGGGACGAGGAGGAATGGGCGCCGTCTACCTGGCCAGGCACCGCGACACGGGCCGCCTCGTGGCCCTGAAGCTCATGCTCCCCAAGGTCGCCGCCAACGAGGTGGCCCGAGCCCGCTTCCGCCGCGAGGTGGACCTGACCAGGCGCCTGCGGCACCCGAACATCGCCCGCCTCCACGACGACGGCTTCGCCGACGGAGCCTTCTTCTTCACCTCCGAATACTGCGGGGGCGGCAGCCTGGACCAGCTGGTGCAGGCCAGAGGCGGCACCCTCCCGATCGACGAGGCGGTCCGGTACACGCTCGACGTCCTCGACGGCCTCGACTACGCCCACACCGGCGAGAACATCGTCCACCGGGACCTGAGCCCCTCGAACATCCTGCTGGCCGAGTCCCCCACCCCGCGCGGCACGGCCCCCTACATCGCCAAGATCGGCGACTTCGGCCTGGGCAAGGCCTTCGACCAGGCGGGCCTCGGCGGCCTGACCCGCACCGGCGCCAAGGCCGGAAAGCCCTGGTACCTGGCGCGGCAGCAGGTGGTCAACTTCAAGAACGTCCCCAAGTCGGTCGACGTCTGGGCTGTGGCCGCCAGCCTCTACAAGTGCCTGACCGGCACCTACCCCCGCGACTTCCCAGCCGACGTGGACCAGTGGCACGTGATCCTCTACAGCTCCCCCGTCCCCATCCGCACCCGCAACCCCCACCTCCCCCGCGCCCTCGCCGAGGTCATCGACACCGCCCTGATCGACCACCAGGACATCGGCCTCAAGACGGCCGCCGCCTTCCGCGACGCCCTCAACGCGGCCTGGCCCTCGAAGGACGATCAATCAGACCACTGATCAGTACGCTCATCAGCCCGCTGATCCGCTTCGGCGTCGGCGTCTCTCGGTCCCGGACCCCACAACGGGTCGAAATGAGCGTCCTCGGGTTCCTCACTGCCCACGGCGTGCTCCATAGCTCCATACAGGTCTAGCGGCTCACGGATAGACGCATTCTTCGAGCCCGAGAGCCAGGCAATCGTCCTCGGTCAATCGCGCCGCGTCGTCACCCTCGAACGAGGCGAGACACGTGATGTCGCTGAGGTCGTCCTTCACCACGACGCTGAACACGTTCAGCACATGAGCACCGACCTCGACCTGCAGCCCGCCGAACGGCGCGAAGGGCAACCTGATCTGCTTACACCACATCTGGTCGGCGGCATTGGTGACGAGCAACACCGACAAGCCGCACTCCGCACCCGAGTCGGTGTCCGCCGAACCGCCGTCCGCCCTCTCCGGCGCAAATCCGAACGCTGCCGCGCCAGACTCGGATTTCGGCCCCGAGTCCGCATCGGGGCCGATGACGCAACGCACTCGACCACCAGTCTCGGGAACTCTGACCGAGACAACGTTGAGGACCTCATAGGTGTCCACCCGAATGGCCAGTCCCGGAAACGGCGCGATCTCCAACTCCATGTCACGCGTCCACACCGCGTCCGCCACCGGCAGCACCAGCCGAACTCCCAGAGAGATCACCGCCGGATCCTATATTCGCCCGCCTCCACTCCGCACTGGGCAACGCCCCCAGCGGGCCCACTACTCCGCGCGCCTCCCGGTGCCGAGGTGGGGAAGGGCTTTTGACTGAAGCCCCAGCCGACCCGCCCACGTAACGGGTGGGAAGGTGGGCCGGCGTGACCCCCGGAGCGGCGCGGAGCGACGCACCCCCGCAGCCGGGCAGCGATACCCCCGCTAGCTCCCGTACCCGCCCAGCAGCAGACGGTGGCCCGGGCGGCCGACGCCGTGTTCCAGGCCTACGAGTACTGACACGAGCACGGTGCGGCCCGGGGAGGCGTGGATGAGGCGGTCGGCGGACTTGGACTGGTAGTCGCAGCGCAGCATGGAGCCGAGGCCGGCGCCGGTGGCGGCCAGGCCGATGCGTTGGGCGAGGATGCCCGCCTGCAGGTTGAGCATGCGGTACCAGCGGTCGCCGTGGACGCGGTAGCCGTGTTCGTAGTCCCCGACGATCAGCAGGGCGCAGGCGGCCTGGAAGTGGGCCAGCTCGCCCTCGCCGCCGCTGGGGAAGAGGGTGCGGGGGTCGACGGTCTCGCGGACCTTGCCGAGGGCTCCCGTGGTGGGTGAGCGGCGGTAGCAGGCGGCGTCCAGGCCGTCCACGCGGTTGGCCACGCAGTAGAGGTCCAGACCGGCGAACTCGGTGCCGTGGCCCGCCCGGAAGTCGCTGGGGATCTCCTCGGCGGCGGCCTCCAGGATCTCCAGGACCCGCGGCAGCGGGATGGAGACCGCTTCGAAGCCGTCGGCGGCGGTGTGCCTGGCCATGATGCGCCTGGGGATGCCGGCCTGGCTGGCGCCGGGGTCGGTGGAGAAGGCGGGGACGGGGATCGGCTCGTCGTGGCCGCGGCCCGCGGTGATCACGGCGCGGACGGACTCGTCCTGGGGGTCGAGGCCGAGGATCGAGTTGAGGCGGGCCTCGTCGAAGCGGGTGTGGACGCGGACCTCGGCGCCCGCCGCGGCGATCAGGGCCAGCGCCTGACCGGCCATCACCCCGGTGTCCAGGGTCTGCATCTTGTGGCCGAAGTCGCCGAAGGCGGGGAGGTTGGCCGCGTGCCTCGAGGTGAGCAGCAGGACGAGTTGCGGGCGCTCGGCGGGCTGGGCCTCCAGCGCGTCGACGATCCGGCGGCGGACGTCGGCCCCGTCCAGGCGCTCCAGGGCGTGCGCGGACGGCAGGTAGTGGCAGAGTCCGAACTCGGCGGCGAGATACAACTCGCCCGGGTACGCGGCGCCGCCCGAGGGCAGCGGCCGGCCGGCGCGGACCGCGCCGCCGTCCCAGTCGATCCGGGTCACGCCGTAGGTCAGGGCGAGCAGGTCGCCGAGGCCTTCGGGCCGGTCGGCGCGGTAGCCGGTGGCCGCCCTCGGCGGGTAGGGCAGCGGGACGGCCTCGGCCTCGGGGTACGACTTGGCCTCGGGGCGGGGCGCGCTGAGGTCCATGTACGGCATCCGGCACCCGTGCTCGGCGTGGTAGAGCCGCGCCGCCGAGCCGCCCGTCTCGGGGGCGTAGGGGTACGTGGCCGCGCTCACCATCGTCATGGGAACCGCCCTCCTCAACTCTGCTTCGCCATGAGACGTCATATCCGAGACGCCTGAGACGCGCATGAGGTTGAGCATCGCGGAGACCTCGCCCATATTCGTTATACGGCGACGAAGTTGGTGGTGCGCAGGTCCAGGACCACGGCGTCCCGCCGGGGCTCGTCGGCGAGCGCGGTGAGGCCGGCGGCGTGCTGGAGCAGGCTCAGGCACAGCTGGTTGGCGGCCAGCGCGGCGGTGGGGCCGCCGAAGTAACGGCTCGTCGGACGGGAGGACGAGGACGAAGTCCCGGCGGGGCGCGGCGCGCGGGTCGCAGAGCCCGTAGGCACCGCCACCTGGCTGATGACGACTTCGTCGGCGCTGACGACCGCCTCGCCGTGCCGGACTCCCCGGCGCGCGGCCAGGTCGCGCAGACGGGTGGCGCGGGCACGGTCGGGGCGGTCTGAGGCGTAGAGGAGCACGCCGGCGTCCTGCGGCAGGTCGCGCGGCTCGCCCCCGGCGAACTCCAGGCGGGCGGCCATGTCGCGGTGCAGCAGCGGCTTCGCGCACTCGAGGAGGCTGTCGCGGTCGGTGGCCGTCTCGCCGAGCTCGTTGGCGGCCACGACGTGCACGCGGACGTGTTCGACGCCCGTCGCCAGCAGCGCGAGCGCCGTCGCGGTCAGCAGGCGTCCCGAGCCGACGGCCACGGGGGCGCACTCGCGGTAGCTCTGGAACCGGCGCTCGGGCGAGTCGGCCTCGTGGGCCAGGAACTCGATCACGGCGGCGTGCAGGCTGCGCGTGCTGGGGCTGAGGGTGTGCGGCACGTCGTACTGCGCGTCCCGGGCGAAGCCCTCCCGCAACAGGAACTCGACCAGACCGAGCACGCGCTGGGCGGCCATCGGCGAGAGCTTCTCGACCAGGTCGACCACGGAGTGCTCGCCGTCCAGGAACGGGCACACGCGCTCGAACCACGGGTAGAGGCCGGGCGCGTGCAGCGAGGCCTCGTGCCCCGGGCTGCGCACCGACAGCCCGGACTCCGAGGGCAGGAACCGGACATCCGGCAGCAGTCTCGGCTTCACGGCGACTCCAGCGAGGGACCTGGAAGAGTGGCGGGAAGGCGGACTATACCGGTCCGGCCGACCCGCGGGGAAGAAGGGTCCTGTTAAATCCGCGTAGCGCGGAAGCGTATGAGGGCGCACAGGGACGCGGCAGCGAGCGACGCCGTGGACTCAGGACACGACGTCGCCCGCTGCCGCTAAAACGGTATATCAGCCGAGGCTCAGAACGATGGCACCGGTGTACGTGTCGCCCGCTGTGATCGGGGTGGCGGTGCCGTCCACGGTCATGGTGACCTTCTTGCCGCCCTTGGCCGCGATGGAGGAGGTCGCGTCGAGCGTCAGGCTGGTCAGGTACGAGGTGCCGGTGACAGTCCACTGCGAACCGTCGGTCAGCGAGACGATGACGCCGTTGTTGATCGCGGCCTGCGGCGTGTTGCTGACGTTGCCGAGTTCCCACCAGTTGCCGGAGTCGATCGTGTCCACGGCGTGCTCGGCGAGGGTCGCGGAGATGACGCCCTCGACCTTGGAGGCGGTGAAGTCCAGCACGAGGTTCAGGTCGCCGCGGATGCCGTTGTAGAAGTCGCCGCGCAGGTTCGCGGCGGTGAAGGTGAAGTTGGAGTCCGTGGTGTGCGCGGTGGTGGCGGAGAAGGTCGAGTCCTTGGTGGGCTCGCCGGTCGGCTGGGTGTAGACGCCCGCGTTCTCCAGCACGCCGCCGACCATGACAGGTCCCGGGTCGTCGTTGTCGATGACCTGCACGATGATGCCGTCGGCCGGGTTGAGGCGGGCGCCCTTGCTGCCGTCGAAGGTGACGTCGGTCTGCGCGCCCTTGTTCAGGAACGTGGCGTGCGGCGAGTTGATCTGCGTGCCGCCGTTGATGGTCAGGGTGCCCCAGCCGTGCCACATGAAGCCGAAGCGGCGGGAGTTGATCACGGTGCTGCGCGGCTTGAGGCAGGCCAGGTCGGCGTCGGTCAGGCCGAGGCTGAGGGACTTGTTCAGCGCGGCCACGGTGCTCGCGTCGCTGTCGCCGTAGGTCGCGGTGCCGCCGGTGAAGATGGTGGCGTACGTGCCGACGTTGAAATCGCTGCCGAGCAGGTACTCGGTCGCGCTGCCGATCGCGTAGGTGCCGTAGCCGTCGGCGCCCGAGTTGGTGACGACGCTGTTCACCGACACCAGGGTGCAGTCGGAGCCGGAGTCGGTGGACAGCACGCCCCAGGTCTCCGAGGTGATCGACGAGTTGACGTACGCGGCGATCGAGTTGTTGCCGAGCAGGTTGGTAGCGCGCACGTCGCCGTCGATGGCGAGCATCCAGGGGGCGGACTCCATCTTGTTCAGATCGACTGTGGCGACGTAGTCGGAGGGCAGCACGCCGTTGCGGACCCGGATCGACGAGTTCTTAATCAGCGCGGTGGCGCCGTTCTCGACGATCACGCCGGTGCGCACGGCGCCGTGGTTGTCGATGACCGCGCCGTCCACGACGAGGTTCGCCGAGGTGCCGTCGGCCACGATCGCGGCGCCGTAGCCCACGAAGTCGCAGCGGCCGTTGCCGACGAGGCTGATGTGCGGCCGGGTCAGCGTGTAGGCGCAGTCCGAGACGTAGACGCCGTCGAAGCACTCGCCGGTGGAACTGATCTTGACGTTGTCGGCCGAGGTGCTCGACAGCCGGCCGCCGACGACGGCCGCGTACACCGACGCGTCCGCGACCACCGCGCCGCCCGCGACGTAGATCGCCTGGCGGAAGGGGTAGGTCAGCGACTGCCAGGTGAGGTCGACGGCCTTGGTCACGGTCAGCACGATGTCGCCGCGCCAGCTTCCGGCGACGAAGGCGGTGTCGGCGCCGCTGGTCTCGGTCAGCGCCTGGCCGGTCTCCACGCCGTTCACGGTCATGGTCAGGCTGTAGCCGGACGGCGCGGTCAGCGTGCCGCCCGAGGCGATGGTCACGGCGGCCACGCGGGTCGTCGCGGAGACGGTCACGGTCTCCCCGGAGGCGACGGTGATCGAGCCGCTCGGGACGGCGGAGCCTGCGCCGGCCGCTCCGGTGGCCGCGCGGGCCATGCCGGGAACGAGCAGCGCGGCACCTACGGCACCGCTCGCGGTCAGAGCGGAGCGGCGGGTCAGAACAGTCATGGAGTTTGCACCTCGTCGTGGAAACCGATGGATAACTGCGGGGTGGCGCGGGCCCTGCGGCTGCGGCCCGAGTAACGGCCGAGGGCGACGGACGGTGGAGAGGCGAAATGCCTGGCGTGGCTGCGGTGGGACGCTACAAGCGGGCCGAACGGGCGGGAAGACGGGAGATCCGCATGCCAGGTATGCCAGGCTTCGATTTCCGGCCTTCGCGGGGTGATCGTTAGCCTGCCGGTAGTGGGGAAAAACCGTGAGGAGATCGTCGGATGTCAGGCACGCTCGAGGGCAGGGTCGCCCTGGTCAGCGGCACCGGACGCGGCATGGGCCGGGCCGCGGCCCTGGAGTTCGCCGCGCGCGGCGCGCGGGTCTTCGGCTGCGACCTGAACGAGGCCGAGAACGCCGAGACAGTCGAACTGGTGACCAAGGCCGGCGGCGTGATGGACGCGCTGGCGCCGGTCAACCTGAACAACCGCGAGGGCGCGCAGGCCTGGGTCGCCGCCGCCGTCGAGCGCTTCGGGCGGGTCGACGTGCTGTACAACAACGCCTCGGCGCTGCGCAACGGCCCGCTGATGGAGCTGACCGACGACGAGTGGCACTTCACGATCAAGAACGAGCTCGACATCGTCTGGTACTCGGTACGCGCCGCCTGGCCGCACCTGGTCGAGGCCGGCGGCGGCGCGATCATCAACGTGGCCTCGATCGCGGCGAAGCTCGGCGCCCGCTTCGTCGGCCAGGTGCCGCACGGCTCGGCCAAGGGCGGCGTGCTCGCGATGACGAAGCACCTGTGCGCGGCGGGCGGCGAGCACGGCATCCGGGCGAACGCGATCCTGCCGGGGCTGATCTACACGCCGGAGACGGCGAGGTTCATCGACGATCCGGACGGGCCGCTGCCGGGGATCCTGGCGAAGATCCCGCTGGGCCGGTACGGCAGGGCGGAGGAGGTCGCGAAGCTCGCCGCGTTCCTGGCCGGCGACGACGCGGCGTTCATCACAGGCGCCGAGATCTCGATCGACGGCGGCGACGGAGCGGTGGCGGCCTGATGAAGATCGCTTCGTATGAGGTGGACGGTCGGGTCCGGTCGGCGGTCCTGGGCGCCGGCGATCGTCTCTACGACCTGTCGGCTGATGTGCGTGCTCTGATCGAGCGCGGCGGGCTCGCGGCGGTTCTCGAGGCGGGCGACGCGGCTCTCGCGCGGGAACCCGGGCCGCACGTGGACGATGTCCGGCTGCTCGCTCCGCTGCGCCCCGCGTCGATCCGTGATTCGGTCTCCTTCGAGGCGCATATCGAGGGCGCGCGGAAGTCCCAGGAGGGTGCGCAGGACCCGGTTCCGGCGCGGTGGTACGAGGCGCCGTGCTTCTACTTCACGAATCCGCACGTGTGCCACGGGCCTTTCGACGAGGTGGCCCGGTTCCCGGACTCGGAACTGTTCGACCTCGAATGCGAAGTCGGCGTCGTGTACGGCGAGTACGCCAGTAATCTGACACCGGAAGAAGCGCGCGCGGGAATCGTCGGCTATATGATCTTCAATGATTGGTCCGCGCGCGATATCCAGCGGCTGGAAGGCCAGATGCCGTTCGGTTTCTTCAAGGGCAAGGACGGCGCGCACACGCTCGGCCCCTACCTCGTCACCGCCGACGAACTCGAGCCGTACCGCACCGAGGACGGCTTCCTCGACCTGACGATGCGCGCCTTCGTCAACGGCGAACTCCTCGGCGAGGACTCCCTCGCCAACATGGCCTGGACCTTCGACGAGCTGATCTCCTTCGCCTCGCGCGGATCGGTCGTCGGGCCCGGTGACGTGCTCGGATCCGGCACGTGCAGCCGCGGCTGCCTGACGGAGATCTGGGGCCGCGCGGGCAGCCGCACTCCCCCGGCGCTGGTTCCGGGTGATGTCGTGACGCTCGAGGTGGAAGGCCTCGGGACCGTGCGCAATCGGATCGTCGAGTCGCCGAAGGTGCCGGAGATCCCGCGGGGGCGGAAGGGGCAGCCGCGGGGGCCGCGGCACTGAGGCACCCGCTCACGCCGACGAAACTCGGGCGCGCGCAGCGAATTCGCTGCGCGCG
>DASTAE010000042.1:0-14948 GCA_035712985.1 Actinospica sp.
CGGGGTGCACCTGTGGCTGACGGAGAAGTTCCTGTTCAAGCCGCAGCGGGTGCGCGACGCGTCGGGGGTCGGCGACCGGGAGCCGGTGTCGAACCGGCGCGGGACGACGGGGATGCAGGAGCCGCTGCTGGTGCGGCTCGCGCGGGCGCGGCGGGAGCATCCGCTGCGGCCGGTGGGGCGGGTGCCGGAGCGGGAGGTGGCCGGTTTCTGCGGGTTCGGGCCGGACGGGGCCGGTGAGCTGCGGCTTCCCACGGTGCGGTTCGCGGGTGAGGAGTCGGCCGGCGGATGAGGTTGCCGTGGCGGGTTCCGCGGATCAGCATGGAGAGGTTCCCTCCATCTCGCGTGATGAGGCGAGAACCGACCATGCGCCAGCGTCCCGGTAGCAACGGACCCTCGGCCGGCCTCCGCTCGGCGCTCACCCCGACGGCGGTGGCGGTCGCGGTGGTGGCCGCCGTGTGCGTGTTGGACCTGGCGCTCGCGGTGTTCACGGACAGCCACGGCGGCCTGGACCGCTCTCCCCTGCTGTCGGTGCCGACGTTCCTGGAGGTGCTGGTGCTCGGGGTGATCGCGCTGCTGGCGCTCGCGTCCTCGGCGCGCAGCCGGAGCGCGCTGATCCGGGCGGAGACGGAGCGGGTGACGGCGGAGGAGGATTCGAAGCGGCTGCTGCAGGTGATCGACAACTCGTCCGCGGTGATCTACATGCGGGACAGCGACGGCCGGTACCTGCTGGTCAACCAGCGGTACGAGGAGCTTTTCGGGGTGCGGCGCGCGGAGATCGTCGGGATGACGGACTTCGACCTGTTCCCGCCGGAGGTGGCCGCGGACTTCCGGGCGAACGACCTGAAGGCGCTGGCGTCGGGGGCGGCGATCCAGGCGGAGGAGACCGCGCCGCACGACGACGGGCCGCACACGTACATCACGGTGAAGTACCCGCTGACCGACGCGGCGGGCCGGTCGTACGCGATCTGCGGGATCTCCACGGACATCACGGACCTCAAGCGGGCCGAGGAGGAGGCGAACCGGCTCAACGCCGGCCTGGAGTCGCGGGTGCGGGAGCGCACGGCGGAGCTGGAGGCCTCGACGCGGGAGCTGGACGCGTTCGCGTACTCGGTGTCGCACGACCTGCGGGCGCCGCTGCGGGCGGTGGCCGGGTTCAGCGAGCTGCTGCTGGAGGACTACGGGGAGGGCCTGGATCCGGCCGGGCGCGACTACCTGGCGCGGGTGGTGTCGGCGACGGCGCGGATGAGCCGGCTGATCGACGACCTGCTGACGCTGTCGCGGGCCACGCGCGCGGAGCTGTCGTGGCGGCCGGTGGACCTCTCGGCGATCGCGCAGCGGATCCTCGCGGAGCTGCGCGCGTCGGATCCGGAGCCGGACCGGCCGCTGGAGCTGATCGTGCAGGACGGGCTGCGCGCGACCGGGGATCCGGCGCTGCTGGAGCTGGCGTTGCAGAACCTGATCGCGAACGCGTGGAAGTTCACCGCGAAGCAGGACAAGGCGCTGATCCACATCGGGGCCGACCGGCTGCCGGACGGGGTGTGCGCGTTCTTCATCCGCGACACCGGCGCCGGGTTCGACATGCGGTACGCGGACAAGCTGTTCGTGCCGTTCCAGCGGTTGCACTCGAGCGACGACTTCGCCGGCAGCGGCATCGGGCTCGCGATCGTCGGGCGGATCATCAACCGGCACGGCGGGCGGATCTGGGCCGAGGGGCACCCGGAGCGCGGCGCGGTGTTCCGGTTCGTGCTGCCCGAGCGGCCGCCCGCGGCGCCCGGGGGTGGGCGGTGAGCGACGCGCCGATCCTGCTGGTGGAGGACAACCCGGACGACGTGCTGCTGACCCGGCGCGCGTTCTCGAAGAACGGCTTCGAGAACCCGATCATCGCCGTCGCCGACGGGGAGGGGTGCCTGGAGGCGCTGCTGCCGGACAGCGGGCCGGGGGTGGATCCGGCGCTGGTGCTGCTCGACATCAACCTGCCGCGGATCGGCGGTCTCGAGGTGCTGGGCCGGCTGCGGGCCGATCCGCGCACCCGGACGGTGCCGGTGGTGATCCTGACGACCTCGCGCGAGCAGCGGGACGTGCTGGAGGGGTACCGGCTCGGGGCGAACAGCTACGTGTGCAAACCGGTGTCGTTCACCACGTTCGTCGCCGTGGTGCGCACGCTCGCGACGTACTGGCTGCGGGTGAACGAGCCGCGCCCGCGCCCGGGGTCCGCGTCGTGACCGGCGGCGGCCGGGTGCGGCTGCTGATCTGCGAGGACAGCGACGACGACGCGCTGCTGATCGCGACGCACCTGCGGCGCGGCGGGGTGGAGGTGGACTACGAGCGGGTCGATGGCGCGGCGCAGGTCGCCGAGGCGCTGCGCGAGCGCACCCCGGACCTGCTGATCTCGGACTACCACATGCCCGGCTTCGGGGCCGAGCAGGCGCTCGAGCTGCTGCGCGCGAGCGGGTACGACCTGCCGTTCATCCTGGTGAGCGGGCGTATCGGGGAGGAGGAGGCGACGGCGCTGATGCGGGCCGGGGCGCACGACTTCGTGCTCAAGGACCGCATGGCGCGGCTGGTGCCGGTGGTGCGGCGGGAGCTGCGGCAGGCGCAGGAGCGGCGCGATCGGCGGGCGCTGCAGCAGCAGTTGCGGCAGGCCGAGCGGCTCGACTCCCTCGGCCGGCTCGCCGGGGGCATCGCGCACGACTTCAACAACCTGCTCGCGGTGATCCTCGGGCGCACCGACCTGGCGCTCGCGGACATGCCGCCCGACGACCCGTACCGCGAGAACCTCACCGTGATCCGGCAACTGGCCGAGCGCGGCGCGGCCCTGACCCGGCAGCTGCTGGTTTTCAGCCGGCAGGAGCCGACGAGCCCGGAGACCTTGAGCGCGAACGACGTCGTCGCGGAGACCGAGCGGGTGCTGCGCGGCGCGATCGGCGAGGACGTCGAGTTCACCACGCGCCTGGCGCGGGACCTGTGGCCGGTGCGGATCGACCGCAGCGAACTCGAACGGCTGCTGCTGAACCTGGTGGCGAACTCGCGGCGCGCGATGCCGCACGGCGGCCGGTTGACCATCCAGACGGCGAACGTGCCCGGGGACGCGCCGATGGTGCGGATCGTCGTCGCCGACACCGGGTCCGGGATGTCCGAGGAGGTGCGGGGGCGGGCGTTCGAACCGTTCTTCACCACCGACACCGCGGCCGGCACCGGGCTCGGGCTGTCCACGGCGTACGGGGTGGTGGCGGCCGCGGGCGGGGACATCGCCCTGTTCTCCCGGCCCGGCGGCGGCACCAGCGTGCGCATCGACCTGCCCGCCTACCGGGTCCCGGCCGAGTCGGGGGGCGGGCGCGAGGCGCCGCCGGTGCCCGGGCGCGGGCAGCAGCTGCTGGTCGTCGAGGACGACGACGAGGTGCGCGACCTGGTCGGGATGATGGTGCGGCGCGGCGGCTACCACGCGGTGTGCCTGCCGGACCCGGCCGCGGCGCTCGACGTGATCCGGTCGCGCGAGGACAGGCCGTTCGACGCGCTGGTCACCGACATGGTGATGGCCGGGATGACCGGGATCGAACTCGCCCGCTTCGCCCGCGGGCACGTGCCGGGCCTGCCGGTGCTGATCATGTCCGGGTACACGGCCGGAACCCTGCCCGACGGCGCCTCGCTGCCCGCCGGGATGGCGCTGATCCGCAAGCCGTTCACGAAGGACACGCTGCTGCGCGCCGTCGCCGATGTCCTGGACGCGCGCGGCTGACGCGGCGTCGGAAGCGGCGCCCGATCATGGTTCTTGGCACAATCGGGGCATGAATCTCGCGGAAGCGGTCGAGGAGTTCCTGCGCTCGCGCACGGCGCTCAAGCAGTCGGCGAACACCCTCGCCGCCTACCGGCGCGACCTCGCCGGGCTCGGCGGGATCCTCGCGAAGCAGGCCGGGGCGGGCGCGATGGACCGGCTCGAGCTCGAGGCCGTCACCGGGCGGGCGCTGCGCGCCGCGTTCGCCGCGTACGCCGAGCCGCGCGCCGCCTCCTCGATCGGGCGCGCCTGGTCGGTGTGGAACCAGTTCTTCACGTTCCTCGTCGCCGACGACCTCGCCCCCGGCAACCCGATGGGCTCGGTCGGCCGGCCCAAGGCGCCGCACCGCTACCCGAAGCCGCTGCGCGGCGAGGACACCCCGGAGCGCATCCTGGAGTCCGCGGCCGCTCCCGTGGACCGCACCCGGCGCCGCGCCCCGTGGCCCGAACGCGACTTCGCGGTCCTCGCGGTGCTCCTGTGCGCCGGGCTGCGGTCCACGGAGCTGCTGGAGCTGACGGTGTCCTCCGTCGGCGGGCGGACCGGCGAGCGGATCCTGACCGTGCGCGGCAAGGGCGGCAAGGAACGCGCCGTGCCCGTCGAACCCGAGCTCGAGGCCGTCATCGAGGAGTACCTCGCCTCCCGCGCCGACCGCTTCGGCGGGCGCGAGCCCGGCCGCGCCGACCCGCTGTTCGTCGGCCCGGACAACGAGGCGCTCGGCCGCGGCGCCCTGCAGTACCTCGTCTCCCGCGCCTACCGGGAGGCCGGAGTGTCCGGGCAGGTGCCGCGCGGCGCCTCGGTGCACGCGCTGCGGCACACCTTCGCCACCCGCCTCGCCGAGGACGGCGCGAGCGCGGTGGAGATCATGCGGCTGCTCGGGCACGCGTCCTTGACCACGAGCCAGAACTACATCGACGCCACCGCCCGCGAGCAGCGCGCCGCGATCCGCGCGTCGCGCACCTCGCGCGCGCTGCGGCGGGTCGCGGGGACCGAGCAGGACGCGTAGCGCCGCGCGGGGACCGCCGGGCGCGCCTGCTCCCCCGTCGGGCGCAGCCCGGGGTGCGCGGCGGGACCGGACGGGCGAGCCTGAAGGGAGTCGAGGCAGCAGCAGTCACCAGTGAAGGCGGCGGAACCGATGACGCAGACGCAGGCGGCCGGGGTGCCGCGGATCATCGTGGTCGGGGCCGGGTTCGCCGGGCTCGCCTGCGTGCGCAGGCTCGAGAAGCGGCTGCCGCCCGACAAGGCGCACATCCTGCTGGTCGACCCCACCTCCTCGTCCCTGTACCTGCCGCTGCTGCCGCAGGTCGCCTCCGGGGTGCTCGCCGCGTCGTCCGTGGCGGTGCCGCTCGCGCGGCTGCTGCGGCACACGATCCGCGTTCCCGGGGGCGCGCTCGGCGTCGACCTGGCGGCGAAGACCGTGTACGTCAAGAAGATCACCGGGGAGGACGAGGCGCTCAAATACGACTACCTCGTCCTGGCCCCCGGCTCGGTCACCCGCACCTTCGACATCCCCGGCCTGGCGGAGCACGCGCGCGGCATGAAGACCCTCAAACAGGCCCTCAACCTGCGCGACCACGTCATCGCGCAACTCGAGCTCGCTGCGGCGGCCAACACCGCGGAGGAGAAGCGGCGCCGCTGCACGTTCCTCGTCGTCGGGGGCGGATACGCCGGCACCGAGACCTGCGCCTGCCTGCAGGAGCTCACCGTGAACGCCGCCAAGCGGCTCACCGGCCTGTCCCCCGAGCTGATCTCGTGGACGCTCGCGGACCTCGCCGACAAGCTCATGCCCGAGCTCGGCGAGGACCTCGGCGGCGTCGCGATGCGGATGCTGTCCCGACGCGGCGTCACCTTCAAGCTCGGCACGTCGGTCGCCGCGGTCACCGACACCGAGGTCAAGCTCACCGACGGCACCGCGCTGGCCACCGAGACCTGCGTGTGGACCGCCGGGGTCGCCGCGTCCCCGCTGGTGCGCGGGCTCGGCGAGACCGAGCGCGGGCGCCTGGTCGTCGGCACCGACCTGCGCCTGCCCGGCTGGGACGGGGTGTTCGCGCTCGGCGACTGCGCCGCCGTCCCCGACCTCGCCAAACGCCGCTCCGGCGTCGACGGCGCCGTGTGCCCGCCCACCGCGCAGCACGCCATGCGGCAGGGGAAGGTCGCCGCCGACAACGTCATCGCCGCCATGGGGCGGCGGCCGCTGCGCGCGTACGCGCACAAGGACCTCGGGCTCGTCGTCGACCTCGGCGGGCCGCGCGCCGTCGCCAGACCCCTCGGCATCCCGCTGTCCGGGATCCCCGCGCAGATCGCCACCCGCGGCTACCACGTCATGGCGATGCCCTCGATCCGCAACCGGCTGCGCGTGGTCGGCAACTGGATGAGCCACGGCGTCGCCGGCGACGACCTGCTGCGCGTCGACATGGGCATGGACCGCCCCCGCACGCTCGCCGGCTACGAGTTCACCGACATGTACCCCGATCCCGAGCACATCACCGGGATCATCGAAGGCCTGGAGTCGGACAGCCAGGAGCAGTGACCGGCCCCTGTGGCGGGTGTGGCAGGATCCGTGGGCGTGGAACAAGATCCCGCGCACGTCGTCACCGGCCGGCGGATCCTCGCGCTCGCGATACCCGCGCTCGGCGCGCTGCTCGCCGAACCGCTGTTCGTGCTCGCCGACAGCGCGATCGTCGGGCACCTCGGCCCCGCGCAGCTCGCCGGGCTCGGCACCGCGGGCGCCGCCCTCAACACGCTCGTCAACGTGTGCATCTTCCTCGCGTACAGCACCACCGCGCAGGTCTCCCGGCTGATCGGCGCCGGACGCCGCGCCGAGGGCCTGGCCCGCGGCATCGACGGCCTGTACCTCGCGGCCGGCCTCGGGCTGCTCCTCGCGATCGTCGGCGCGAGCTGCGCCGACCCGATCGTGCGGTGGCTCGGCGCGGGCGCGCAGGCGGCGCCGTACGCGGCCACGTACCTGCGGATCAGCTCCCTGGGACTGCCCGGGATGCTGCTCGTGCTGGCCGCGACCGGGCTGCTGCGCGGACTGCACGACATGCGCACGCCGCTGCTCGTCGCCGCGCTGGCCGCCGTCGTGAACACGCTGGTCAACTGGGTGCTGGTGTATCCGTGCGGGTTCGGGATCGCGGGCTCGGCGGCCGGGACCGCGGGCGTGCAGACGGCGATGGCCGCCGCGTACGCGTACATCGTGGTCAGAGCCTGCCGCGCCGAGGGGATCGCCCCGCGCCCGGACGCCCGCGCCGTGCGCGCCTCGCTCTCGGCGAACTCCGCGCTGCTGGCCCGCACGATCGGCCTGCGCGTCTACCTGCTCGCCGCCGTGTGGGCCGCGGGACGGCTCGGGACCCTCGCCCTCGCCGCGCACACGATCGCCGCGAACCTCTGGTCCACCCTCGCCCTCGCGCTCGACGCCCTCGCGATCGCGGCGCAGGCGCTGGTCGGGCACGAACTCGGGGCCGGGCGCACCGAGGCGACGCGGCGGGTCGTGGCCCGGATGAACCGGTGGGGACTCGGCTTCGGCGTCGTCACCGGGCTGCTGCTGGCCGCCCTGAGCCCCGTGCTCGCCGGCGCGTTCACCAGCGACCGGCAGGTCGCCGACGCGCTGATGCCCGTGCTGATCGTCGCGGCCGCATTCCAGCCGGCCGCCGGGGTCGTGTTCGTCCTCGACGGCGTCCTGATCGGCGCCGGCGACGCCGTCTACCTCGCGTGGGCGTCGCTCGCGTGCACCGCCGTGTTCCTGGCCGGCCTCGCCGCGCTGTTCGCAGCGCACGCGGATCTGACCTGGCTGTGGATCGACGTCGGCGTGTTCACGCTCGCGCGCCTCGGGTTCCTGTACGCCCGGTCGCACGGCACCGCGTGGATGCGCGTCGGCGCCCACCCCGCGCGCAAGGCCGACGCTACGGCTCGACCAGCGTGATCGCGGCGATGTCCGACGGCTCCGGGCTCGGATCCGTCTCGAACCACGCCTCCAGGATCTCCACCAGCAGCTGCTGCGAGACCAGGCGCAGGCTGAGGGCGAGCACGTTCGCGTCGTTCCAGCGCCGGGCCCCCGCGGCCGTCGCCGCGTCCGCGCACAGCGCGGCCCGGATCCCGGCGACCTTGTTCGCCGCGATCGACACCCCCGTCCCGGTCCAGCACGCGACCACCGCCTGATCCGCCCGGCCCTGCGCGACGTCGAGCGCCGCGAGCCGCGCGCACGCCGACCACACCGCCGCGGGATCCGCCTGCGAGACCCCGTCCGCGAGGGCGCCGCGCAGCAGCACCTCGTGGCCGAGCTCCGTCAGGACCGTGGGGATCGAACGGGCCACGCCGTCCAGGCTGTCGGCCGCCACCGCGATGCGCATACCGGCGAGCCTAGCCGACCCGACCCGTCCCGACCCGTCCCGGTCCGTGGCGCGGCGTGCGCACCTGTAGGGTGTCCGACGTTCACGTACAACGGAAAGGCGCTGCGATGGCTCACGAGGTCGTCCTCTACACCCTCGGCGGAACGATCTCCATCGCGGGCACCATGGGCCGGCCCGACGGCGTCGGGCAGGTCGCCCGCTTCGGCGGCGCCGACCTCGCCGGAGCCGTCCCCGGCCTGGCCGAGACCGGCGTCGCGCTCAAGGTCGAGGACATCGAGAAGGTCCCCAGCGCCGACCTGACCTTCGCGCAGGTCCTCGACGTCGTCGCGCTCGCCTCAGCGCGCGTCGCCGCCGGAGCCGCCGGCGTGGTGGTCACCCAGGGCACCGACACGCTGGAGGAGAGCGCCTACCTCGCCGACCTCGTCTGGCCGCACGACGAGCCGCTGATCTTCACCGGCGCCATGCGCAACCCCACCCTCGCCGGACCCGACGGGCCCGCGAACCTGCTCGCCGCCGTCACCGCCGCCGCGCACCCCGACGCGCGCGGCCTCGGCGTGCTGGTCGCGTTCAACGACGAGCTGCACGCCGCCCGCTGGGTCCGCAAGGCCCACGCCACCAGCACCGCCACCTTCGTCTCCCGCGACGCCGGGCCCATCGGGCGGATGGAGGAGGAGCGGGTGCGAATCCTCGCCGTGCCCCCGCGCCGCGCCCCGCTGGCCGTCCCGGGCGCCGAGCAGCTCGAACAGGTCCGGGTCGCGCTGCACACCGCCGTCCTCGACGAGCGCGGCGACGAGCTCGACGGCATCGGCGAACGCTTCCAGGGCCTGGTCGTGGCCGGGCTCGGCGCCGGACACGTCACCGCCCGGCTCGTGCCCGCGCTCGCCGGGCTCGTCGAGCTGATGCCCGTCGTGTTCACCTCCCGCGCCGGCGCCGGCCCCGTGCTGCGGCACACGTACAGCGCCCCCGGCTCCGAGGTCGACCTGCAGAACAGGGGCCTGATCAACGGCGGCCTGCTGCACCCCTACAAGGCGCGGATACTGCTGCGCCTGCTGCTCGCGGACGGCGCGGACCAGGACGGGATCCGCGCCGTGTTCGCCGAGCACGGCTGAGCCCCGGCCGGGGCTCAGCCGTGCTCAGCGCAGGGCCTTCAGGCGCGCGGCGGCCTCGGTCAGCACCTCGGGCCGCTTGCAGAACGCGAACCGCACATACGGCGCGCCCTGCTCCCGGTGGTCGTAGAACACCTGGCTCGGGATCGCCACCACCCCGGCCCGGCGCGGCAGCGCGCGGCAGAACTCCGCGCCGTCCGCGCCCTCGGGGCCGGGCAGGCCCAGCGGGCGGATGTCGGCGGTGATGAAGTACGTGCCCTGCGTGCGCATCACCCCGAAGCCCGCGTCCGACAGGGCCGCGGCCAGCAGGTCCCGCTTGGCCTGCAGGTCCGCGGTGAACGACGCGAAGTACTCCGGCGGCAGCGCCAGCGCCTCGGCGATCGCGTACTGGAACGGCCCCGAGCTCACGTACGTCAGGAACTGCTTCGCGGCGCGCACCGCGGAAGCCAGCTCCGGGCTCGCGCACACCCAGCCGACCTTCCAGCCGGTCACCGAGAACGTCTTGCCCGCCGACGAGATCGACACGGTGCGCTCGCGCATCCCCGGCAGCGACGCGAGCGGCACGTGCTCGCCGCCGTCGAACACCAGGTGCTCGTACACCTCGTCGGTCACCGCGTACAGGCCCCGCTCCACGCACAACTCGGCGATCGCGGCCAGCTGCTCGCGCGGCAGCACCGTGCCGGTCGGATTGTGCGGCGTGTTCAGCAGGATCAGCCGGGTCCTCGCCGTGACGGCCGCGCGCAGCTCGTCCAGGTCCAGGACGAACCGGTCGCCGTCCGGGCGCAGCGTGACCGGGACTCGGCGGGCGCCGGCCATCGCGATGCACGCCGCGTACGAGTCGTAGTACGGCTCCAGTGCGATCACCTCGTCGCCGGGTTCCAGGAGCCCGAGCAGCGACGCCGCGATCGCCTCCGTCGCCCCGGCGGTGACCAGCACCTCGCGGTCCGGGTCGTAGTCGAGCCCGTACACGCGCGCCTGGTGCGCGGCGATCGCGCGGCGCAGCTCCGGGACGCCCGGGCCGGGCGGGTACTGGTTGCCGCGGCCCTCCGCGATCGCCCGCCGCGCCGCCTCCAGCACCGCGGCCGGGCCGTCGGTGTCGGGGAAGCCCTGCCCCAGGTTGATCGACCCGGTCTCGACCGCCAGCTGCGACATCTCCGCGAAGATCGTGGTGCCGAACTCGGCGAGGCTGCGGTTCAGCGGCGGGCGCGCGGTCATGGGCTACTCCTTAGCGGGGCACGGTGATCACACTGTAGCGGCGCCGACCGTGAAGCAGATCCAGGCGTTCGGCGCCATCCCCGGACGCGGCGCGGGACGGTGCTCCGTGCGCCAGCCGTCCCCGCCCGCCGCCTGCGCCACCCGCGGCCAGAACGCGACCGCCGCCCGGTTCGCGTCCTGGAACGCCACCTCCCAGTCCCCGGGGCGCCGCCGCAGCACGTCGAGCGCCGCGGGCAGGCCGTGCCCCCGGCGGCGGACGGCGTGGACCAGGAAGAAGGAGTTCAGCACGACCGGGCCGGGACCCTCGATGTTCCGCACGAACGCGAACCCGGCCGGGCGCTCCCCCAGCCGGAACAGGTACCCCGCCCAGTCCGGGTCGGCGCCGAGCACCGACCGCAGCCAGCCGTCCCGGAACGCGCCGTCGGGCCCGGGCAGCTCCCCGGAGAACGCCGACATCTCGTGCCGGAACAGCGGGAACAGCCGCTCCAGCACGAGACGGTCGGCGGGATCGGTGACGGTGACCGGGGTGACGGTGAGATCGCTCATACCATCTCCTATCACGTCAGCCCAGTTGCACGGAGCGTTTCGCCAGGCCGTTCCAGAACCCGTCGATCACCGAACGCCGCGTGTCCAGGTCGGCTTCGCCGGCGCCGAGCGTGACGAACAGCGGCGCGAAGTGCTCGGTGCGGGGGTGCGCGGCGCGGGCCGCGGGGGCCTTGTGCTGGAAGTCGAGGAGCGCGTCCACGTCCCCGGCGGCGAACCGCTCGTCGCCCCACGCGTCGAACTCGGCCATCACCGACGAGACCGAGCCGTCGCGGGTCAGGGCCCTGAGGTTGTGGGTGAAGAAGCCGCTGCCGACGATCAGCACGCCCTCGTCGCGCAGCGGGGCGAGCCTGCGCCCGACATCGTACAGTTCGACCGGGTCCAGGCTCGGCAGCGAGATCTGCAGCACCGGGACGTCCGCGTCCGGGTACATCTCCACCAGCGGCACGTACGCCCCGTGGTCCAGGCCCCGGTCCGGCACGTCCTGCACCGGCCGGCCGGCCGCCGCCAGCAGGCTCCGGACCTGCGCGGCGAGCGCCGGCGCGCCGGGGGCCGCGTAGGTGACCTCGTAGTAGTGCTGCGGGAAGCCCCAGAAGTCGTAGACCAGCGGGATCGTCCGCACGGCGCCGAGCGCGAGCGGCGCGTCCTCCCAGTGCGCGGACACCATCAGGATCGCGCGCGGGCGCGGCAGCGCGGCGGACCACGCGGCGAGCTGGCCCGGCCAGATCGCGTCGTCGGCCAGCGGCGGCGCGCCGTGGCTCAGGTAGATCGCGGGCATCCGCAGGTCGGAGGTCGTCTCGCTCATACCACCCGCAAGGCGGCCGGGCCGTCCGGTTATTCCCGGCTATCGCCCGCGCAGCCGATCCACCTCGCGCCGGTCCCGCTTCGTCGGCCGTCCCGCACCCCGGTCCCGGATCGCCACCGGGCCCGCGTACTCGCGCGGCGGGGGCGGCGGGCTCTGATCCGTGTAGCACTCGGCCGCGGCAGGCGGCCCCACCCGCTTGGAGATCAGCCGGGTCACGGTCACGATCCGCTCCCAGCCGTCCGAGCGGCGCACCCGCACCTGGTCCCCGATCTTCACGGCCTGCGCGGGCTTGACCTTCTCCCCGTTCACCCGCACGTGCCCGCCCTTGCACGCGTCCGCGGCCTGCGAGCGGGTCTTGGCCAGCCGCACCGACCAGATCCACGCGTCCAGCCGCACACTGCCCGGACTGCTGCTCGTCGGAGGGTTCTCGGCCATGGCACGACGGTAGCGGATCGAGGGCGGCGCCGAGTGGCGGAAACTCAGGGTGCGAAACTGTGAGAAAGAACGCCGGGCCTAGGCCGGTGCGGCCCGCGTAGCATCGGGATCATGGACTGGAAGGCCTGGCACGAAAGATACGACGACCCCGCCTCCGACTTCTCGAAGCGGCTCGCCACCGTCCGCGACCGCATCCGCGACGCCCTCGACCAGGCGCCGGCCGGCCCGCTGCGGGCGATCAGCCTGTGCGCGGGGCAGGGCAGGGACCTGATCCCCCTGCTCGCCGAGCACCCGCGCGGCCGCGACGTGCGCGCCCGCCTGGTCGAACTCGACGCCGACAACACCGCGTTCGCGCGGGCGCTCGTGGCCGAGGCGGGGCTCGACCACGTGGAGGTGGTGACCGGCGACGCGTCGCTGACCGACCACTACCTCGACCTGAGCCCCGCCGACCTCGTGCTGATCTGCGGCGTCTACGGCAACCTGCGCATGCCCGACATCGAGAACACCGTCGCGGCGTGCGCGGCGCTGGTCAAGACCGGCGGCACCGTCGTCTGGACCCGCGGACGGCGCCCCGAACTCGACGCCGTCCCGAACATCTGCGCCTGGTACGAGCGGCACGGCTTCGAACAGCTCTGGCTCGAAGACCCGTCCGTGCAGATGTGCGTCGGCGCCCACCGGCACACCGGGCCCGCCGTGCCGCTCGAGCCCGGGGTCAGCCTGTTCGAGTTCATCGGCTACGACGTGCTCTATCCGCGCCCCGCCTGACCCCATATCACTGCTGCGTCCCCTACTGCTGCGTCGCGGCGCGCTCGGCCAGCCACCGCTCGTGCGCCGCGACGATCCGCTCCCACAGCCGCGCCCGCTCCGCCTCGCCCACATCGGTCAGCCGCAGGCCGAAGACGTCGGCGAGCAGCGCGTACCAGTCGGCCCGCACGTCGATCTGCTCCCGCGTCACCCCGGAACCCTCGATCCGGTACAGCACCTTCCCGCGCAGCACGTCCGCGCCCAGCGCATGCCGCCGGCCGGCGACCAGCGCGCGCACGAAGTCCGAGTCCGGCGCCGTGGACAGCCGCAGGTGCGCCGCCGCGAACGCGCCCGGCTCCACCGGCTCCGGCGCGAAGACCATCGACGTGAACGACTCCTGGCGCGGGTCGTGCACGAACCGCCACCCGCCCGCGCGCCCGTCCCACGGCTCGAGCCCGTACGTGAACGGCCCCTGCGCCACCTGCCCGGCGCGCAGCGGCATCGGCTCGTACGGCGCGTCCCCGAGGCCCGCGTCCACGAACCAGGTCTCGCCCTCGCACGCCACGGTCAGCACCTGGTGGTTGATCGTCAGCTCCGTCGACGCCTGGTCCGTGGACGCCCCGCGCACCTCCCCGAGATGCCGGGTCACGTCGTAGCCGACCGCGGCCAGCAGCGTGCCGAGGGCGCCGTTGAGATGGAAGCAGTAGCCGCCCCGACCGCGCGCTATCCGCCCGATCGACGCGGCCGGATCCACCGTCGTGGCCCGCCCGAGCTGGATCTCCAGATTCTCGTACGGCACCCGCTCCATATGCGCCCGATGCACGGCGAACAGCCATGCGAGATTCGGCCGCTCCGGCCGCTCCACCCCGAGCCTGGCCAGGTATCCGTCGATGTCGGCTGTGGGATCCGGGCGCACCGCCCCGTCGCGAAAGGTCACGCGGACGAGCTTAACAACGGGGTCTGACGCGGAGATCCACTGCCGGTCGGCCTCGGTCCCGGGGTGAGGGTGGGCGTCGGGCTGAGCGTGGGGCCGGGAGTCGGCGTAGGCGCGGGGCTGCGGGTCGGGCTCGGGGTGGACGTCGGCGAGGGGGTCGGCGCGGCCGTCGCCGTCGGTGAGGTCGTCGGAGCGGATGAAGAAGTGGACGAGGCGGTCGGCGTGGGGATCGGCGTCGGCGTCCCGGAGGCGCTCGAGGTCGGGCTGGACGTCGGACTCGGCGTCGGACCGGTGGTCGGACCTTGGCTCGGGCTCGGGGTCGGCGTTCCGGTCGGGGTCCCGCCGACCTCCACCGAGAACGAGTTCGTCGCCAGCCCGGCCCCGCCGTTCCACAGCTCGAACCCGGCCTCGACCGCGATCAGGTAGCAGGAGTCCGAGATGTACCCGCGCGCCACCGCGTCGCGCGCGATCGGGTACAGGTCCATCGCGGTCACCGACGTGGCCGGCGTCGTCATCTCGTAGCTGATCGTCGGCTCGACGGTCTGCACGCCCTCCCACACCGTGTAGTCGATTCCGCCGAGGTCCACGTTCGACGCGACGTTCGTGCCGTACGGCTGCGGCGAGCCCTGGTGCCCGAGCCACACCATGACCTCCGCGCAGTCCGGCGCGCTGTTCGTCGTCGCGGCGTGGTTGAACCAGATGTCGTAGGCGACGTCGTAGGTGTTGCCCGGCCCGGTCGGCTGCGTCGTGGACCAGTTCGTGGTCACCTCCCCGGCCGTCAGGTCGGCGACCTGGATCGGGTCCGCCGCGAGCCCGCCGGCCGAGCAGGAGCCCCAGTGGCAGCCCTGGTAGATCGACGGGTACCCACCCGGTGCTCCGGGCGGCGTGGTCATGTCGGAGTTCGCGACCGTGAAGTCGGCCCCGCCGTCCGTGGTCACGCACTCGTTCGCGCCCGAGTTGTACTCGTCGTTCTGCACGATGTACCGGCCGCCGCCCACCGACGCCTGCGCCCCGCCGCACAGCGTCGCCGGATCCGCGTTCGCACCCT
>DASTAE010000043.1:0-4557 GCA_035712985.1 Actinospica sp.
GGCCGCGAAGAACATCAGCTCGGAGGCCAGCCAGATGATCGTCCCGACGCTGACCAGGTTGGGCCTATTGGGCACCCGGTGCGCGGGTGCGGCTTGGGTTGCAGTTGCTGTCGCCACAGCGGCAATTATTGCCCCCTGCCACCGAGCGGCCGTCGTCGGGGTCCCCCTTTCGCGCGGGTGTCGCTGACGATCCTTCTAATGGCGGGTCGGAAACCGGGGATGATTAGTCCAAACGGGGAAGAAGCAGTGCGGCGCGACCGCCTCTGACCGCATGTCAGCGGTCCCGGTACGGACGTGTCCCCGCGAGGGTTCCCGCGTTATCAGATCGTTAGGGCTGGTCTCGGCGCGAAGCCGGTCCTACGCTGGTCGCACGTGCGCGCACGATCGGTGAGTCCTCAGAGTGGAGGCGTGTCCATGTCAGCAGCAGCATTGTCTGCGCAGTCGGATACCGACGGGTCAAGGATGTCCGGCCCTACCGGACCTCCGGCGGATACCGACGGGTCAGGGGTGAGCGGGTCGACCGCTCCCGGAGCCGAGGCCAAGGGCCAGGTGGGCCATCTGAAGGTCCTGCTCTACAGCGACGACGCGCAGGTGCGCGAGAGCCTGCGGCTCGCCCTGGGCAGCAGGCCCGACGCGGCGCTGCCCGAGCTGGCCGTGGAGGAGTTCGCCACCGCGCCCGCGCTGATCGCCCGGATGGACGCCTCGCTCAAGGGCCTCGGCGTGGACCTGGTGATCCTGGACGGGGAGGCCGTCCCGGCCGGCGGGATGGGCCTGGCCAGGCAGCTGAAGGACGAGATCTACCGCTGCCCCCCGCTGCTGGTGGTCACCGGGCGCGCGCAGGACGGCTGGCTGGCCACCTGGGCCAGGGCGGACGCGGTCGTCTCGCACCCGATCGACCCGGTCCGGCTCGCGGACGTGGCCGTCGGACTGCTGCGCTCCCGCGTAGGCTGATCCCGGCCCGGACCACGCCGGTCCGGACCGGATGAGCAGACGAAAGGAGGGCCAGGAACGATGACGGCAGTGGAGGGCACTCAGTCCTGGCCCGGCGTCCTCGGCGCCCTGATCCGCCGCGAGGACCTGTCCGCCGAGGCGACCGCCTGGGCGATGAACGAGATCATGATCGGCGCGGCCACCCCGGCGCAGGTGGCCGCGTTCGCGGTGGCGCTGCGCGGCAAGGGCGAGACCGTGGCCGAGATCGAGGGCCTGGTCGCCGCCATGCTGCGGCACGCGAACCTGATCGAGGTGCCCGGGCCCACGGTGGACGTGGTCGGCACCGGCGGCGACGGCGCCAAGACGGTGAACATCTCGACGATGTCCGCGATCGTGGCGGCGGGAGCCGGGGCCCGGGTCGTCAAGCACGGCAACCGGGCCGCCTCCTCCGCCTCCGGCGCCGCCGACGTGCTCGAGCAGCTCGGCGTGCGCCTCGACCTGACGCCGCGGCGGGTGGCGGAGGTCGCCGAGGAGGCCGGCATCACCTTCTGCTTCGCGCAGACCTTCCACCCGGCCTTCCGGCACGCCGGCCCGGCCCGCCGGGAGATCGGCGTGCCGACGGCCTTCAACCTGCTCGGCCCGCTGACCAACCCGGCCCAGGTGCGGGCGCAGGCCGTGGGCGTGGCCGACCAGCGGATGGCCGGGCTGCTCGCCGGGGTGCTCGCGCGGCGCGGCAACAGCGCGCTGGTCTTCCGCGGCGAGGACGGCCTGGACGAGCTGACCATCACCGGCGGCTCCACGGTGTGGACCGCGCACGCGGGCACGGTCACCGAAGAGGTCTTCGATCCGCGCGAGATCGGCATCGGCCTGGCCCCGATCGAGACGCTGCGCGGGGCCGACGCCGCCTACAACGCGGACGTGGCCCGCAAGCTGCTGCTCGGCGAGACCGGCCCGGTCCGGGACGCGGTGCTGCTCAACGCGGGGGCCACGCTGGCGGCGCTGGCCGCGCTCGAGGTGCCCGAGGGCGGCCTGGCCCCGCTGACGGAGCGTCTGGCCGAGGGCGCGGCCCGGGCCGCGCAGTCGCTGGACTCGGGCGGCGCGGCGGCCGTGCTGGAGCGCTGGTCCGCCGCCACCGCGCGGTAAAGACGCGGACATACCCTTCGGCCCCCGGCGGCAAACCGGGGGCCGACTCTTGTGACGATCTCACCCGGACAGGACCGCGCGCAGGTCTTGCAGCCGCTGCTCGACCGCGGTGCGCTGGCTCGTGGTCGCCCACAGCGCCATCCACTCGCTCTCCGGCCCGCTGACCTTGTCCAGCGCGGCCAGCGCGAGCCGCGCGGAGTCCTGGTCGGTCGGCGGACGGTGCCGGCTCAGCCACTCGTCCACGGAGGGGTTGCCGGTCGCCGCGCTGCGCGAGCGCCCGGCCGCGACCAGGCCGGCCGCCGCCACGGCGAGGTGGCCCTCGTCGAGCTCGACCCGGCCCGGGCGCTCGGCCACCGCCGCGAGCACCTCGCTCAGCTTCTTCAGCACCTGCTCGTCCGGGGTCTCCTCGATCTCGTCGAAGAAGTCCATCGCGACGTCGTTGTCGAACGGCCCGACATGCCAGGTACCCATCGCCCGCCTACCTCCGTCCCTTCCCCCCGTGCGTCACTGTGACGGTCCTTAGACGCAAGGTAACCGGGAATGGGCGGGTCCGCTACGCGGAGACGGGTTTGCCGTTCAGCGTGGGACCATACGCCGACCCCTTGAGCAGCGTCGGCCAGTCCAGGGTGAAGGTACAGATGCCGTTGTCCACGGCGACCGCGCGCGTCCTGCTGCCGTTGATGGTGACCACGTCGCCGTCGATGACCTGGTTGTAGAACCACTCGGCGTCCGCGGTGCGGCAGTGCACGCAGCCGTGCGAGTCGTCGTTGGCCGAGCCGATGTCCGGGTCCCACGGCGCCGCGTGCACGTACGTCCCGCTCCAGGTGATCTGGGTGGCCCAGTTCACGAAGTCGTCGTACTTGTCGTTGGGCCCGTAGTTGCCCTTCATCTCGACCGGGTTGCCCTTGCCGAGCACCGCCATCGTGCCGGTGTAGGTCACGAAGGTCTCGGCGGTGGTCTGCCCGGTGTCGATCGGGAAGGTCCTGATGGCCTTGCCGTCCTGGTACGCGGTGGCCTGGAACCTGTCCTTGTCCACGATCAGGCGCAGGTCGCGCGAGCTGATCGCGAAGTCGTGCGCGGGGTAGTCCTTCACGCCGTACTGGTGCGAGCCGAGCCGGACGCCGTTGAGGTTGAAGTTGATCGAGACCTGGGTGTTCACCGGCCAGAACTCCTGCGGCCGCCAGTCCACGACCGCGCCGTCCGAGGTGTTCGAGACCCAGTACCAGGCGCCCTTCACCGCGGGCGTCGTCGTCACCACGCAGGCCTTCTCGAGCGCGGCCTGATACTCCGTCGGCACGTAGTTCGAGAACGTGACGCGGATCGGCTGGCCGACCCCGACCGTGGACCCGCGCGGCGGCACGACCGAGGAGACGCCGAAGGTCGCCGCGGGCGCGAGCGTGTGGAAAGAGACGTTCGACGTGGTGGTCTTTCCCGCGGAGTTCTTGGCGACGACGGTGAGCGCGTAGCCGGTGTCCACGCTGAGGACGTTGTCGGACGTCCAGGAACTGCCGTCCGTGGAAAGCGTGCCGCTGGTCTGCTGCTGGCCGGAGAGCGCGACCGATTCGATGGTCCCGCCGAGCACCTGCACGGTCACGGACTTCGACGGGTCCACGCTCGTGGCGCCGTTCACCGGGACGGTCGTGATGGTCGCGGGGGCCACCGTCGGCGTCGGGCTCGCGGAGGCCGCGGCGGATCCCGTCGCGCCCCCGGCGCCCGCGGTCCCGGAACCCGCGTGCGGCGAGCCGGAGGCCGCGCCGGTGCCCGCGATCGTGGCCACCACGCCCCCGACGACGACCACGCCGACCGC
Organism: Actinospica sp.; assembly: GCA_035712985.1. Lineage (GTDB taxonomy): Bacteria > Actinomycetota > Actinomycetes > Streptomycetales > Catenulisporaceae > Actinospica. The sequence continues at coordinate 3,881 of DASTAE010000043.1, forward strand.
CCCGGCCACCAATATCCTGCGCCGGCCCAGCAGGCCCGCGGAGGCCGCCGCCGGAGCCGCGCCGAGCGCCTCGGGAGCCCTGGGCACCTCCGGGGCAGCCGGGGGCTGCGGAACGGGAATGGGAACGGGAGCAGGTTCGGGCCCGGGAGCGGCTTCGTCGGCGACCGGCTCGAGCTCGGCCTCAGCTTCCGGCTCGGGATCCGATTCGGCCTCGGCAACCGGCTCGGCCCCGGCGACCGGCTCAGGCTGCGGCTCGGGCTCGGGCTCGGCAACCGGCTCAGGCTCTGGCTCGGCCTCAGCTTCCGGCTCGGGCTCGGATTCGGCAACGGGCTCGGGGGCGGGCTCAGGATCCGTCTCCTGAACCGGCTCCGCCTGCGCCTGTGGCTCCTCCTCCGGCTGCCCGTCCTCGACCGGCTGCTCGGTCCCCTTATCCGCCATGAAAACGCGTCCTCCCACTGTGACCCGCGGTCTACGCCCCCTGTCAGGCACAGCGTATGCAGCAAGGGCCGGTACGGATATTCCGTACCGGCCCTTGCTGAGGTTCTGTTACAAAACCGCTGCCTGTCAGTAGTGCTTGTTCTCACCGCGGTAGTACTCGAACACGAAGCCGTAGATGCCGAAGGCGGCGAACGGGATCGCGAAGTAGCACAGCCAGAAGCCGATCGCCACGCCGAGGA
>DASTAE010000044.1:0-32345 GCA_035712985.1 Actinospica sp.
TTCCCTCAGCTCACTCCCGCGCCCACCCCAGCTCCCCTTCAGTTCACGCCCGCCGAGAGCCAGTCGATGACCACGGCGTTCGGGTTGTCCGGCAGGAAGCGGACCGGGACCCGCGAGCCGGGGAAGATCAGCGGCAGCGCCCTCGGCGGGGTCGGCATGCCGGCGCGGACCTGGAAGGGGTCGCGGCCCTCGGGCATGATCGTCAGGTCGAAGGCGAACATGGGGACGCCCTGGGCGTTGGTCATGTTCAGCGGCTCGCCGCTGATGACGACCGCGTAGGCCGGCTCGCCCATGGCCAGCACGTGCGCGGCGCTGTGCCGGGGGTCCTGGCTCGCGGCGCGGCGCACGGGGGGCGGCGGGGCGTTGAAGTCAAGGGCCACGCGCTGCTGGTCCTGCGGGTGCACCTTCGCGGCCACGCGGCTGACGCCCGGTTGGATGCGGGCGAGCATGATCTCGGGCATGCGCTGGCGCACCGTGGTGCGGTACTCCGGCGCCCCGTCCGGGAACACCTGGACGGCGAACTCGCAGACGCGCTCCACCAGTCCGTTGCCGATCTCGATCGTGGTGCCGGTCGGCACCACGGCGAGCACCACCGCCTGCGCGGGGATGCCGTTCTTCATCACCTCGGCGTCCACGCCGCCGGTGAGGTTGCTCAGGCCTTTGCCCAGCTTTCCGAGGATTCCCATCGTGTACTCCTTGTCTCCCCTCAAGTGCTCTCACTCTCGCTCCGGACCACGGGGAGGGTCTTGAGTACCCGGTACTCATTTCAGTCCCGGGCACCCGGAGGTACGCTCCGGGCACAACCTCGGGAGGGAAAGCTGTGAACAGGCCCTTGATACTGACCGCCGCCGCGCTGCTGCTCGTGCTCGCGGACGCCGCGACGGCCTCCGCGACGACCGTGCTGCCGAGTGGCTCGGTGTTGACCGGCACCTCGTCGCTGCAGTACACGTACACGACGTCGCACCCCTACTGGTCCGTCACGGCCGTGCAGCCGACGACCGGCTCGGAGTACTTCCTCGCGCTCGACGACAAGAACGGGAACCAGCTCCAGGAGAGCACCTACGGCACCGGGCTGACGAACTTCATCGCCGTCGACTCGAACGCGGGCACCGAGCCGTACCAGAGCTACTTCCCGTTCGTGAACGCGATCAACGCGGGCAAGTACTGGGTCCAGGCGCAGTACGGCTCGACGGAGGTCTCGATCCCGACCCCGACGCACCAGGGCACGACCGGGTTCGCCGACCCCGACATCAGCTTCATGAACCTGAACAGCAACAACGTCGTCTCGATCGCCGACATCTACCTGACCGCCGGCCAGTCCTTCTGGGCCAGCACGCCGGTCGCGGCGAACGAACTGTTCCTGCTGGAGGCCGACCCGTCGTACTCGACCACGTTCATCCAGAACCGGGTCGACGCGACACTCCGGCAGAAGACCAAGGTCATCGACAACTGCACGCTCTACACCGCGTCCGTCACCGGCTGGCACGCCCTCGTGATGATCGGCGACACGCCGCCGGTCGCGACCAACCCGCAGCAGGGCATCGCCTTCGGCCTGCACCAGTACGACGCCACGAACCCGAACTACTGCCCGATGGCCGACTTCCCCGGGGCCACGCCCGCACCCTGAGCCGTTCTGAGCCGTCCTAGGCCGTCCTAGGCCGTCCTAAGCCGTATTGACCCGTCCTGAGCCGTCCCGGCCCGTCCCGATCGGCACCGACCCGTCCCGACCCCCGTCCGGACCATCCCGGGTGCACGTCCCGCCTCCAGCCCGCACGCTTGAGCTGGAGGCGGGTGCCATGACGCAGCAGCGATCCGAGCCGGGCGGCGGCGACGACCGGGAGGGCGGCGGGGCGCAGGCCGGGGACGGGAGCCCGGCGCAGGCCGCGGGGCGGCGTGTCGTGGTGCTGACCATGCTGCGGACGGTGCTCGTCGTCGCGGGGCTCGTCGTCGCGTACTACGAGCTGCCGATGGACAAGCCGTTCGGCGGGGGCTACGCGGTGGCGCTGGTGCTCGGCCTGGCCGCCATCACCGCGCTGCTGGTCTGGCAGGTCAGGGCCATCGCGCGCTCCCCGCACCCGCGGCTGCGGGCCGTGGATGCGCTCGCTTCGTCCGTGCCGCCGTTCCTGCTGCTCTACGCGGCGGCCTACTACCTGATGGAGCGGGGCGAGGCGGGGAGCTTCGCCCAGCCGATCACGCGCACGGACGCGCTCTACTTCGCCGTCACCGTGTTCAGCACGGTCGGCTTCGGGGACATCGCGCCGCACTCCCAGGCCGCGCGTATCGTCGTGGTCACCCAGATGATCGGCGACCTGCTGCTGATCGGCCTCGCGGCGCGCGTGGTGGTCGGCGCCGTGCAGGAAGGCGTGCGGCGTAACCTCACGTAGGGCATGACGGACTGAAATACAAGTCTTGGACGGACCTGCCGGGGTTTTCTAAGGTGCTGTCGCCAGCCCTGCCGCGTTCGAACCATGGCAGGACACGATCGAGACCCACCAAGGAGGGCTCGAACCATGACAATGCACATCGGAGTGCCCCGGGAGCGCCTTGCCGGCGAGACACGCGTGGCGGCCACGCCGCGCACCGTCGAGCAGTTACGCGCACTCGGGTATGAGGTGATCGTCGAACAGGACGCGGGGGTGCTGTCCTCGTTCGCCGACGAGGCGTACGTCGCGGCCGGAGCGACGGTCGGCGGCCCGGACGAGGTCTGGGCCGCCGACGTCGTTCTGAAGGTGAACGCGCCGGACGCCGGCGAGATCGAGGGGCTGCACGACGGGGTCACCCTCGTCTCGCTGCTCGCGCCGGGCTTGAACCCGGACCTTGTCGAGACGCTCGCCGCGAAGCCGGTGACCGTCCTCGCGATGGACGCCGTGCCGCGCATCTCGCGGGCGCAGTCCCTGGACGTGCTCAGCTCGATGGCCAACATCGCCGGGTACCGCGCCGTGATCGAGGCGGCGCACCGGTTCGGGCGGTTCTTCACCGGCCAGGTCACCGCGGCCGGCAAGGTCCCCCCGGCCAAGGTGCTGGTGGCCGGGGCGGGCGTGGCCGGGCTCGCGGCGATCGGCGCCGCGTCGAGCCTGGGCGCGATCGTGTACGCCACCGACCCGCGTCCGGAGGTCGCCGACCAGGTCAAATCGCTCGGCGGCGAGTTCCTCGCGGTCCAGTCGGCCGAGGCCGAGGTCAGCGCGAGCGGCTACGCGAAGGAGATGTCGCAGGACTACAACACGCTCGCCGCGCAGCTCTACGCGCGGCAGGCGCCCGAGGTGGACATCATCGTGACCACGGCCCTCATTCCGGGCCGTCCGGCGCCGCGCCTGATCACCGGCGAGATGGTCGCCTCGATGAGGTCCGGCAGCGTGATCGTGGACATGGCGGCGGCCCAGGGCGGCAACGTCGAGGGCACCCGGGCCGGCGAGGTGGTCGTCACGGACAACGGCGTGACCATCATCGGCTACACGGACCTCGCGGGCCGCCTGCCCGCGCAGTCCTCGCAGCTCTACGGCACCAACCTGGTGAACCTGATGAAGCTGCTCACGCCGGGCAAGGACGGCACGCTGGTTCTCGACTTCGAGGACGTGGTCCAGCGCGGCATCACGGTCGTGCACCAGGGCGAGAAGATGTGGCCGCCGCCCCCGGTGCAGGTGTCGGCCGCGCCCGCCGCCCCCGCCGCACCGGTGGTCAAGCCGGAGAAGAAGAAGATGTCGACCACGCGTCGGCTCACGCTGATCGGGTCGGGCATCGTGGCCCTCTGGCTGGTCAACGCGTTCGCGCCGCAGCCGCTGCCGGAGCACTTCACGGTCCTGATGCTCGCCACCGTGATCGGCTACTACGTCATCGGGAAGGTGCACCACGCGCTGCACACCCCGCTGATGTCGGTCACCAACGCGATCTCCGGGATCATCGTGGTCGGGGCGCTGCTGCAGATCGGGCACGGCAGCACGATCGTCCGGGTGCTGTCCTTCGTGGCGATCCTGCTCGCCTCCATCAACATCTTCGGCGGATTCGCCGTGACCCGCCGCATGCTCGGCATGTTCTCGAAGGGCTGATCCGTGACCGCGCAGAGCATCGCCGACGCCGCGTACATCATCGCGGCGCTGCTGTTCATCATGACCCTCGCCGGGCTCTCCCGGCACGAGTCCTCCCGCCAGGGCATCGTCTTCGGCATCGCGGGCATGGCCATCGCGCTCGCCGCGACCGTGGGCGTGGCCGTGCAGAACGCCGCGGCCATCGCCGTGACGCTGCTGGTGGTCGCCGTCGCGTGCGGCGCCGTCATCGGCCTGTGGCGCGCCCGGATCGTCGAGATGACCGGGATGCCGGAGCTCATCGCCCTGCTGCACAGCTTCGTCGGCCTCGCGGCCGTGCTGGTCGGCTGGGACGGGTTCTTCTCGGTCGAGCACACCGCCGGGCAGACCGAGTTCGCCGGCTCCCTGCTGCACATCCACCACGCCGAGGTGTTCATCGGCGTGTTCATCGGCGCCGTCACCTTCACCGGCTCCATCGTCGCCTACCTGAAGCTGTCGGCGAGGATGAAGTCCGCGCCGCTGATGCTGCCCGGCAAGAACTACATCAACCTCGGCGCGCTGGCCGCGTTCGCGATCCTGACCGGGGTGTTCGTCGGCACGCCGGACCTCGGCCTGCTGATCGCGGTCACGCTCGTCGCGCTCGGCCTCGGCTGGCACCTGGTCGCCTCGATCGGCGGCGGCGACATGCCGGTGGTCGTCTCCATGCTCAACAGCTACTCGGGCTGGGCCGCGGCCGCGTCGGGCTTCCTGCTCAACAACAACCTGCTGATCGTCACCGGCGCGCTCGTGGGGTCCTCCGGTGCGTACCTGTCGTACATCATGTGCCAGGCGATGAACCGCTCGTTCATCTCGGTGATCGCCGGCGGCTTCGGCATCGAGGCCCCGACCAGCTCGGACACCGACTACGGCGACTACCGGGAAGTCAACTCCCAGGAGGTCGCCACCCTGCTCACCAATGCCAAGTCGGTCGTCATCACGCCCGGCTACGGCATGGCCGTGGCCCAGGCCCAGTACCCCGTGGCCGAACTGACGGCGCGCCTGCGCGAGCGCGGAGTCGACGTGCGCTTCGGCATCCACCCCGTGGCCGGGCGGCTTCCCGGGCATATGAACGTGCTGCTGGCCGAGGCCAAGGTCCCGTACGACATCGTCCTCGAGATGGACGAGATCAACGACGACTTCGCGGACACGTCCGTGGTTCTGGTCATCGGCGCGAACGACACGGTCAATCCCGCCGCCGCCGAGGACCCGGGCTCGCCGATCGCGGGCATGCCGGTGCTGCGGGTGTGGGAGGCGGGCGACGTGATCGTCTTCAAGCGCTCCATGGCCGCCGGCTACGCGGGAGTCCAGAACCCGCTGTTCTTCCGCGACAACTCCGCCATGCTCTTCGGCGACGCGAAGTCGATGGTCGAGGACGTGCTCAGGAACATCTGACGCACGGTCGCTCTTCGAGGCACGCTCCCGACGCGGGGGCGTGCCTCGTTCTTCGCCTCCGCCGAACGAGGGGTTCCGTGATCACCGCCGAGGTGTCGGGCCGGCCGGGGCCCGGCGGGGCGGCAGGGTGGATGGCCGGCCGTCAACAGGCAGCCGAGGTCCATACTGGAGGTTCAGGGTGCTTTTCGCGGGAAAGGGGATCGGGCGGGTCGCGCTGGCGGGAGGCGCGGCGGTGCTCGCGGTGGCGGGCGCGGCCTCGGCGGCCTGGGCGTCGGGCGGGGGCTACGCGGGCTACGACTTCGACACGGGGCAGGTCTCGCTGCCCGCGGCCGGGTTTCCGGCGGGGCATATCGAGACCGACAGCACCAACCCGACGGCTCCTTCCGGCGCCGGCGCGTTCCTGAACTCGTCCACGCCGTTCGGGCAGGCCTTCGGGAGCTCGCGGAACCGCCCGTACGCGCTGCTGCACCTGGCGCGGGGGCGGCGGCCCTCGACCACGGAGATCACGTTCGACGCGGCGCCCGCGGCGGGGACCTGGGGGTTCGCGCTCGGGGACGTGGACGCCGAGGACGTGCGGGTGCGGGTGTACGGGCCGGGGGATGTGCACCTTCCGATCTCCGACCTGGGCTTCCAGGGCACCTTCAACTTCTGCGAGGGCTCGCCGCTGCCGAGCACGTGCCGCGGGACGCGGAGCGCCGACGTGCCGGGGTGGGACGGGGCGACGGGCACGCTGCGGGGCAACGTGGCGGACACGGACGGGGCCTCGGGCTGGTTCAGGCCCACGGCGGCGGTCACCAGGATCGTGCTCACCGCCACGCTGAACAGCGGCATCCCGGCGTATCAGCTCTGGATCGCGGCGCACGACCAGCCGACTGCGCCGCCGCATCACCGCAAGCCGAAGCCGGTCGCGCCGATCTCCCAGGTCGTGCCCGCCGACATCCCGGTGACGACGTCGCCCGGGGAGCCGGTGACGGTGCCGGTGTGCACGGGGACGGCGCGGGACATCGACGTGGTGAGCGGGCCCTCGCACGGAACGGTGTCCACGGACGCCGGAAACTGTACGGCCACGTATGCTCCGGCGGGGTCGTACATCGGGACCGACTCGTTCGCGCTCAAGATCGTCGAGGCGAACGGCACGGTCGTCACCAAGCGGTTCGCGGTGATGGTGGGACTCGCGCAGACGGGGGCCTACCACCTGCCGGAGCTTGCCGCCGCAGGCGCGGCGTTCGTGCTGGTGGGCGGGGCGATGTCGGTCGGCGGCATGAGGCGCAAGCGCCGTAGCAGCTAGCGCGATCGTGGAAAGCAGGAGGCCCCCGCCGCAGTTCGGCGGGGGCCTCGTCGTCTGTCCGGGGTGAGGTCAGCTGCCCGCGGCACCCGAGAGGTAGGACAGCGTCGAGTTCAGCTGCACGGACAGACCCTGCGGAATCGTGCCCGCCGCCTGTCCGGTCTGAATCGTGCCGCTGAGCTGCTTGACGGCGCTCGAGGTGCCCGAGCCGGACGCGATGGACCGCTGGACCGTGGTGATCTCGCTGTTCAGCGTGACCGCGATCGAGCCGGTGATCAGCCCGCTGCTCTGCGCCCCGGACACGATCTGCGACAGCTGGCTCACGGCCGCCGAGGTCGAGGTGGGCAGGGGAAGGGCGGCGTTCTCGTTCCACGTCGCGGATGCGAGGGCTGAGACGGTGGGCGAGGCCGAGGCGCCGGCCGCAGCCGAGGTCGAGGTCGCCGCCGAGGTCGAAGCCGAGGCGGACGGGGTGGGCGCGCAGGCTCCGCCGGTGGTGGTCGTGTTGCCGAGGATGCTGTTCGTCGCCGAGTGCTGACTCCCCGAGGAGCCGAACGCGTATCCGGTCCCGACGCCGATCACCAGCAGTCCGACGCCGCACGCGACGAGCATCCCCGTCCCGAGCCGCGCCCGCCGACCGCCGTGGTGCCCGGCGGCGGTGGCGCCACCGCCGGCGCCGCCACCGGCCCCGACGCTCTCGAACGCCTCCACGGCGAGCGCGCCGCCGACGAGCCCGGCGGCTCCGGCCGCGACCGCGGCACTCTCAGATGCGACACCGACGGACCCGGACTCGGCAGCCACGGACGCGGCCCCGGAGCCAGCCGATCCAGCACCAGCACCAGCACCAGCACCAGCAGAGCCGGACTCAGTTCCAGCTCCACCGGATCCGGCACCCACCGAGCCCGACTCGGCGGCCACCAGCGCCGCGCCGACACCGACGCCGGCCAACCCGGCAGCCGCGACAGCAGCACCGCCGCCGGCGCCGGCAGACTCACCAGCGGCTGCGCCCGACTCGGCACCAGCACCAGCCTGAGCACCGACGGACCCCGACTCGGCGGCGGCCGACTCAGCGCCACCACCGGCACCGGCCGACCCGGCGGCGACGGAACCCGACTCGGCGGCGAGCAGTTCCTCGGCGACGGCGCCGACCACGGCGCCCGCGACGGCTCCGGCGGCCACGGCTCCGGCGAGCTCGGCGGCCTCGGCCGCCATCGCGGCGGCAGCGGCGGCCGGGCGCCGCTTCGGCTGGTAGGCGACCAGGGCAGCGGCGCCGGCCAGGCCGCGGGCGGCTTCGGCGGCGGCGGTGTGGAAGGCGGCCAGGGTGGGGCGGTCGGCGGGGCGCTCGGCGAGCGCGCCGAGGAGGAGGACCGCGAGGGCGGAGTCGCCCTCGAGGAGCATCGAGACGTGCTCGCGGGTGCGGTGGCGCCAGAGGGTCAGCAGTTCGGCGGTGTTGGAGGATCCGGCCGCGGCCATGGTCTCGGCGTAGTAGGCCTCGAGGTTGGCCATGCCGACCAGGGAGGCGTAGAGCAGCCAGCCGAGGGCGAAGACGTCGGCAGCCTCGTCGGCTCCGCCGCCCGCGACCCGCTCGGGGGCGTAGAAGCCCGTGGCCTGGGCGGCCACGTCGATCTTCACGTCGTCGGCCATCGCGAGGCCGGAGACCAGGTCCACCAGGCAGACGCGGCGGCGCAGGTTCCAGGCCGAGGCGGCGCTGATCCAGCCGTGGCTGTATCCGGCCGACAGGGCCTCGTCCAGCGCGCCCGCCATCGCCGCGACGATGGCCAGGGCCTCGGCGGGGGCGAGCGGGCGGCGGACGATGCGTCCGGGCAGCGGCTTGCCGAGCGCGGGCTCCTGCACCGCGAACTCGACCACCACCTCCACGTGGGTGGCCGCGCGGCCCTGGGCCCCGCCGGCGCCGAGCGTGCGGGAGTCGAGGATCAGCCGCACCTCGCCCTCGTCCAGTACCCGCGGCGTGGCGGGCGCCTTCCACTGCTGCATCTCCTGGGCGATCCGGCCGAGCCCGGGACGGTCCGAGAAGCAGACCCAGACCTCGGAGCCGGTCTCCTGGTCCACTCCGCCCCAGAACTCGCCGATGCCGAGATCTTCGTGCCGCCGTACGAGGCGGTAGCGCTCCGCGAGGACCATGCCCTCTGATATGCCGATCACGGGCGGCATTCTCCACGTACCGGCCGTCCAAGGCAAAGCAGCAAGGGGCTGAATGGTAGATCACGAATTACATCGGCGTGAACCAGGTCATCAGAACACTACAAAGCGGACTCAGCCCTTGATCGAACCCGAGAGCAGCCCGCGTTCGAAGGCCCGTTGCAGCCCGAGGTAGAACAGCACGCTCGGCACCATCAGGATCGCGGCCGCCGCCAACCGTACCCCGTCCGGCAGTTCCTCGCTCGACTGCAGCGAGGTGACGACGACGGTGAGCGGGTCCAGGGACGGGTTCTGCACGACGAGCAGCGGCAGCAGGTACTGGTCCCAGATCATCAGGAAGCCGAACACCGCGCACGTGCCGAGCGCCGGAGCGCAGAGCGGGAGGATGATCCGCAGGAAGATCCGCAGGTCGCCGGCGCCGTCCACCCGCGCCGCCTCCTCGAGTTCCAGCGGCACGCGCTTCATGAACGCGGTCAGGATGTAGATCGGCAGCGCCCAGCCGACCAGCGGCAGGATCAGGCCGCCGTAGGAGTTGAGCAGCGTGCCGCCGGTGAACGGCTCCGGGATCTTGCCGATGATCAGGAACAAGGGGACGGCGATGACCTCCTCGGGCATCATCATCGTCGCCATGATCAGCATCATGACCGCCGCCGCGCCCCTGAACCGCTTTCTGGCCAGCGCGTACGCGGCGAGGCTGGAGACGGTGAGCTGGAGGCTGAGGCCGACCAGTTCCATGAGGACGGAGTTCAGCAGGCCGCGGCCGACGCCGAAGCTCCAGGCCGTGGAGAAGTTGCCGCCGGTCAGGCCGCGCGGGGAGAGGAAGGTCTTGCCCAGCTCCGACTGCGAGCTGCTGAGCGCGGTCGCGAGCATCGCCCAGAGAGGGACTACGAACACGAATATGACGGCCGCATAGGCGAGCAGGCGCAGGCCACGACTAAGAGCACTGCTGCGCGGGCCACGGCTGCGTAGGCCGAGTGCGGTGGCCGAGGATCCGACGATGGCCACTAGTCCTCCAGCCGGCCGCGCCACCACCGGACGAGCACGGTGAGCAGCACGGTGACGATCAGCAGCAGCGTGGAGACGGCCGCCGCGTATCCGATGTCGTTGTTGGTCGTGACCTGCTGGTAGTCATAGGGCACGACGGTCTGCGTCGATCCGGCGGGGCCGCCGTCGGTGAGCACGTAGATCTCCGTGAACACACGCAGGGCCCTGATGGTACCCAGGGTGAGCACGATCGTGGTGACGGGGCGCAGCGCGGGCAGCGTGATCCGGCGCAGGCGCTGCCAGAGCCCAGCGCCGTCGATCGCGGCCGCCTCGTAGAGCTCGCGGTCGATCCCGGCGAGGCCCGCGACGAAGATCATCATGTCGTACGGCGCGGATTTCCAGATCTGCACGCCGATCACGGTCGCGAGGGCGGAGTGCGGGCTGGACAGGAAGGGGTACGGGCCGAGGCCGACGTAGCCGAGCACGGAGTTGACGCCGCCGTACGAGCCCGGGAAGAGCAGGTCGTTCCAGAGCTCCGCGGCCGCGACCATGGAGACGACGACCGGCAGGAAGACCGCCGTGCGCAGAAGCTTGAGATGCCGCGCCGGACCCTCGAGGAGCAGGGCGAGGCAGAACCCGAGGAACGCCGAGCCGGCGACCGACGCCGCCGCGTCGATCAGCGTGTGCAGGACGGCGGTGCGCAGCGCGGGATCGTCGAAGGCCTGCCGGAAGTTGGCCAGGCCGATCCACTGGTTGCCGAGGTAGGGCCGGACGTCGAAGAAGGAGAGGTAGATCCCCCAGATCGTCGGCCAGAAGCGGAAGACCGCGAGGAACAGCAGCGCCGGGGCCAGGAACAGCCACGGCACCGCCGCCCTGCGCGTCCGGATCGACGCAAGGGGGTGCGGCAGCGTCACCCGGCGATCCCCTGCTGCCGCAGCATGGCCTGGAACTTCGTGTTCAGGTCGGCCATCGCGGCGCTCGGCGACGCGCAGCTCGCCATCATCGTGTTGATCTCGTCCGAGGCGAGTTGGCGCAGCGCGGTCCAGTTCGGGAACGAGTCGTACTCGTAGTGCCCCTGCTGCCGGTACACCTGCTCGGCGAGCGCCCAGCGCGGATCGCCCTTGTGCACCGTCGCCGCGTCGACCGTCGAATTGACCGGGAGCCGGACGACGGTCGCGGCCGGCACGGCGGTCATCCCGAGCTTCTGCGCCGCCGGGGTGGTCATGAAGGACTCGAGCTTCAGCGTCTCGTCCGTCTTCGCCCCGGCCATCAGGTAGAGGCTGGTGCCCTCCGCGAGGGTCTCCGCGCTCGCAGGGCCCCGCGGCGGGGCGACGGCGACGTACCTGCCCTTCACGCCGGTCGCGTCCGAGGTCGCGTAGGCGTAGGGACCGGTCAGGTACATGCCGACCTGTCCGGTCTGGAACGCCTTGTTGGCGGCGGTCGTCGAGTCGTTGAGGTAGCCGGGCTGCACGACCTTGTCCGTGCACGCCAGCTTCTCGAACTCCCGCGCCGCGGCGACGGCGGCCGGCGAGTCGAGTGTCGCAGTGTACTTACCGTTCCCGTCGCTCTTCACGTAGTCGCCGCCCGCCTGCCACAGCAGCGAGGACCACCACCAGGAGACGTATCCGGTCGCGGTCGTCCCGGGCACGTCGATGCCGTAGGTCTGCTGCCCGGGGCCGGCCGGATGGTCCTGGGTGAACGCGATCGCGTCCTGCTCGACCTGCGCCCACGTGGTCGGCACCGGCAGCTTCAGCGCACTGAGCCAGTCGCTGCGCACCAGCAGCACGTTCGCCTGCGCGCTGAAGGGCACGGCGTAGTAGTCGCCGTGCAGGTCGGTGACGGACGCCCAGGCCTGCGCCGTGAGCTGCGCGGCGTCGGCGATGTCCGACTTGCGGATCTGCTGGAGGATTCCCTGCGTCTCGTAGTTCCCCAGCTGGGACGCGTTGTCGATCACCAGGTCCGGGAGCTGATGCGCCGCCTCGGCCGCGGAGATCTTCGTGTCGAAGTCGGTGAGCGTCCCGGAGGCGGCGACCCTGATCCCGGTCTGCTGCGTGAACGACGCGAAGACGGCCTGGTACGCCTTGATCGAGGCGCTCGACCCGCGGATCCACACGGTCAGCGGCCCGGTGGCGTTCGCCGCGGAGCCGCCGCCCGTGCCGCCGCCGCACCCGGCGAGGCCGCAGGCCGCGAGCACGAGCGCCGCCGCCCGCAGAACCGTCTTCCTGGATTTCATGTCAGCAGCCCCGCCCGCTCACCAGAGTTCATATATATGAACTCTGTCCATTGATAGGAATGTTGCGGGAAAGGTAGCGCCGCGCGCGACACTCGTCAACGATGCGTGTCCTAGCTCTGACTCAGGGCCGTGAACAGCACCTTTCCGCCGTCGTTCGAGCCCTCGCTGACAGTGCCCTGCTCGTAGTCGCCGGCCGAGAAGTGTCCGCCGGCGCCGTCCACGGCCGAGGGCACGCGGACGGTGTAGGACTTGCTCCGGGCGCCCGAGCTCGCACTGAAGGTCAGCGTCCCGTTCCCGTTGTCGGCCAGGCGGTAGCTGAACGAGGAACCCACGGCCACGTTCGTCAGCAGCGTGTAGAAGCTCGGCGACGCGCCGGTGCCGGACTCGACCATCACGTAGAGCTTCCCCGACTTGTCATCGACCATCACGAACGGGTCCGAGCCGCCGTGGCCGCCCGCGTGCAGCTGGGCGACGCAGATCTCCGGGTTGCTCTTCGGCAACTGCTGGATCTCCAGCGTCGCGTCGAGCTCGTGCTTCACCGTGCCGACGTCGTACTTGATCGCCGATTCGAGCTCGGTGCGCGAGTGCAGCGAGCCGGGGGTGGTCGCGCCGCCGGAGGGCGCCCAGAACTCCAAGGCGCCGCTGCTCGTCCGCGTCAGCCAGGGCGAGTACAGGCGCGCCGGACTGACCGACATCGCGTTCTTGCCGGAGAGCCGGCCGGACGAGTTGACCGGCAGCAGCAGCCCGGCCCAACCGCCCAGGCCGACCGGGGCGGAGGACGCAGACGGCTGAGTCGCGGCGGACGACGACGGCGCGGCGGCCTTCGCCGTCGCGGCGGCGATGACGATGGGCACCGACGAGGTCTGCGGACTCGTCGCTGCCACGGCCGGCGTCGTCGTCGCCGCCGTCGCCGCGACCGGCGCGGCGGCCTGGCTCGACGTCGCGAGGGCCACCTCTCCGGCCGCGGCGAGAAGGACGACCACACCGGCCGACGTAGCGATCCACTTGAGGGGGGTCATGCCGAGGGAGTATATGGTAAGTCAGCTTAACTAACCCTCAAGGCGGAATCAGGCATCGACCTTCGCGAAGGGCGAGCGCTCGCGCAGGTCGAGCTCGATCTGCTCGAGGCTGCGGCCCTTGGTCTCCGGGACCAGGCGCCTGACCAGTGCGAAGAGCAGGAGGTTGATCGCGGCGAAGACCCACATCGAGTGCCCGAGGCCGAGCTTGTGCGGGTCCGACATCGTCGGGAAGACGGCCGTGATGATGCCGGTCGCGGCCCACAGTACGACGGCGCCGACGCCCATGCCGACGGCGCGCACGCGCATCGGGAAGATCTCCGCCATCATCACCCAGACCACGGCGCCCCAGCCCAACTCGTATCCGGCCAGGTAGAGCACGAGGAGCACCAGCGTGAGCGAACCGAGGAGCGACTTGTCGTGCACGTCGAGCACCACGAATCCGGTCGCCACGAGCGTCGCGGCCATGACGATGTTGCCGAGCAGCAGCAGGGGTTTGCGACCCCAGCGGTCGACGACGAAGACGACCCACGCCGTGAACAGCAGCTTGGTGACACCGAGCACGACGGCGCTGAGCAGGGCCGAGTTGGTGGTGAACCCGAGCGAGACCAGCATCGTCGGGAAGTAGGCGTTGATCGCGTTCACGCCGCTGAACTGCTGGCCGATCGCGAGGATCAGCGCCACGATCAGCATCGGCCGCACCCACGGGGCCCACAGGTCGCGCACCCGGCCGCGCCCCTCGGCGTCGTCGCGGAGGACCTCGCGGATCGTGTCGACCTCGCGGTCCACTTCGTCGGCGCCGTGCGTGCTCGCGAGCACCGCGCGGGCCTCGTCCTCGTGTCCGGCCGCGAGCAGCCAGCGCGGCGTCTCGGGCAGGAAGGTGAGCCCGATCAGCAGCACCACGGCCGGAATCAGCGCGCCGGAGAACATCGCGCGCCAGTTGCCCGAGGAGGCGAGCCAGTAGTCGACGAGGAAGGCGATCAGGATGCCGCTGACGATGAAGATCTGGTTCAGCGAGGCCATCGCGCCGCGCAGCCGGGCCGGGGCCAGCTCGGACAGGTACGTCGGAACCGTGGCGGAGGAGCAGCCGATCCCGATGCCGAGCACGCCGCGCGCGACGACCATCGCGAGGACGCCGTCGGAGGCGATGCAGCCGATCGTGCCCGCGATGACGATGACCGCCGCGACCATGATCGTGCGCCGTCGCCCGAGCCGGTCCGCGATACGGCCGGCGACGGCCGCGCCGAGCATCGCGCCGATCGAGAGGCTCGCCGTGATCGCGCCCTTCTCGAAGGGCGAGAGGTGCCAGTCCTTGGCCAGCAGCACCAGGATTCCCGCGATCACCCCCAGGTCGTAGCCGAAGAGGATGCCGCCCAGCGCTCCGAAGAAGTACAGGGTGCCCTTGCCGACGCCGCGTCCGGGCGCCACCGATCCGATCATGGCTCGTCCTCGATTCCATGCCGTGGGTACTGCGGATGCGGGGTGGTGGGTTCGCACCGCTGCCCGCAGATTCGCGCCGCGCGGGCTGACCGGCAATGGCCTCGCGCACATCTTTTCATAAACGTGACAAGTGTTCATACCTGTGAACACTTATTGAGCGCGGGGCGCGATCGGACGGATCGAATTCTTCTATTGGACAGATCACTGCCCGCAGGGAAGAGTCGGCTGTGACACCCGCTTCCACCGATCTACGGAGTAAGACCATGGGTTACCACGCTGCCGACGAGCGCTACGAGGGCGCGACCTTCCGTCGCTGCGGCCGGTCCGGACTCGATCTGCCCGCCGTCTCCCTCGGGCTGTGGCACAACTTCGGGGACGAGGGGCTGCAGCTCGCGACGCAGCGCGCCATCCTGCGCCGCGCCTTCGACCGCGGCGTGACCCACTTCGACCTGGCGAACAACTACGGCCCGCCCTACGGCAGCGCCGAGCGCAACTTCGGCCGGATCTTCGCGCAGGACTTCCGTCCGTACCGGGACGAGCTGATCATCTCGACGAAGGCCGGCTACGACATGTGGCCCGGGCCCTACGGGCAGGGCGGCGGCTCGCGCAAGTACCTGCTCGCCTCGCTCGACCAGTCCCTGGACCGGATGGGCCTGGACTACGTCGACATCTTCTACAGCCACCGCTACGACCCCGAGACCCCGCTCGAGGAGACGATGGGCGCGCTGGACACGGCGGTCCGCTCGGGCCGCGCGCTGTACGCGGGCATCTCCTCCTACAGCCCGGAGCGCACCCGCGAGGCGGTCGAGATCCTGAAGGCGCTCGGCACGCCGCTGCTGATCCATCAGCCCTCGTACTCGATGGTCAACCGGTGGATCGAGCACGGGCTGCTCGACGTGCTCGGCGAGACCGGCGTCGGCTGCATCGCCTTCTCCCCGCTCGCACAGGGCATCCTGACGAACAAGTACCTCGACGGCGTTCCGGCCGGCTCGCGGGCCGCGCGTAACACCTCGCTGTCCACGGACATGCTGAACGAGACCACCCTCGCGCACGTCCGCGCGCTCAACGCGATGGCCGGCGAGCGCGGTCAGTCGCTGGCGCAGATGGCGCTGGCCTGGGCGCTGCGCGACGCTCGGGTCACCTCGGTGCTGATCGGGGCCAGCAGTGTCGCGCAACTCGACGACAGCCTCGGCGCGCTCGACCGGCTCGACTTCTCCGAGGAGGAGCTCGCGCGGATCGACAAGTACGCGACCGAGGCCGGCATCAATCTGTGGGCGGCCTCCAACGAGGCCTGATCCTCACGCGCGGTCCTGCGCGGCCAGCGGGGAGACCGGAGGCGGGCTCCATCGCTGGTTGCGTGACCGCGGCACGTTGTACTCGTCCTTGAGGTGCTCGGGGACGGCGTAGTGCATGACCCGGCCTCGCGTCAGCGAGCTGAGCTCGAAGGCCGTGGTCAGCGCGCCGAGCCGGTCGAGCAGCATTGCGGCGATCGGCGAGCGGTCCTCAGCGGCCTCGAGCACGCCGAGCAGCACCGGCGCGACCGGGACGAGGCGGTCGAAGAGGCCGGAGCGCGGCACGGCGAGCCAGTCGGCGGCCGTGTCGCCGATCAGGTAGCGGATCAGCGCGGGGATGACCGGGTCGAGCAGCGTGCCGGGGACGACCTGCTCGTAGAGCTCGACGAGCCGCCGGGTGAGTTCGACCCCTTCGTCGGAGGGGCCCATGTACCTGCTCATGTAGAGGTCTGAGAAGTCCCGCGCCTCGGCCAGCGTGCTCGGGGCGGCCTCGACGTCGACGCCGAGCATCGCGCCGACCACGCGCCAGGCGTAGAAGTAGGCCTCGGCGCCGGCCTCGCTGAGGTGGATGCCGAGCCGGTGCAGCGCGTCGAGGACCTGGATCGAGAACATCATCTGCCCGCCGATCATGTCCTCCTGGCAGATCGGCACCCCCAGCCGCTCCTGGTCCCACGCGCCCTCGCGGCGCAGGTGGTGGCGGATCGAGGCGTGCAGCAGCCGGACCTTCTGCGCGGCCGGGACGAACCTGCCGCCGGCCTCGAAGGCGTCGGGGCGCATCAGGTAGACGGTGAACTGCCCGGTGGCCGCCATCCGGTTGGACGGGTAGTCGAGCGAATGGGTGGCCGAGAGCAGCCGGGCCACGTGCGGCACGACGTAGCAGGCGGGCATCGCGGCGAAGGAGAGCGCGGTGGAGATGTGCACGTTGTTGTCGATGAAGAACATCCGCGCGGTCTCCATCACGTCCCAGTCGACCCAGTCCGGCGGCGCGGCCGTGGCGGCCAGGTACTCGCGGGCGACCTGCGGCACCTCCTCGGGCAGCTCGTCCCGGCCGTCGAACCAGCGCATCAGGGTATTGAAGTGGCCGATCTGGCCCTGCTCGAACAGGGCGTCGATCGTCGCGTCGGCGAGCGCGTCGCCGCGCAGCCGCAGCCGGTCCATGGACTCGACGCTGACGGGCATCGGGATTGCTCCTTCTACAGGGATCGATCGGTGACGGCGTCGGCCAGCTCGTGCAGCGCGGCGGCGGCCTCGGCGGGCAGCGGCGCGCGGGCGAGGGCGGCGCGCGCGGCGCGGGTGCGCTGGGCGATCAGCTGCTCGACGCGTTCGCGGGCCCCGGAGCGCTCCAGGATCTTGCGGACGCGTTCGAGGTCGTGCGCGGTCAAATCGGCGCGGCCGAGCAGGTCGAGCAGCTCCTCGCGGTCGTCCGCCGCGGCGCCGCGCAGGCCGAGCGCGACCAGCGCCGTCGGCCGCGCCCCGGCGATGTCGTCGAGGTTTGATTTGCCGGTGCGCTCGGGGTCTCCGTAGACGGCGAGCAGGTCGTCGCGCAGCTGGAAGGCCTCGCCGAGCGGCACGCCGTACGCCGTGAAGGCCGCGAGCAGCGCCGGGGACGCGCCGCCCAGCCTGCCGCCGATGTGCAGCGGATGCTCGATGGTGTATTTCGCGGTCTTGTAGCGCACGATCTTCAGCGAGTCCTCGGGATCGTGGGCGGCCCCGGTGCGTAGGATCTCCAGGCACTCCCCCGCGATCAGCTCCCGGGCCAGCACGGACCAGAGCGGCCGGGCCCGCGCGAGGTAGGCGGAGGGCAGGCCGCAGGTTGTGAACAGCTGCCCGGCCCAGGACATCAGCAGGTCGCCGACGAGCATGGCCAGCGAGTTCGCGGCCCACACGCGGTCCGGCACCTCGCCGACGGCGTCGAGCAGCGCGACGTGCGCGCTCGGCAACCCGCGTCGCAGGGCACTGGCGTCGATGAGGTCGTCGTGCACGACGGCCGCGGCGTGCACGAGTTCCATCGACGCGGCCGCGCGCACCGCGGCCTCGATGTCCGGCTGCCCGCAAGCGCGCCAGCCCCAGTAGCAGAACGCGGCGCGGATCCGCTTGCCGCCGGTCACCGCCTCGCGCAGCCGCGCCCCGACCGGTACGAGCCGCGGATCGACGAGTTCCAGCTGAGCGATCTCGTGCGCGGCGAAGTCGAGCAGGGCGGCGTCCACCCGCGGCCTGAGCGCGATCGACACGGACGGCTCACGCCGAGCCGGGAAGGTCGCGGTCGCGCCGCGCGATCCGGGCGAGGGCCTCCATGTGCGCCTCGGGCCCGGGCGAGAACCGGGCCAGCACGACGTCGCCGCGGGCCTTGAGTTCGCCGTGCGCGTCGGCGGCCAGGTCGGCGTAGTCGTTGCGCTTCACCACGTCGCGGGCGCGCCGGATCAGCCCCTCGGCCTGCTCGAGCCCGAAGTCGGCGAGACCGAGCGCGAGGCGCGCGAGGTCCCGGCCCCGCTCGAGATGCGGATTGCTGTCACTGTCGTTCGGCGGCACCCTGTCGTCCCTCCCGCGGTTCGGCTCCGTCGATCAAGGCCTTCCCGCGACTCAGGGTCCTCATACAGCAGGTCGCTCCATCCGGTGAATACGAGGCCGTACATCTACCCGGCAGGCCGGATAGGGTGGGATAGTGCCCTCCGAACTCCTGCTGCCGCTGTGGCGCGCCGTGGCCGTCTTCCGGGTGGCGGCGCTCGGATACGCGGCGATCACCGTCTCGCAGGACTTCCTGACGTACCGGCATCCGGCCGTCGGTTGGGCGGTCTTCACGGTCATGGCGCTGTGGACGGCCTATGCCGTGCTGCGCTTCCCTCCCGAGCCGCGCCATCGGGTCGCGCTACTCGTCACAGACCTCTGCGTCACGGCCGGCTGCGTGCTCGCCTCCGACTGGGTCGAGCTGTCCCGGCGGCTGATCGAGGGCGAGGCGCCGATCGCGGTCATGTGGATGGGCGGGTGCGTGCTGGCGTGGGCCGTCGCCTTCGGCCGGCGCGGCGGGCTGTTCGCCGGGGCGGTGATCGGCCTGTCCAACCTGGCGCTGCACACGCCGTTCTCCGCGTTCTCGGTCTCCCAGCTCACGTTCGCGCCGGGGCTGCTGCTGCTGGCCGGGGCCTCGCTCGGCTACCTCGCGCGGCTCGCCGTCCGCGCGCAGGAGGCCCTCGACCGCGTGGCCAGGATCGAGGCCGCGGCCCGCGAGCGCGACCGGCTGGCGCGCGACATCCACGACTCCGTGCTCCAGGTGCTCTCCCGCGTCCAGCGCCAGGGCCTCGCCGCGGGCGGCGAGGCCGCGGAGCTCGGACGGCTGGCCGGGGAGCAGGAGGCGGCGCTGCGGGCGCTCGTCGGGATGGGCCCCTCGTACGACGCGGAGGCCCCGTCCGGCGGTCGACTCGATCTGCGTACGCTGATATCCCAGCTCGGCGGCTTCGCGGTGACCGTCTCCGCCCCCGCGACCCCGGTGCACCTGCCCGCCGACGCCGCCCGCGAACTGGAACTCGCGGTGCGCGCCGCCCTCGACAACGTCCGGCGGCACTGTCCCGCGGAGACCCGGGCGTGGATCCTGATCGAGGACGAGCCGGCGCAGGTCACCGTGACGCTGCGGGACGACGGCCCCGGATTCCCCCGCGGCCGGCTGACCGAGGCCGCGGCGGACGGCCGGCTCGGCGTGGCGAAGTCGATCCTCAGCCGGCTGCACGAGCTCGGCGGCACCGCGCGGGTGGAGTCCGTCCTCGGCGAGGGGACCGAGGTCGAGCTCCGTGTACCCCGGTAGCCTCGGCTACAGTTCGGACATGGACGCTGCTGACGCCGCCGCCGCGCCGGAGACGCCGCGGCGGATCCGGGTGATGGTGGTGGACGACCACCCCATGTGGCGCGGCGGGATCGCCCGCGACCTGGCCGACTCCCCCTACGACGTGGTCGCCGAGGCCGGGGACGGGGCCCAGGCGCTGCGGCTGGCGGCGGCCGCGCGGCCCGAGCTCGTCGTGCTCGACCTGCATCTGCCCGACCTCAGCGGGGTCGAGGTGATCGGCGGTCTGCTGGAGGCGGACCCCGGCATCCGTATCCTGATGCTCTCGGCGAGCGGCGAGCATCAGGACGTGCTCGACGCGGTCAAGGCGGGGGCCACCGGCTACCTGCTGAAGTCCGCGAGCGCCGCCGAGTTCCGGGCGGCGCTCGATCGGGCCGTGGTCGGCGATCCGGTCTTCACTCCGGGATTGGCCGGCCTGGTGCTGGGCGAGTTCCGGCGGCTGGCCGCGCAGACCGGCAAGCCCGCCGACGACGCGCCCGAGCTCACCCAGCGCGAGACCGAGGTGCTGCGGCTGGTGGCGTCGGGGCTCTCCTACAAGCAGATCGCCCAGCGGCTCACGCTCTCGCACCGCACCGTGCAGAACCACGTGCAGAACACGCTCAACAAGCTTCAGCTGCACAACCGCGTCGAGCTCGCGCGCTACGCCATCAGCCGCGGCCTCGACGACGAGCGCTGAAGCAACCGCAGCCGGGCGTGCGCGTACTCGCACAGCACCGCGTGCTCGTACACGGCGCGCGGCACGTCGATGTTGCTCTCTACACGGAGCGGATCGACGCCGTTGAGTCCCCAGGTGAGGAACGTCTGGTCGCCGGTGATCTTGGCGAGCACGGTCAGCAGCGAGCCGTCGAGGCTCATCGAGTGGACGGCCCTGCGGTACTCGGAGCTGGTCAGGCAGAACGAGAACGGGATGTTCATCAGGCACAGCGCGCTCTGGATGTCGAGCTTGAGCAGCCGCCGGCTGCTCCACTCCGGGTCGGTGGGCGGCACGTCGAGCATGCTGAAGTCGAGCTCTGACACGTCGCGCGCCTCTTCGATCCGGCGCGCCGCCCCGATCCGCAGCAGTACGCGGTAGACGTTCAGATCGTGCTCGATCACCGCGTTGTCGCCGAGCCCTGACAGGGTCGTCGGCCGCAGCTCGACCTCGTCGATGCCGGCGATGCCCGCGTTGCGGATCGCGAAGTTCAGCAGGTCGGTCTCGACGATGAAGTGCCTGATCAGCAGGCTCACCGCCGCAGGATCGACGAAGCGGCGCAGGAACCAGACGCAGAGCCGGTCCATCGTCGCGTGCGCGCTGAACTGGAACGGCAGGTAGCGCTTCACGGCCACGATGACGGTCACGGCGATCCGGGACAGGATCCGCAGCCACGGGTAGAGGTAGGTGCGGGTCGGCCGGCGCTGGTCCTGGATCACCAGCCGCAGGGTGGCGCGGTCGACGGGGATCGCCGGGTCGACCATCATCACGTCCCAGATGTCAGACATGGTCGAGCTCCTCGAGCTGCAGCACGTAGAGCCGGGCGACGACGCGGGCGGTCCGTACGATGCGCGCTACCTGGGCCTCGTCGAACAGGCCCGAGCGCAGGGCGGCCCGCAGGATCTCGTAGTGCGCGTCGTCGCCGGCCGAGTGGTAGCGCAGGAAGGTCAGCTGGTCGTCGCGCAGCCCGACGGACTGCTGGAGCCGGTCCGCCCAGCCGCCGGCCTTGCAGGCACCGAGGCCCTCGATCACGAACATCGCGCCGAGCAGGTCCACCGGGTCCGGCAGCCCGGCGCGCCGGAACATGTAGGCGGACAGCGCGGCGGAGCCGACGTTGGCGGGGGTCGAATGCATGGCCTCCGGATCGCCGCCGACCGAGACGTAGTCGCGTTCCAGCAGCTGGAAGTCCTGGTGCTCGTCCGCGGCGTGCCGGATCGCGGCGCTGCGCAGGTGGAACATGTCGGTGGAGAAGTTGGACGCCGCCAGCGCGATCCACCGGCCGCCGTCCACCACCTGCTGGCGCAGGTTCAGCAGTAGCCTGCGATAGTCCGCCGCGTCGGCCGTGCCGTCCTCGATGCGCCGGATCACCGGCACGCGGGACAGCCCGCGCTCGAACTCGGACCACACGTCGGCCAGACCGTTCAGCACCCGGGCCACGGGCTCCGGATCGCCTGGGAGCGGCCCGCCGAGCGGAGAGGCGGCGAGCTCGGCCCGCGAGGGTCCGCCGTCCGCTTCCGGGGCGACGCAGGTGAGCAGCGCGAAGGCGAGCGTGAACCGCCCGGACTCCGGCACGACCAGCAGCACCCGGTCCCCGGCGCGCAGCCGCGGACGGACCGCCTCGAGCATGACGAAGATGCTGGCCGAACCCGTGTTCCCCACCGTACACAGGTTGCTGAACCAGCGGTCGTCGTCCACGGCGTGCCCGGCCTCGCGCAGCCGCGCCTGCAGGGTCTGCCGGAAGTGCTCGGCGCTGTAGTGGCACAGCACGTGCTCCACGTCCGCCGGGATCCGGCCGGTCTCGGTGAGCCGGGTGAACTCCGCGACCCCGAGGTCCACCAGCCCAGGCAGCATCGACATGTCCTGACGCAGCACCTGCGTGTCCAGCTCGGCGGTCATGCAGGTGTCGTGCGTGTCGGCGTAGGAGGTGAGCCGGATCCAGTCCACACGCAGGCTGAGCCCGTCCGGCCGCGGCGCGGACTCGACCAGGACCGCGCCGGCGCCGTCCGACAGCGTCCAGCGGAGAAAGGCCTCGTCCGGCCGAAGGTCCCTGTTCGTCCGCTGAAGGGTCCGGCTGACCAGCTCCGAGCCCACCGCGAGCGCCGTCGCGTGCTCCCCGAGCCGCACCGCGCCGACCGCAGCCTTCAGCGCGGCCATGCTCGACGCGCAGACCCCGCCCGAGGACAGCACCTCCATCGGTCCGCCGCCGAGCCGGCCGTGCACCATCGACGCGAAGCCGGGCACGAGCACGTCCCCCTGCGTGGTCCCGGCCGCCAGCATCTGCACGGAGCGGGCCGTCAGCCCGCGATCGGCCAGCGCGCGCTCGGCCGCGGCCGCCGCGAGCTCCTCGTTCAGCTCGAGCGTCTTCAGGTTCTCGTCGAGCGCGTAGTGACGCGTCCGGATTCCGTTGGCCGCCAAGACCCGCCGGCGCACCGCCACGTCCCGCCGCGTCCCCTCGCTGAAGCGGGCCGCGAGCTCCTCGTTGTCCACCGGCTCCCCGGGCAGATACGCGCCGACGCCGGTGATGTAAGCATCCATCGTCATGGCTCTTATTCAGCCAGCCCGGCCGGTCCGCCCGAATCGGCTCCCGTACTCAACCCGACCCGAGTAGTACTCAGGCGCCGCCTCCCGGAAAAACAGGGGAGGGATGAGCCCACCTGCGCTTATGATGCCGCCCATGGCAAAAGCACCGGTTCTCACCCCCCAGGCGGTCGACTTTCCCCGCTGGTACCAGGACGTCGTCAACAAGGCCGAGTTGGCGGACAACGGGCCGGTGCGCGGCACCATGGTCATCCGACCGTACGGGTACGGGCTGTGGGAGATGATGCAGGCCGCGATGGACGCCCGGATCAAGCGGGCGGGGGCGCGGAACGCCTACTTCCCGCTGTTCATCCCGGAGAGCTACCTGAGCCGGGAGGCGGAGCACGTCGAGGGCTTCGCGCCGGAACTGGCCGTGGTGACCCATGGCGGCGGGAAGCAGCTCGAGGAGCCGATCGTGGTGCGGCCGACCTCCGAGACCATCGTCAACGAGTACTTCTCGAAGTGGGTGCAGAGCTACCGCGACCTGCCGCTGCTCATCAACCAGTGGGCCAACGTGGTCCGCTGGGAGAAGCGGCCGCGCACCTTCCTGCGCACGACCGAGTTCCTCTGGCAGGAGGGGCACACGGCGCACGCGACGTACGAGGAGGCTCGCGCCTACGCCTCGATGATCCACCGCGAGGTGTATCAGGACTTCATGGAGCAGGTCCTCGCCATCTCCGTGGTGCCGGGGCGCAAGACGCCGGACGAGCGATTCGCCGGTGCGATCAACACACTGACGCTCGAGGCGATGATGGGCGATGGCAAGGCCCTGCAACTCGGCACGAGCCACGAGCTCGGGCAGAACTTCGCCAAGGCCTTCAACACCGACTACCTGACCGCCGACGGCGGCCGTGAGTACGTGTGGCAGACCTCGTGGGGTACCGCGACGCGGATGGTCGGCGGACTGATCATGGTGCACGGGGACGACGACGGGTTGCGGATTCCGCCGCGGGTCGCCGCGGTGCAGGTCGTGGTCCTGGCCGTGAAGGAGGACGCGGCGGTACTGGCGAAGGTCCGGGAGCTCGGGCGCGAGCTGGAGGCGGCCGGTCTGCGGGTGACCGTGGACGATCGGGTGGACACCGCGTTCGGGCGACGCTCGGTCGACTGGGAGCTCAAGGGCGTGCCGGTGCGCATCGAGGTCGGGCCGCGGGATCTGGAGAGCGGATCCGGTGTGCTGGTTCGGCGGATTCGGCAGGAGAAGACGCCGGTCGCGCTCTCGTCGCTGGCCGCGGAGCTTCCGGGGATCCTCGAGGAGGATCAGGCGTTGCTGCTGCGGCAGTCGGAGGAGCGCCGGGCCGCGCGCACGGTCGACGTCGACTCGGTCGAGGCGGCGGTCGAGGCCGGCGCGAGCGGCTGGGCGCGGCTTCCGTGGGCGAAGTTGCGCGAGCAGGGCACCACCGCGCTCGCGGAGAACGGCATGACCGTGCGCTGCCTGGTTCTGCCGGACGGTTCGGTGCCCGACGTCGACGACGCGCCCGCCGCGCTGGCGATCGTGGGGCGCGCCTACTGATCCGCCTCCTGATCCTCGGCCAGGGCCAGGGTGCGTTTGATCAGCTGGGCGACCTGGTCGTCCTCGATCAGGAACGCGTCGTGACCGTAGGGCGAGTGGACGAGGTGCGGGCCGTCCGCACCGGGGATCAGCGCGGCGAGTTCGGCCTGCAGATAGGGCGGATAGAGGCGGTCGGAGTCGATGCCGCCGACGACGGTGGGCGCGGTGATTCGGGCGAGGGCCGCCGCCATCCCGCCACGGTCAGACCAGCTCAGCGGGGACCACGTCGCGTATTGAAGCACATACTGTGACGGAGTGTCCACGCCCGTCCACCCGCTGATCAGCCGCGCGGGGACGGCCGATAGCATACGAGCTCGACCACCCTCCAGCGCAGCGGGAACCGCGATGACCACCTCCACGACGCGGCGGACGCCGTACCGCATCGAGCACGGCGGCCCCGAGGACGGGCCGCGCCTCGTGCTCGTGCACGGCCTCGGCGGCTCGCACGCGAACTGGGCCGCGCTCGGCCCGCTGCTCGCCGAGACGACCCGGCCGGTCGCGCTCGACCTGGCCGGTTTCGGCTACACCCCGGGCACCCGCAGGTCGGCACGCGTCGCCGCGAACGCCCGGCTGCTCACCCGCTTCCTGCGCGAGGAGATCGGCGAGCCCGTCGTGCTGGTCGGCAACTCGATGGGCGGCATGGTCTCGATCATGACGGCCGCGGCGAATCCCGAACTGGTGAGCGGCGTCGTGCTGCTGGACCCGGTGCTGCCGGCCGGGCGCGGCGGACGGCTCGACCCGGCGGCGGTCGTGGGCATCGTCCTGTCCCTGCTGCCGGTGGCCGGCCCGTGGCTGCTCGCGCGGCGCCGGCTCTCCGCGAAGGCCCGCGAGCGCGCCCTGGCCACGCTGTCGCTCTGCTACGGGGATATCAGCAGACTGACCGATACGCAGCTCGACACGGAGGTCGAACTCACCGAGACCGCCGAGGCCGAGGGCCTGACGCCGGTCGCCGCGTACGTCGGGGCGGCCCGCTCGCTCGTGCTCCACGGGGCCAGGCGGCGCTACCGCCGCGAGATGGCCGCGATCACCGCTCCGGTCCTGCTGCTGCACGGCGCGCACGACCGCCTGGTCAGCGTGACCGCCGCGGACGCGACCGCGCGCGTGCACCCGTCCTGGCGCTACGAACGGCAGGACGGCGGCCACGTGCCGCATATGGAACTGCCCGCCGAGACCGCTCACTCCATCAGGGCTTGGCTCGAGGAAAGGAAGACCCACCCATGGCAAAGGGAATCGGCGTAGGCGACAAGGCGCCCGACTTCACGCTCCCGGCGAACTCCGGCGAGCAGGTGACGCTGTCCGACCGGATCGGCGAGCGCGCCGTCGTCCTCTACTTCTACCCCAAGGACGAGACCTCCGGCTGCACGGCCGAGGCCTGCGCCTTCCGCGACAGCTACGAGGCATTCTCCGACCTCGGCGCCGACGTGATCGGCGTCAGCTCGGACTCCGTCGAGCGGCACGTGGCCTTCGCGGGCAAGCACAACCTGCCGTTCACTCTTCTGAGTGACGTCGGCGGCAAGGTCCGCAAGCTCTACGGCGTGCCCTCGACGCTCGGCGTGCTGCCCGGCCGGGTCACCTACGTGATCGACCGCGACGGCACGGTGCGGCACACGTTCAACTCGATGATGAACTTCGGCGCCCACGTGACCGAGGCGCTGGAGGCGGTCCGCAGGCTGCAGGGCGTGAATTCGTAGACTGAGACGAGGGCCGGTTCCGGGAACCTCCCGGACCGGCCCTCGCCGCTGTGCTACTTCAGGTGGCGGCCGAAGACGTACTTCTCGCAGGGCGTCGTCGGCATCGTCGTGGTGCCGTCGTGCGCGAAGCCCGCCTCGTTGCTCACGGCCGGGACCGCGAAATACTGGTCGCCGGTGTAGCCGTGGTTGTAGGTGACCGTGCCGTTCGGGATACGCGCCCCGGACGAGGTGGTCTCCGGCGCGGCGTTCGCGGCCGAATTCAGGTAGTCGGAGCCGCTGGCATCAGGACGTCCTCGGCCGCGCCGCCGAGGGCCACGACCGCGCCGATCCCGGCCGAGGTGGCGAGGAAGCCGCGCCGGGAGTAGCCGGCGTCGTCCGCCGCCGAAAGGCCTGACTCATCGACAATTGATTCATCCATTCCCCCGACGGTAGGCGGAACGGGTGAACGCTCCGCGCCCTTCCCCCGTCCGGCCGGCGATACCGAACCGTGATGTAACCACCTGACGGCGCGGCACGTCATGTCTCCGAAGCCGCGAAAAAACGGGATCGCGGTGCGAGTGGGGAGGGGGGCGGCATGGCGGTCGATTCCGATGAGGACTTCGACGCGTTCTATACGGCCACGTACCGAAAGATCGTCAGTCATATCTTCGCCTTGACCGGCAGCCTGCCGGAGGCCGAGGACTGCGTCCAGGAGGCGTACGCGCGCGCCTGGCAGCGCTGGGCGAAGGTGTCGACGGAGGTGGAGAGCCCGGAGGCCTGGGTGCGCTCGGTCGCGGCCCGGCTCGCGGTCTCGGCCTGGCGCAAGGCGGTGAACCGGCGCCGCGCGCACCGCCGGGACCAGCAGCCGACGGAGACGGCCGGGATGAATCCGGACGCCGTCGCGGTCATCAGCGCGCTGCGGAAGATCTCCCCCGACCAGCGGATGGCCCTCGTGCTCTTCCACTACGCGGGGCTCTCGGTCGAGGAGATCGCGGCCGAGACGCGGATGAGCGCGAGCGCCGTGAAGGCGCGGTTGGCCCGCGGCCGCAAGGCGCTGGCGCCCCATCTCAGCGAGTCCCCGGAGGCTCTCGGCGCGCCGCCGCTGCCGCGAGCGTCCTACCGGCCCGAGCCCAGGCGAGGGGAGAACTGACCTTGTCCGACCACTTCGACCATGCCCTGACCGATGCCCTCGACCACGTGGCCCGCTCCGCGCGGCCCGTCGGTCCCGATGCCGCCCGTATCCGAGGAAGGAAGCGCGCCGTGCGCCAGAAGATCACCCTCTCCGCCGTATCCCTCGTCCTGATCGCCGTCGGCGCGACCACGGCCGCCACCCTGTCGGCCTCGCACAACGGCGCGCCGCAACTGACCAGCGCGACGCCGCACGTCACCAAGAGCGCCACCGCCGGCCCGAGCGCGAGCCCGAGCACCGCCCCGACGCAGACCCGGACGACCACGTCGAGCCCGTCGTCCACGACCCCGTCGAGCACGGGTACCGGCTCGAGCTCGGGCGGCACGAGCAGCAGCCAGCCCGCGAGCGCTGACCCGCATCAGGTCAGGACGCAGGCCTGGCTCACCGCGAGCGAGATGCCCTTCGCCGGCAGCCTGACGTGGAACGCGCAGTCCTCCAAGATGGACAGCGACCAGCAGCTGACGTCGACCATCGGGTATGTCGCGAACACCGCGAACTACCAGGCACTGACCATCTGCGGGGATCCGGCCGCGTTCATGCGCCAGACCATCGGCGCGCAGATCCAAGCCTTCGACTCGACCCCGGCGAGCAGCGGCAACAACCAGGCCACGCAGTACATCTTCTTCTTCAGCAGCGCCTCCGCCGCCCAGCAGGGATACGCCTGGCTGCAGGACCAGTACACGTCCAACTGCTCCGGCATCACCAGCACCGGAGCGCAGCTCACCCAGGTCGCGAGCGCGGGTTCGTCCGGAATGGCGTGGCTGACCGAGAAGGCCTCGTCCGGCCTCCCCGACCTGCCGCTCTATGACCGCGAGTACTTCGTGCTGCGCGGCGACACCATCGCCTACGTCTCGGTGACCAGCTACCCGCACACCCTCGCCAAGTCGTACGACGACGCAGGCGTGCTCTCCACGATAGCCGGCCACCTGTGCATATACGGAGGCTCTTGCGGTTAGGCATCGTCCCGCCGGGCCCTAGAGGCCGCCGATCTGAACCACCGTCAGCCGGAGGTGCGGATCGGCGGCCCCGAAGGCCCTGAGGTAGCGCGCGAGGTCCGGGTTGGATACGACGAAGCGGAGCGGGACGTGCGCGGTCGTCGTGAGGCCCTCCAGATTCGCCAGCGAGGCGGCGTCCGCAGACGAGGCGGGCGTACCGGCCGCGGAGAGCTTCAGGGTGCCGAGCCCGTTCGAGTTCATGATCGCGTCGATGGCGCGGTCCGAGATGACGCCGCGGTCGTGGTTGAGGGCGGCGTTGAACATGGAGACGCGCCAGTTGGTCTGGCCCCAGTCGTCGAAGAGGACGACGGTCGGGACGCCGTCGCCGAGCAGCCGGTGCTTGGCGAGGTCGGCGAGCGGGATGGAGAAGCCGGAGGAGATGAAGCCGTCGCGCCAGGCCGCGCCCCAGGTGACGCCCTGCTCGGGAGAGCCGTTCGCCATCGTCGTCGGGACCAGCGGGATCACCCCGACCAGCACGGCGGCCAGGATCGCGCTGAGCCCGCCGAGCGCGAGATCGCGCACGCGGCCGAGGCCGCGACCGATGCCGAGGCCGAGGTCGAGGTCGGGCTTGAGCAGCAGGCCGACAGCGCCGAAGCAGGCGAGGGAGACGACCCAGACCGCTTCGATCAGCTTCTCGCAGTAGTAGGTCAGGGTGCCGACTTCGAGGAGGGCGTATCCGCACATGAGGGCGGTCAGCGCGCCGCACCAGACGAGCGAGAGGGTGGCCACGCGCCAGACGGGCGAGCGTCGGCCGTTGCGGGTCAGCAGCGGCGTCAGCCCGGCGAGGGCGAAGACGACGAGCGGGACGCGGGAGAAGCGCAGGGCGCTCCCCCACATCAGGAACTTGTCCGAGGCGTTGAAGCCCGCGAACAGCTCCGCGACGTAGGGAACCAGGGACATGCAGACGACCGGGACACCGACCAGGAGCGCGAAGCGCCAGTGTGGGCGGATGCGGCGCCGGTGGACGAGAAGGGCGATCGCGGTGACGCCGAGGACCATCACGGCCGTGAGGTTGTAGATGAAGGTGGCGGCGACGACGACCGCGCCGAGGAGCAGGATCTGCTCGCGGGCGGCGCGCGGCGGGCGGGCGCAGACGGCCACGGCCGCGACGAGGACGACGAGTCCGGCGGCGTGCGCGGCGAAGGCCTGCCAGTAGAGCGTGGTGAGCTGGCCGACGGCGGCGAGTCCGCCGACGGTGACGCAGACGAAGACCCGGCGCCAGCCGGCGAGCGCGGGTCCGGCGATCCAGCGCGCGGCCCAGACGAGGACGGCCGCGAGGATCGCGAGCACGGCGGTGTTGTAGAGCGCGAAGCGGTCGTACTCGCCGATCGCGGTGCCGGGGTCGGTGCTCGAACGCAGGAAGGTGTCGACGAGGGCGAACAGGAAGTGCATGCCCTGCGGGTAGAAGTCCATCGCGGTCGGGTTGAGCAGACCAGGGCTCATATAGGGCTTGACGGCGCCCAGGTTCAAGAAGGCGTAGCCGCCGACGCGGTGGATCGCGTCGTACAGCGTGTAGTGGTTGAACATGTCCTCGCGGGTGGCGAGATAAGGGAGCTTGTGCGCGAAGCTCCTGCCCGCGGTCGGCGCGTTCAGGCAGGACCAGGACAGCGCCGCCGCGCCGAGGATCAGCAGGTCCGTCGGCGCGCACCGCCGCGACAGCCGCGGCCGCCGCCCGCTGAGCACGGCGCCGACGACGACCGCGCTGAGCGTGCAGCCGCCGACCGGCACCGGATCGAGGCCCCAGGGCCAGACCGAGAACAGCAATCCGGCCCCGACCAGGAAGCCCGTGAGCAGGATCCCGGCCGACACCAGCCGGTCGAGAAGCAGCCGCCCGACGCGCAGCAGCGACGCGATCCCGACCCACGCCACGACCAGCGTGACCCAGTCGACGCGCAGCAGGTGCGCCCCGAGCGGCAGCACCCAAGCCGCCACCGCCCACGCCCCGACGACGACCCCCCGAGGCCGCCCGCCCCCTCCGCGCACCGGAGCCGACCCGATCCGCGCCCCCAGCCGAGGCCGCGGAATCCGGCCCCGCTCAACCGTAGAAGTCGCCGTCATCGCGCCAACCCCTCACCCAAGAGCACGAACGCCATGCCAACGGGCAGTGCCAGGGCCGCAACCCTAGAAGTCGCCGTCATCGCGCCAACCCCTCACCGACAGGCACGATCGTCGTGCGAGGGGATGGTGCCGGGGGCGCGAGCCTCGGAATGGCCGTCATTGTTGAAACCTTCACTTCCCAGTGAGTGTCGAGCTTTTGCTGTGCCCGCCGTGCTGAATGTGTGGTGCGGGGCTAGCGCTGCGGGGTCGGGGCTACCTGGCCGGGGCGGGCGGTGAGGCCTCGGGCGGGGCCGCCGATCTGGGCGGCGGGGCCGACGGGGCCCACGGTGAAGCAGGTGCCGTCGGACTGGCACACGTTCACCTGGAAGCTGTGGTTGAGGCGGCCGTAGACCTCGGCGCTGTCGGAGTCGCCGGCGTCGAGGTTGAAGTAGAGCTTGCGGGACTGGCGGCCGTTGTCCAGATCCGTCGTCCAGACGGTGAAGGTGTCGGCGATGACGCCGACGTTGGTGATCGTGTAGTCGATCGCGGTCACGTCCTGGACCGGCATCACCGAGACGGTGACCGAGGCGTTGCCCTCGCTGCCGGTCACGTCCGTGCGGACGCCGGTGCTGCGGGGATGGTGGCTCGGGGCGGCCGGGGCGGCCTTGGCGGCGGCCGGGGCGGGTTTGGCGGGCGCGGCGGCGGCGGTGCCGGGCACGGCGGCCACGAGGACTGCGGCCGTCAGGAGGCCGCGGCGGGTGATCTGGGGCGTGGTCATCTCTCTCCCATTCCTAGGTATGACTCGGTGGTCGGCTTGGCGTGGCCGCGCCCGCGGCGGGTGGGCTGCGTCGTGGTCAGCGCGCTCCCCCGAGCCTTGGAGGTCGTCGGCGTGGCGGTCCGCGGGGTGGTCGGCATGGTCAGGCGACCGCGGCGGCGAAGACGTTGGCCAGGATCTTGCGGATGGACGCGTCGTTCGGGATCGCTCCGTTGAAGGCGAGCGAGCCGGCGGTGAAGACCCAGCCGTTGTTGGGCTTGGGGACCTGGCACAGGTCGGCGCCGCCGTTGGGGTTGAGGCCGCTGGCGATGACGACGGTGCCGGGGGTGGTTCCGGCGTAGGAGTCGACCTCCCAGCCGCTCGCGCCGGGGCCGTTGTAGGCGCTGGCGCCGAAGGTGCTGCCCACGGTGAGGCCGGTGCCGTTCAGCCAGGGGTGCGCGACGTTGACCTGATAGGGATAGAAGTCCATGTAGCTCAGTGGGTTGAAGTCGACGCCGAGCACGTCGCCCGTCGGCTCGCCGGCGTCGTCGAAGATGTCGCGGTCGCCGGTCGGGGTGCGGAAGACGGCGGCGGAACGGTCGGGGGTGTAGGCGATCCGCTCGTAGAGCACGTTGCCGCCGGTGTCGATCACCCGGCCGCCGCCGTTGAGGTAGTTCGACAGGTTCGTCCTGGCCTGGTCGGTCCAGTACTCGGGGTGTGTGAGCAGCACGACGCCCTTGTACTGCGGCATCCAGGTCGCCCCGGTGCCGTCGACGTCGAGGTCGGTGTACGTGTCGAAGCCGATGTTCTGCGCGGCCATCCACTGCAGCAGGAACAGGTCGCTGTAGAGGGTGTGGTTGATCACGCCGTCGCCGTCGAGTGCCGTCGTGAGGCAGGGCCGCATCATCGAGACCGTGCGCTGCACGCCGTCCTGGCCGCTCGTGTACTGGTCGTGCCCGCCCCAGGTGTTGTAGGCGTTGTACGTGTTGGTGGGGACCACTACGGCGATCTTGTTCTGCGGGGTCAGCGGCCGGACGCAGAACACGACGTCGTAGGGGACGCCGGTCGGCGAGCGCAGTTCGGCGGCGTAGATGCCGGACTGCCAGGTGGTCGGGATCGA
This sequence comes from Actinospica sp., assembly GCA_035712985.1. Taxonomy (GTDB): domain Bacteria; phylum Actinomycetota; class Actinomycetes; order Streptomycetales; family Catenulisporaceae; genus Actinospica. The sequence continues at coordinate 32,269 of DASTAE010000044.1, forward strand.
GACGGCGAAGTCGGCGCTCCAGCCGCAGCCCGCGCTGCGGTATCCGCTCTGCAGCGGCTGGAAGCGGCCGGTGTACG
>DASTAE010000045.1:0-6957 GCA_035712985.1 Actinospica sp.
GCTCGCGGGCCGCTGGCTCTCGACCCGCTCCCTGATCCGGCCGGGACGCCTCGGTCGCTCCCCGCGAAACCGCCGGTGACGCGCCGGGGCGGGCGGCGCGCGGGCGTCGGAATCGACCATCCGCTCGATGGGCATGTATCCTCAACCGAGGTATCGAGTCCCCGTGGTGGAGAGGTTTTCGGCCCCCTGCCGTACCGCTTCGGCGCGGAACCAGGTACCTTTAGCTGTGTGACCGGTCCGGCGATCCCCACGTGAGGCATCGGTCACGCCAGTGACTGTTGTCAGTTGATCGTTGTCGAGACCCGGGGCCGTGTGAACGCCCCGTCGTTGAGGGGGTCGAGCCATGGGGCGCGGCCGGGCCAAGGCCAAGCAGACCAAGGTCGCTCGCCAGCTGAAGTACCAGCCGGCCGGTGACCTCGACCGTCTGCGGTCAGAGCTGGGCGTCAGTGATCCGCATCCGCAGTCGAGAAGCAATGGTTCCCGCGACCATGAACTCGACGAGCGCTACGCGGCATACGCGGATTACGCCGAGGACGCCGAAGATGATGAGGACGACGAGGAAGACGAGGACGAGGACGACTCGTATTCTCATCGTTGACCTGGGACTGGAGAAGGGCAGGCAGGACGGCCGGGAGCCGCACCGCCTGCCCTTCCTCGCTCCCTGATCGCACCCGGGCTCAGCCGGCGTAGTCGCCGACCAGCGCCGCCGAACCGGGGGCCTCGGCCGCGGCCGCTTCGACGCTGCCCAGCGCCCAGGCCCGCAGGCCGAGCTCGCCGAGCGCCCGCAGCGCGGCGTCCGCCTGCTCGGCCGGGAGTACCGCGACCATGCCGACGCCCATGTTCAGCGTGCGCTCCAGCTCCTCGCGCGCGACCGAGCCGACCTCGCCGACCGTGCGGAAGACCGCGGGCGGCGTCCAGGTCGAGCGGTCGAGCCGCGCGTGCAGCCCGGCCGGGATGACCCGCGCCAGGTTGGCGGCGAGACCGCCGCCGGTGACGTGCGCGTAGGTGTGGATCTCCACGCGGCGGGCCAGCTCCAGGCAGGCCTTCGCGTAGACCTTGGTCGGCTCGAGCAGCTCCTCGCCGAGCGTCCGGCCGAACTCCGGCACCTCGCGGTCCAGCTCCCAGCCGGCCTGCTTGAGCAGCACGTGCCGGACCAGCGAGTATCCGTTCGAGTGCAGGCCGGAGGACTCGATGGCCAGCACCGCGTCGCCCGCCCTGACCCGGTCGGGGCCGAGCAGGGCGTCCGCCTCGACCACGCCGGTCGCCGCGCCCGCCACGTCGTACTCGCCGGGCTCCAGCAGCCCCGGGTGCTCGGCCGTCTCGCCGCCGATCAGCGCGCAGCCGGCCACGGCACAGGCCTCCGCGATGCCCCGGACGATCGCCGCGACCGTCTCCGGCACGACCTTGCCGATGCACACGTAGTCCGTCATGAACAGCGGCTCGGCCCCGCACACGACGAGGTCGTCGACGACCATGCCGACGAGGTCGAAGCCGATGGTGTGGTGCACGCCCAGCTTCTGCGCCAGCGCGACCTTCGTGCCGACGCCGTCGGTCGAGGTGGCCAGCAGCGGGCGCCGGTACCTGGTCAGCGCCGAGGCGTCGAACAGGCCCGCGAAGCCGCCCAGGCCTCCGAGGACCTCGGGCCGGGAGGCCTTGGCCACCCACTGCTTCATCAGCTCGACGGCGCGGTCACCGGCTTCAATATCGACTCCGGCAGCTGCGTACGTGTTCACGTCAAAGCCTTTCAGGGGTGGCTGAGCGACGCCGCGACGTCGGTCGGGATCTCCAGCAGGTGCTTGCCGAGCCGCTCCGGATCGGGCAGCTCCACCGGGTACACGCCGTCGAAGCAGGCGCGGCACAGCCGGTCGGCCGGAATCGTGGTCGCCTCGATCATGCCCTCGATCGAGATGTAGCCGAGCGAGTCGGCGCCGAGCGAGTGGGCGATCTCCTCGACCGAGAGGCCGTTGGCGATCAGCTCGGCCCGGGTGGCGAAGTCGATGCCGTAGAAGCACGGCCACTTCACCGGCGGCGAGGAGATGCGCACGTGCACCTCCAGCGCCCCGGCCTCGCGCAGCATCCGGACCAGGGCCCGCTGCGTGTTGCCGCGCACGATGGAGTCGTCCACCACGATCAGCCGCTTGCCCTCGATGACCTCGCGCAGCGGGTTCAGCTTGAGCCGGATGCCGAGCTGGCGGATCGTCTGGCTGGGCTGGATGAAGGTGCGGCCCACGTAGGCGTTCTTGACCAGGCCGTGCCCGAAGGGGATGCCGGACTGCTCCGCGTAGCCGATCGCGGCAGGGGTGCCGGACTCCGGGGTCGGGATGACCAGGTCGGCCTCGACCGGGTGCTCGTCGGCGAGCCGGCGGCCCATCGCGAGCCGGGAGGCGTTGACCGAGCGGCCGGCGATCGCGGTGTCCGGGCGGGCCAGGTAGACGTACTCGAAGACGCAGCCCTTGGGCTCGGCGACCGCCCAGCGCTGCGAGCGCAGGCCGTCCTCGTCGATCACGATGAGCTCGCCCGGCTCGATCTCCCGGATGAAGGAGGCGCCGACGATGTCCAGCGCGGCGGACTCGCTGGCCACGACCCAGCCGCGGTCCAGCCGGCCGAGCACGAGCGGCCGGATGCCCTGCGCGTCGCGGGCGGCGTAGAGGGTGGTCTCGTCCATGAAGACGAGCGAGAAGGCCCCGCGCAGCCGGGGAAGCACCTGCATCGCAGCGTCCTCGAGGCTGAGCTCGGAGCGGCTGGCCAGCAGGTCGGTCATCATGTCGCTGTCGGAGCTGGCGCCGCGGTCCTTGCCGAGCACCTCCCCGTTGGCCCGGGCCGCGCCGACCAGCTCGACCAGCTCGGCCGTGTTGGTCAGGTTCCCGTTGTGCCCCAGCGCTATCGCCCCGTGCGAGGTGGCCCGGAAGGTGGGCTGCGCGTTCTCCCAGATCGAGGATCCGGTGGTGGAGTAGCGGGTGTGCCCGACGGCGAGGTGCCCGCGCAGCGTGCCGAGCGTCTCCTCGTCGAAGACCTGCGAGACCAGGCCCATGTCCTTGTAGACCAGGATCTGCGAGCCGTTCGAGGCCGCGATGCCCGCGGACTCCTGCCCGCGGTGCTGCAGCGCGTAGAGGCCGAAGTACGCGAGCTTGGCGACCTCTTCCCCCGGCGCCCACACGCCGAACACCCCGCAGGCGTCCTGCGGGTGCTTGTCTTCGTCGGGGAGTATGTCGTGGGTCAGTCGTCCGTCTGGGCGCTTCACGCCTCCAGTCTACGTCATGGCCGACGGCCCCCGATCAGGCCTTGAGACGATCGGGGGCCGCCGTATGGTGCGGGTCGCGGCTCAGGTCTGCGCGAAGTAGCCCATCACGTCGGCGATGACCTGGACTCGGCCGGTGGTGGCGCCGTTGTAGAAGTAGACGTAGTAGTCGTAGTCGTCGCTGGCGCTGACCCGGCCGGCCCGGGTGAACGCCAGGTTGGCCGTGGTCTGGTCGGCGCCGGTCCAGTTGACGGTGGAGGTGCCGCCGGGGGTCGGGTCGCCGGAGACCAGGAGGTAGCCGTCGGACGGGGTCTGGGTCACGGTCGCGTTCAGCACGTAGCCGTCCACGATCGTGTTGTACTGCGCCCAGCCGACGAAGCCGGGCGGGGTGCCGTCCTGGCCGCTGAGGTCCGCGTTGGAGGAGGTGCCGGGGGCGGTGCCCTCGAACTTGCGGGTGTCGAAGAAGCGGTCGGGGGTGGCCGGGACGTACACGTCGCCGGTGCCGGTGCTGGTGAAGTAGCCGGTGACGTCCACGATCACGTCGGCGCTCGCGGTGCCCGCGCCTCCGTCGTGGATGTCGATCCTGCCGTCGGCACCGACCGGGACGATCGCGGTCGCGGCCTTGGTGGTGCTTCCGCTCCAGTCCACGGTGGAACTGTCGGGCAGCGTCGCCTGGTCCGGGTAGGCCAGCAGGTAGCCGGAGCCGGTCGTGTTCGTCTCGGTGATGTTCACGGTGACCGCGGTGACTCCGGCCGCGGGCACCGGGCCGGCGCCCTCGATCGTGAGCACGTCGGTCTTCCCGGCGCCCAGCTTGGCCTTGGCCACGCCGAGGCCCTTGCGGGTGTCCATCAGCCGGGTCGGGGTCACGTAGTCGTACCTCGAGCCGGTCGTCGGCGCGAAGTAACCGGTCACGTCGGCGATCAGATCGAGCTTGACCGCGGCCGTCGCGCCGAAGTTGCGCAGGGTCACGGTGCCGTCCGTGGCTACCTGGGCGATCACGGCGTTGCTGTAGACCGGGCCGGTGTTGTAGTTGACGGTCGAGGTCCCGGTGTCGGTGCCGGTGTCAGCCTGGATGTAGCCGCCGCCGTTCGCGTTGACCGCCGTCAGGTTCAGCGCCACGGCCGTGACGTTCGCCGGGATCGAGCCGGTGCCCGCGATCTTCAGCTTGATCGAGCCGTCCTTCAGCAGTTGGCTCGACGTGCCGCCCTGGCTCTTGCGGGTATCGAGCAGCCGGGTCGGGCCATACGGCGTGAAGTCGGTTCCCTTGGTGGTGACCGACTGCCCGACGGTCGACTGGCCGCCGTTCGCGAGGGTGACGACCGCGGAGACGGCGTACGTCCCGGGCGCCGCGTAGGTGTACTGCACGGTGCTGCTGACGGTGCCTCCGCCGCCCGGGAGCGTCAGATCCTGCGGCGTCTTGCCGTCGCCGTATCGCAGGACCGCGCCGGTGATCGGCCAGTCGGACGTGACCGTGAGGGTCGCGATCACGGAGGTGCCGTAAGACGGCGTGACGGTGAGGCTCGCGCTGAAGCCGGTCGGCGCCAGGATCTTGATCGAGGTGCTGTTGCTCACCTTCGCGCCGTGACTGCTGGTCGCGGTGACAGTGATCGTGTACGTGCCGGGAGTCGTGTATTGGTGGCTCGGCGTCGAGGATGCGGTGCCGTCGCCGAAGCTGTAGAGGTAGGTGAAGGTCGCGCCGGCCCAGTTGCTCGTCGGGGTCGGTGTGGTCACGTTCACCGTGGCCCCGCTCGGCTCGAAGGCCACCGTGGTCGGGGCGCCCATGCCGAGCACCTCGACGAACTGGATCGCGCCACGGTCGTATCCGGCCGTGCCCGCACCGGTTTCCGCGACATTCGGGTCGGCCACCCGCGCGTTGCCGAACACGTCGGTGGTCTGCTCGTCCGGCGCGCCGGCGTTCGCAGCGTTGATCAGCGGCGAGGATTCGCCGCCGATGGCACCGGACGTGTTGAGCACCGGATCGGCCACGGAGTCGTGCGCGCCCTGGCCGGTCGCCGCGTCGAGGGCGGCAGGGGTCGAATAAGGCGTGCCGGCGAAGTCGTAGACCGCGGAGGCGGTGCTGAGGTCGGGGTAGACGGAGTTGTAGTCCGACGTGATGCCCGCGAGGTCAGCCGTCGACTGCACCGACAGGCCGGTCGCGCTCGCGGCCGAGCAGCCGACGTCAGCGGAGGTTTCCGCTTCCGCGATCACGTTGTTCTCGATCGTGGCGCCCGACGCCCTCCCGTTGCCGTCGTCGCCGACGGCGATCCCCGTGCCGCAGTAGCCGTACACGGTGTTGCTCGTGAGGACGGCGCCCGAACTGCCGTCGACGGTGATTCCCGCCGAGCGGCCGGCGTAGACAAGGCTCGTCGTCACGACGTTCCCGGTCCCGCCCGCGTCGATGTCGATCGCGCTGCCGGAGCCCGAACCGGCGACCTTCAGCCTGCTGAGAGTCACGTCGGACGAGGCGCCGGTCACCTGCACGGAACTAGTGGCGATCCCCCGGACGTCGATGTACGACGCGCCCTTGATCACCAGCGGTCCCGTCGTCACGGCGTACGAGGTCGAAGTCGGCGCCGTCACCGCCTCGAAGGTGATCGGCGTTGAAGCCGTCCCGGCGGCCGTGACATCAACCTCGTCGGAGTACGTCCCGTTCTCGATCATCACCGTGTCGCCGGCGACGGTCGCGACGGACGCGGCCTGCTGGATCGTGCAGAAGGGCTCGGCTTCGGTCCCCGGGCCGAGGTCGGTGCACGTGGCCGCCGGCGAGACGTAGTAGGTGCTCGCCGTCGCCGCCTGCGCGACGACCGGTGAGATGCCGACGCCGGCCAGGGCCACGACCGTGGCCAGCGTCAATCGCTGTCGAGTTTTCATTTCAGTCCCCCAGAACTAAGACAGGACTCTACTAAACCACCGAACCCGCCCCTCGGCGACGAGGAGCGGGTTCGGCGGCTGTTCGGGATCCGCGGGTGTCAGTAGCTCGTGTAGTAGCCGGAGACGTCCACGATCATCTGGACGGTGCCGGAGGTCTCCTGGTTGAGGACGACGAAGGAGCCGGAGGTCCCGGCCGAGACCTGGGACAGGCCGGCGACGGTCTGGCCCTTGCCGTAGTTGAGGTTGGACGTGCTCGGCTGGGTCGATCCCGCCGGGTAGGCGATGATCACGCCGCTCGCGGTCGGCGCGGTGACGGTCAGGTTCGCCGCGTACGCGTCGGCCGTCGAGGGGATCGCCGAGTCGAGGCTGCTCGGGGTCACCACGATCTTCGAGCCGTTGCCCATCGGGCTGCTCGTGCGCGTGTCCACGATCCGGGTCGGCCCGACGGGGACGTAGGCGCCGGTCGAGTCGGTGCTGTAGTAGCCCGCGACATCGGCGATCACGTCGATGCTCCCGGTCAGCGCGCCGTTGTAGAGCCGGACCGCCCCGTCCGAGCCGACCGGCACGATCACCGTGTTCGAGACCGTCGAACCGGTGGCGAAGTTCAGGCTCGAGGTGCTCGGCACGTCCTCGCCGTCGGGGTAGACGCTCAGGAAGGCGCCGCCGGTGGCGTCCGTCTCGGTCACGTGCAGGGCGACGGCCGTGATCCCGGTGGCGGGCAGCGCCCCGGAGTCCGCGCCCTCGATCGTCAGCGGGATCGAGGTCTGCGCGGCGACCTTCGCCTTGGGCGCGCCGGTGCCGGCCCGGGTGTCCAGGATCCGCGCCGGGGGCAGCGGCGTGTAGCCGCT
>DASTAE010000046.1:0-3554 GCA_035712985.1 Actinospica sp.
GGCCAGGACAGCGGCGAGGTCTTCCTCGGCCGCGACATGGGCCACCAGCGCGACTACTCCGAGGACGTCGCCGCCCTGGTCGACGAGGAGGTCAAGAAGCTGATCGAGAACGCGCACGACGAGGCCTGGGAGATCCTGGCCGACAACCGCGTGATCCTCGACCGGCTGGTCCTCGAGCTGCTGGAGAAGGAGACGCTGGACAAGCAGCAGATCGCGAACATCTTCGCGGACGTGCGGCTGCGCTCCCCGCGCCCGGCCTGGACGGGCTCGTCCAGGCGGGTGCCCTCGGACGTGCCGCCGGTGCGCTCGCCCAAGGAGCTGACCGCGGCGAACGGCAGCGACTAGAACCTGGCGACATCAATCGGATGATCGGGAGGCGGCCCCAGGTATTAGACTGGGCCGCCTCACCGGCGTTCAGGCGCCGATTCGCGCGACGGCAGGTAGGCGAGGCCCCCGTGATCGATCCCATCACCGTCCACGCGAACGGCGGCGACGAGTCGGCGGACGCCGGGCGCTCGGCCGGCCCCTTCGACGAGAAGCGGGTCGAGAGCGCGATACGCGAGCTGCTGATCGCGGTCGGGGAGGACCCGGAGCGCGACGGCCTGCGGGACACGCCGGGCCGGGTGGCGCGGGCGTACCGGGAGATGTTCGCGGGGCTGCATCAGTCTCCCGAGGAGGTGCTGAGCACCACCTTCGACCTCGGCCACGACGAGATGGTCCTGGTGCGCGACATCGAGCTCTATTCGTGCTGCGAACACCACCTCGTTCCGTTCCACGGAGTGGCCCACGTCGGCTACATTCCTTCGGTGGACGGACGCATCACCGGCCTGTCGAAACTGGCGCGGTTGGTCGATGTTTACGCGAAACGCCCTCAGGTCCAGGAGCGTCTCACTACCCAGGTGGCGGACGCGCTCGTCCGTATCCTGCAGCCACGTGGGGTCATCGTCGTAGTGGAGTGCGAACACCTGTGCATGTCGATGCGAGGGATCAGGAAGCCGGGGGCGAGGACGGTGACGTCCGCGGTGCGGGGAATGCTACGCGCCCCCGCGACCAGGGCCGAGGCGATGAGCCTCATTCTCGGGCGGTGAAGGCGGAGCCGCGCCGAAGATCGGCCGCCGGCACCCAGCCGAAACAGCCCGCCCCGCTGCCCGCCCAGGCGCGCCCCGAGGAGGCGCCGGCCCGGCCGGAGCAGGCGGAGCCGGGGCAGGAGCCCGCGGACTCCGATCTGACCGGAGCGGTGCGGAGCGCCGTGCAGCCGCTGGTCCAGCCGCTCATGCAGCCGCTGGTCCGGCCGAAGCGGCGGCCCTGGATCCCCCGGGTGGCCGGGCTCGTCTGCTATCTGATCGGCCTGCTGGACATCGTCTACGCGCTCTTCCCTGCCTTCCGGAAGACCGGGCCGATCAAGTCGGCGTCCGCGCACGAGGTCAGCCACTTCGTGCCGGGGCTCGAGATCAACCCCTACGGCGTCGCCGCGAGCCTGATCATCGGCGTGCTGCTGCTGCTGATCGCGCACGGCCTGCGGCGCCGCAAGCACCGCGCCTGGATGGGCGCGATCGGCCTGCTCGCGCTGACCGTGCTCGGCCACATCATCGCCTTCGCCGGGCACTTCATCCCGCGGGCCACCGGCAACGGCGTGATCCTGCCGACCGTGCTGCTGGTGCTGCTGATCGTCTACCGCAACGAGTTCTACGCGCTCAGCGACCCGCGCTCGCGCTGGCGGGCCATCTGGACCTTCGTCTGCCTGCTGGTCATCGACCTCGCGCTCGGCCTGCTGATCGTCTCGCTGCGGCCCGAGGAGATCGTCTTCGGCGGCAGCCTGCACGACCGGATCGAGCAGGTCTGGCTCGGCCTGGTCGGGGTCAGCGGCCCGATGGTCTTCGAGGCCGACCGCTACGGCGACTACGTCTACTTCTCGCTGATCGGCCTCAGCCTGCTGACGCTGCTGATCAGCCTCTACCTGTTCATGCGCCCGGCCGTCCCGGACGCGCTGCTGACGCCGGCTCAGGAGACCGAGGTCCGCGCGCTGCTGGCCAAGCACGGCAAGCGCGACTCGCTCGGCTACTTCGCACTGCGCCGGGACAAGGCGGTGCTCTTCTCGCCGAGCGGCAAGGCCTGCATCGCCTACCGCGTGGTCGCGGGCGTGATGCTGGCCAGCGGCGACCCGGTGGGCGACCCCGAGGCCTGGCCCGGCGCGATCAAGGAGTTCTGCGACCGCGCCGACAAGTACGCCTGGATCCCCGCGGTGATGGGCTGCAGCGAGCTCGGCGGCGAGATCTGGTGCCGCGAGGCCGGGATGGACGCGCTGGAGCTCGGCGACGAGGCCGTGGTCGAGGTGGCCGACTTCACGCTGGAGGGCCGGGCGATGCGCAACGTCCGGCAGATGGTCAACAAGATCGAGCGCAAGGGCTACGTCTGCGAGACCCGGCGGCTGAGCGACATCCCCGACTCCGAGATCGTGGCGATCCGCCGGCTGGCCAACGACGGCCGCTCCACCGAGACCGAGCGCGGCTTCTCGATGGCCCTCGGCCGCTTCGGCGACCCCTCGGACGGCGAGTGCGTGGTCGTCACGGCCCGCAAGGACGGCGAGATCCGCGCCGTGCTCAACTTCGTGCCCTGGGGCGAGGACGGGCTCTCGCTCGACCTGATGCGCCGGGACCGCACCGCCGACCCCGGCCTGAACGAGCTGATGATCGTGGCCGCGCTGCGCGAGGCCGAGCGCCTCAGGGTGGCCAGGATCTCGCTGAACTTCGCGGTCTTCCGCTCCGCCCTGGAGCGCGGCGAGCGGATCGGCGCCGGACCGGTGCTGCGGCGCTGGCGCGGGCTGCTGGTCTTCCTGTCCCGCTGGTTCCAGATCGAGTCGCTCTACCGCTTCAACGTGAAGTTCCGGCCGATCTGGGAGCCGCGCTTCGTGGTCTTCCGGCAGACCAGGGACCTGCCGCGGATCGCGCTGGCCGCGCTGGAGGCCGAGGCCTTCCTGGTGCTGCCCTCGCTGCTGCAGCGCGGGCCCAAGGCCGTGGAGCCGGCCGGTCCATGACGCCCCCTCAGGTCACCGGCCTGCCCGACTTCGGCCGCTGCGCGGTCTTCGCGATCCTGAACGTGACCCCGGACTCGTTCTCGGACGGCGGGGTCAACCTGAGCACCGCGGCGGCCGTGGAGAACGGCATCGCCGCGATGCGCGCCGGGGTGGACGTGCTGGACGTCGGCGGCGAGTCCACCCGGCCCGGCGCGCGGCGCATCGGCCTCGAGGAGGAGCTGCGCCGGGTGCTGCCGGTCGTCGAGGGGCTCGTCGAGGCCGGCGGGCTCGTCTCGGTGGACACGATGCGGGCCGAGGTGGCGCTGCGGTGCGCGAAGGCCGGGGCGCGGATCGTCAACGACGTGAGCGGCGGCCTGGCCGACCCGGAAATGTTCCGAACCGTGGCCGATCTCGGGCTGCCATACATTCTCATGCACTGGCGTGGGCACAGTGTGGACATGGGTTCCATGGCGAGATACGGAGACGTGGTCCGGGAGGTTGGAGAGGAATTGGCTGAGCGGCTGGCCGCGGCGGTGGACGC
>DASTAE010000047.1:0-3589 GCA_035712985.1 Actinospica sp.
GATCTGGGACTTGATATCGATCAGTTCGCGGACGCGGTAACGTACGCGCCGCACACAAGACCGGGCAGGTTCACCATCCTGGAACATCTGGATCTGTCCCGCTCGCAGATCGACGACGCGGTGAAGGGTTATGTCGCTACCTACGCTCGATGAGCTCCGTGCCGTCGTCCAGCCGCCGGAGAAGATGCAGCGCCGCAACGGCGAGCACTGGGCCGGCCGGCTGTACATGCGCAGGATCTCGCTGCGCACCACCCGGTTGCTGGTCAACTCGCCGATCTCGCCCAACGGCTACACGTACCTGATGATCGTGGCCGGCGTGTTGGCCGGCCCCGCGCTGCTCGTGCCCGGCATCGGCGGCGCGATCCTCGGCGCGTTCTTCGTCCAGCTCTACCTGCTCTTCGACTGCGTGGACGGCGAGCTCGCCCGCTGGCGGCAGCAGACCTCGATCGTCGGCGTCTACCTGGACCGGATCGGCGCCTACTTCGCCGAGGCCGCGTTCCTGGTCGGCCTCGGCTTCCGGGCGAGCAACCTGCACCTGGACAAGTGGGCCGTGCTCGGCCTGGCCACCGCGCTGTGCGTGATCCTGGTCAAGTCGGAGAGCGACCTGGTGGACGTGGCCCGCTCCCGCGCCGGACTGCCCGCGGCGACCGAGGGCTCGGTCGAGCTGCGCCGCTCCGGCACCGCGAAGCTGCGCTCCTTCGCCCAGATCTTCAAGGTCCACCGGCTGATCGTCGGCATCGAGTCCTCGATGCTGGTGCTGCTGGCCGGGATCCTCGACCTGTTCGCGCACCACCAGCCCTTCACCAAGGCGGCCCTGGTGATCCTCGCGGCGATCTCGGCCGTGATGGTGGTGCTGCACTTCGTGTCCATCGTGCTCTCCAGCCGGCTGAAGGCCTAGAAGGGGGCGACGGTGACGAAGGAAGGCATCCGCCTCGGAGCGGTGATCCTGACCATGGGAAACCGTCCCGCCGAGCTCATCGAGCTGCTGGACTCGGTGGCCGCGCAGCACGGTGACCCGATCGACGTGGTCGTGGTCGGCAACGGCATCAAGGCCTCGGAGCTGCCCGGCCTGGAGAAGGTCAGGACCCTGGACCTGCCGGCGAACCTCGGCATCCCCGGCGGCCGCAACCGCGGCTTCGAGGTGCTGCTCGGCCTGCCCGAGGACGAGCGCCCCGAGGTGATCCTGGTGCTGGACGACGACGGAAAGCTGGACGGCCCCGACTCGGCCGACCACGTCCGCGCCGCCTTCGCCGCCGACCCGCGCCTGGGCATCGTCTCCTTCCGGATTTGCGACCCGGTCAGCCGCGAGGTGCAGCGCCGCCACGTGCCGCGGGTCCGGGTCGGCGACCCGAACCACTCCTCGCAGGTCACCACGTTCCTCGGCGGCGCCAGCGCGATCCGCTCCGCGGTCGTCGACCAGGTCGGCGGCCTGCCGGACGACTGGTTCTACTGCCACGAGGAGACCGACCAGGCCTGGCGCGCCCTCGACGCCGGCTGGTCGATCGAGTACCGCTCCGACGTGACCCTGCTGCACCCGAAGACCCTGCCCAGCAGGCACGCGACGTACAACTTCAACGTGGCCCGCAACCGGGTCTGGCTCGCCCGGCGCAATCTGCCCGGCGCCCTGGTGCCGGTCTACCTGGGCGTCTGGACGGTGCTCACGGTCGCCCGGCTGCGTGACCGGGCGGCGCTGCGGGTCTGGTTCCGGGGCTTCGCCGCGGGCTGGCGCACCCCCTGCGGACCGCGGCACCCGATGACCTGGGGTACCGTGTGGCGGATGACCAGGCTCGGAAGGCCCCCGGTCATCTAGATGGCGGAGAGAGAAGCAGTGACTGACACAGGCGGCATCGTGCTGGAGGAGTTGCCCCCTCCCGCGGTCGATCCCGAATACGGCGAGCTCGGCGGCCTCGCGCTGGCCGCCAAGTACGGGCTCAAGCAGAGCGGCAAGCGCCCGCCGCTGTCCGACTACGCCCGGCAGCTGTGGCAGCGCCGGCACTTCATCACCGGCTACGCCACCGCCAAGAACCGCTCGCTGTACTCCAACGCGCGGCTCGGCCAGCTCTGGCAGCTGCTCACACCGATCCTGAACGTCGCGGTCTACTTCTTCGTCTTCGGCATCCTGTTCACCCAGAGCAAGGACGTGCCGGACTTCCTGCTGTTCCTGGTCATCGGCGTCTTCCTGTTCAACTTCCTGCAGACCTCGATGATCAACGGCTCCCGGGCGATCAGCGACCAGCTGGTGCTGATCCGCGCGCTGCACTTCCCGCGCGCCTGCCTGCCGATGTCCTCGACGATCATCCAGCTCCAGCAGCTGGGCTTCTCGATGGCCATCGTGGTCGTCGTCGCGCTCGTCAGCGACCAGATGCCGAACGTGAAGTGGCTGCTGATCATCCCCGCGCTGATCCTGCTGAGCGTCTTCTGCACCGGCATGGGCATGATCGTCGCGCGGATGGGCTCGGTGCTCACCGACACCGCGCAGCTGCTGCCGTTCATCTCGCGCACCTGGATGTACCTGTGCGGCGTCATGTACAGCCTGGCCTCGGTGGCCAAGGGCAACGTGCCGCACTGGGTGCAGATGGTGCTCTACTACGACCCGCCGGCGCTGTTCATCACCGTCGTGCGCAACTGCATGATCCTGCGGATCCCGCCGGCCTCGTCGTACAAGACCCCGGCCGACCACCAGGCCGCCCTCGACTCGCTGCACCAGCCCGGCTCCGCCTGGCTGTGGCTGGCCATCTGGGCCGCGCTCGCCGGCGTCGGCGGCTTCGTGTACTTCTGGAAGGCAGAGGAGCAGTACGGCCGTGGCTGAGACACCCAGGATCCTGCCGAGCCAGGTGCTGCGCGCCGTCCAGGGCAAGGAGGGCGAGCACACCTACACCGAGGACGAGCTCGCACGGCTGCGCGCCCAGATCCTCGAGGAGCGGGCCAAGCGGCGCGCCGCCGCGGCCACCAATCAGCCCACGGTCATCGTGGACAACCTCAACATCATCTACCGCATCCACGGCGCGGGCACCGGCCGCGGTTCGGCCAGCGGGGCGCTCTCCCGCATCGTCTCGCGGCGCGCCGCCCCCACGGTCAAGGAGGTCCACGCGGTGCGCGGGATCTCCTTCGTGGCCCGGCGCGGCGAGTCCATCGGCCTGATCGGCCGCAACGGCTCCGGCAAGTCCACCACCCTGGCCGCGATCGCCGGCCTGCTGCCGCCGGAGAAGGGCGGCGGCGTCTACACCGACGGGCAGCCCTCGCTGCTCGGCATCAACGCGGCGCTCATGCCGGACCTGACCGGGGAGCGCAACGTCATCGTCGGCTGCCTGGCCATGGGCATGTCCAGGACCGAGGCGAACCTGCGCTACCAGGGCATCGTGGACTTCTCGCGCATCGAGGACACCAACCCGCACGCGATGAGCCTGCCGATGAAGGCGTACTCCTCGGGCATGGCGGCGCGGCTGCGCTTCGCCATCGCGGCCTCCCGCGACCAGGACGTGCTGATGATCGACGAGGCCCTCGCCACCGGCGACGCCCGCTTCCAGGCGCAGAGCGAGCAGCGCATCCGCGAGCTGCGCGAGAGCGCGGGCACCGTGTTCGTGGTCAG
>DASTAE010000048.1:0-11999 GCA_035712985.1 Actinospica sp.
GTGGAACAGGGCCTGGAGGGGCACATACCCCTGTCCGCCCTGCGCCCGATGTACCGCGCCCTGGCCGCCGTGAACGCCGCCGTGGGCTTGGACGAGACGCTGCAGGCCATCGCGGACGGCGTGGTCTCCTGCACCCCCTTCCAGCACGTCGTCGTCAACGTGGTGCGCCCGGGCGGCGACCTCGAGGTCACCAACGTCGCCGGGCCGGAGAGCGTGCGCGACGAGCTGCTCGGCAAGCTCATCCCCGGCCCCGTCATGAAGCGGGCCATGGAGGACTCCGAGAGCTGGGGCCGGCTCTGCTTCCTGAACTCGATGGCCGCCTTCGAGGACGAGGACGTGCCGGTGCACGTCCCGGAGGAGTCCCCGGTCTACAGCCCCGACCCGGACGTCTGGCTGCAGGAGTTCTGCCTGATGGCGCCCATGTACGGCCCGGGGGACGAGCTGGCCGGGGTGATCTCGGTGGACGTGCCCACCGACGGCCGGATCCCGCGGATCTGGGTCAGGGAGATCCTGGAGGCCTTCGCCGAGCAGGCCGCGATCGCGATCGTCAACGCGAACCGGCACGAGCTGGCCACGGCCCGGATGGCCAGGCTCGAGCGCGAGCGCGAGGCGCTGCGCAAGGACATCGCCCAGCGCCAGCAGCACGAGGCCGACCTGCGACATCAGGCCAGACACGATCCGCTGACCGGCCTGGCGAACTCGGCCGAACTGCGCGAACGGCTCGCGGACCTCGTCGCCGACGGGGTCCCGCTGGCCGTCTACTTCTGTGACCTGGACCTTTTCAAGTCCATCAACGACACCTTCGGGCACGCGATCGGCGACCTGGTGCTGCGGCACGTCGCCGACCGGCTGCGCAACGCCGTGCGCGGCGGCGACATCGTGGCCAGGCTCGGCGGGGACGAGTTCGTGGTGGTGGCGGTCGACGTGGGCCGGGCCGAGGCCTACGCGCTGCTGGACCGGCTCGACCAGGCCTTCGCGCACCCGGTGACCGTGGACGGGCATCCGCCGCAGCTGGTCGGCGCCTCGCTGGGCATCGCCTACGACCCGGCCACCGAGCAGTCCGACCTGGTCGCCAAGGAGCGGGCCGAGGAGCTGCTGAGCGCCGCCGACAGCAAGATGTACGCCCGCAAGCGCTCCAGGGCGGCGATCAGCCGCCTGACCGCCCAGGCGTGGCCGACCCGCAAGGAGCCCGCGCGGCGCACCGACGTGGTCCCGCAGAACCGGCCGGAGCCGGCGCCGGACGCCGCGTCCTAGGCCGCGTCTTCGAAGTGGCGTCGGATCAGGCCGCGGCGTCCGACGCGTGCGCTCGCAAGGCGCAGGGGCGGGCGCATACCCGGTCGTCTGCAACCGCTCCCGCAACGCCGCGAGCGTGCGTGGCAGACGTCGCGGCCCCGGCGATACTTCGAAGACACGGCCCTAGGTCTCAGCCCGCGGCGGGGGCCGCGGCGGCCACCGTGGCGGGCACCGGGGTGGTGCCGACCGCTCTGAGTGGCGCGACGCTCACCGGGGGCGCATAGGGCGTCTGGAGCCGGATCACGGGGCCGCTGCCGACCCGGACGTACCCCCGGCCCGGCGGCAGCCGCCGCGAGCCGCCGAGCTCGAGTGTGCCGCCGAACAGCGCCGTGGACACCGAGGGCTGCACCGTGCCCATCGCCACCCGCACCGTGAGCTGGGCGCGCAGCGCGGGGCGCAGCTGGAGCACGCGGTCCTCGCCGGCCGTGACCAGCAGCAGCACTCCCGCGTACCTGGCCTTGCGGGCCAGCGAGGCGAGCGTGTCCTCGAGCTGCGGACGGCCGAGGGCCGCCGCCGCGTCCACCAGTTCGGGCAGGCCGTCGACGCAGAGCCAGAGCGTCGGCTCCGCGGGCTCGCCCGACTCCATGAGCACTCGCGGCGCCCGCAGGCCGTCCTCCGACGCGTCGAGCACCTTGAGCGCCGGGAACGAGGTGGTGTCCCCGTTCGCGACCGCCTCGGCCTCCGCGCGCCGCCGCTCGGCCCGCCGCTCGCATTCGAGCCCGAACCAGTCCAGCAGCTCCAGCGCGCGCTCCGGGTCCTCGACCACGCCGCGCACGCCCGGGCGCCCGGCCAGGTCCGCGTAGGCCTCCGTCTGCTCGATGTCGATCACCGCGACCTGCTGGCCGCGGCCGAGCGCCTGGCCGAGCAGCGAGCGCAGCGCGGTCGTCTTGCCGCTGCCGACGCCGCCGGTCACCAGCAGGTGCGGGTGGGGGCAGGGCGTGCCGACCCGCCAGACCACCGGGGCGACGACCGCCGAGTGCCAGCCCTCGGGCGCCTCGGCGGTGCGCGCGGCCAGGTTCGCCGGCAGCGGCGCCGGCTCGACGCCGGGCTGGTCCGGCATCAGCACCGGGACCAGGCGCCCGGCCGAGTCGGGGTCGGTGATGCCGAGCACGTACTCGATCTCGGCGACCGGCCAGGGCTGCGCGGCGAGCCCGCCGGGCAGCGGGGGCAGCACCCGCACGCGCAGGTGGTTGCCCTCCTCGTCCCAGTCGTAGAGGAACTCGTTGCCGCGCCCGACCTTGCCCTCGATCGCCCGCTCCACCTTGGCCCGGCACTCGGCCTCGCCGTCCCGCACGTACTGCGAGTAGTCGAGGGTGAAGCCGGTGAGCCGGTCGTGCTCGTCGAACTCCCAGGAGGTGAAGGCGTCCCGGTAGCCGCCGCCCGGCTTGAAGTGCTGGTCGGGGTCGTGCTCGTCGTGCAGGTAGGGGACCAGGCCGTCGTAGACCGCCTGGAGCCGGCCGGTGTGCGCCGAGGGCTCCGGGTCGGCCTCCTTCGGCGTGGTGTCCCGGCCGAGCCAGGCGGCCAGGCCGAGGGCGCCGAGGATCAGCGCGGCCGGGCCGTAGGGCGCCAGGCCGATCGTCACCAGCACGGCGGCGAGCGCGGCGACCTGGAACTGCCGCTTCTTCCGCGCCCCCGCCGACCACCAGGCCTTGCCGCCGGCGACCGCGCGGCGCAGGCCGCGCAGCACCAGGACGACCGGGTAAAGGATCTCGGCGAGCCGCGCCCGCAGGTCGCCGGAAAGGTCCCGGGTGCGCGTCACCCAGCGGTGATGCAGCACCGAGTCGTTGAACCGGGAGACGGGGGTGGACTCGGAGACGCTGCGGCCCAGGCGGGCCCACAGCGTGTGCTCGGGGGCCGGGGACATCGTTTCCTCGCTAGAAGTGGAGTCCGCTGATGAAACTGGCGACGGAGTCGGTGCTGTTCCTGATCGAGGACGCGATCGAGGTGGAGGCGAGGTAGAAGCCGAACATCATGCACACGATCAGGTGCGAGACCTTCAACCCGTCCTTGCGGAAGAGGATGAAGACGATGATGCCGAGCAGGAGGACTCCGGAGACCGACAGGACCATGACAGTTCCTTAGAGACGACGCGTGGGACCGCGGGGCTGGAACGAGACGTGTGGGGTGCCCGCCATGTGGTTCCGGTACGCCGTCTGGAGGGGGTTGTCGGGCGTCGTGATGAAAATGGTTGGCACGTTCACCGGTGATTCTTTCAAGGTGGCCGTGCCGCTAAAACCGTCAAACGGGTGTCTTTGGTGCGATGGTCACCCTTTTGGCAGACAGCTCCCGTTCGGCCGGTCGGGAAGTTTCACCGGAAAGAGAACGCCCGCCACCGACTATTCGGGTGAGGCCCCGTCGACCCAGTCACCCGTCCGCATGACGGAGACCACCCGCAGGTCCTCGTCCAGCACGACGAGGTCGGCCTGCTTCCCGGCCTCCAGGCTGCCGACCCGGTCGGCGATGCCGAGGGCGCGGGCCGGGGTCAGCGAGGCGGAGACCGCGGCGTCGGCGAGCGGGATGCCGGAGAGCCGGACCGCGTTGCGCAGCGCGTTGTCCATGGTGAGGGTGGAGCCGGCGAGCGAGTCCCCGTCCTTCAGCCGCGCCTCGCCGTCGCGGACCTGCACGGTGAGCGCGCCGAGCCGGTACTCGCCGTCGCCGGCCCCGGCGGCCGCCATCGCGTCCGTGATCAGCGCGATGCGGTGCGCCCCGGCCGCCGCGAACATCAGGCTTACCACGGAGGGGTGCACGTGCAGTCCGTCGTTGACGACCTCGCAGAGCACCTGCTCCTGCTCCAGCAGGGCGGTGACCGGTCCGGGCTCGCGGTGGTGGACCGGCCGCATCGCGTTGAACACGTGCGTGCCGACCGGCGCGCCGAGCTCGATGGCCTCGCGCGTCTGGGCGTAGGTCGCGTCGGTGTGCCCGACCGCCGCGATGACGCCGGAGTCGGCGAGCAGCCGCACGGCGTCGAGGCCGTCCTCCAGTTCGGGCGCGACGGTGATCATCCGGACCGTGCCGCCGCCCGCGCGCAGCAGCCGCGTGACGTCGGCCCGGGCGGGCGCGCGCAGCAGGCCGGGGTCGTGCGCGCCGCAGCGGGCCTTGGAGATGAACGGGCCCTCGAGGTGGATGCCGGCCAGGATCCCGTCCTGCACCAGCCCGGAGAGCTCGCCGATGTGGTGCTCGAGCTCGGACAGCGTGCCGGTCACGGTCGAGGCCATGACGGTCGTCGTCCCGTGCGCGAGATGGAAGCGCGCCGCGGTCAGCGCCTGGTCCACGTCCCCGGCCGAGAAGGCCGCCCCGCCGCCGCCGTGCACGTGCATGTCCACGAAGCCGGGCAGCACGAAGCGCCCGGCGAGGTCGTGCACCGCGGTCTCGGGCGTGACGACCGGCTCCGGCTGCCCCGTCGTCGCGGCCACTCCGGTGATCCGGCCGTCCTCGACCAGCAGCCATCCGCGGTCGATGACCCCGTCGGGCAGGACGAGGCCGGCATTGCGCAGCAGTTGCGACGACATGACATCTTCTCCATGGCCCGATAGTGGTATAGACCATAGCGGATCTCGCCCCGGCTTGTCGCGGATGCCCGAACACCCGAACGGACTATCCTGTCTGGAAGCGCCGCACGCGGGCGCGCGTCCGACGACCGACCGGGGGGAGTTCCCGTTGCCACAGAAGAAGATCGAGGTCACGGCCGCCGAGGTGCCGACGCCGCGGGCCCCGGAGAACGGCGTCCTGCAGGAGCTCTTCGAGTACTTCGAGCCGCCGGCCCCGCCCGCGGACGCAGAGCTCGATGACAACTCCCCGGAAGTCGTCACCGAGCCGTCACTCGGCCCGCGGGAACGCGCCGTGCTCGATTTCGAGGGGCGCAGGTTCAAGAACGCGGGCCTGAAGGAGCAGGCCGTGCGCGACGAGTTCGAGATCTCGCCGACGCAGTACTTCCAGATACTGAACGCGCTGCTCGACGACCCGGAGGCGCTGGCCTACAGCCCGGCCCTCGTCGCCCGGCTGCGCCGCCTGCGCGAGGCGAGGCAGCGGGCGCGCCGCTAGCCGGCGAGCTGGGCCCGGCGCTCGCGGTGGTGGGTGCGGCAGAGCACCTCGTAGCCGACGGCCTGCGCGCGGCCGATGTCGCCGACGACCTTCTGCTCGCCCTCGACGACCATCAGGCCGTCCACGGTGCGCGCGTTGTGCGTCGCGCGGGCGCCGCACCAGCAGACCGTCTCGACCTGCAGTATCTCGATCCGGTCGGCGAGCTCGATCAGCCGCTGCGAGCCGGGGAACAGGCGCGTGCGGAAGTCCGTGGTGATCCCGAAGGCGAACACGTCGAGCCCGAGCTCGTCCACGATGAGCGCGAACTGCTCGACCTGCTCGGGGTCGAGGAACTGCGCCTCGTCGCAGATCACGTAGTCGATCTCCGGGTCCTGCTCCACCGCGCTGCGCACGTATGCGAACACGTCTATCCCCGGCCGCACCTCGACGGCCGGCGTGGACAGCCCGAGGCGGCTGGAGAGCACGCCCTCGCCCGCGCGGTCGTCCCTCGTGAAGACCACTCCGCGCCTGCCCCGCGACGAGCGGTTGTGGTCCATCTGCAGGGCGAGGGTGGACTTGCCGCAGTCCATGGTCCCGCTGAAGAAGACGAGTTCGGGCATGGCGGCCGAGCACTCCTAGGCGCTTGTGACGACGGCGAACCCGGAGAGTCTAGTGTCCGTCAACCGATCCGCGTCCGGCGGAGTCTCAGAGGTGAAGGAAGAAACGGGACCCTGGGGAGGGATCATGCGCAAAACGGTTCACGGCGCCGTCACGGTGCCGATCGCGGCGGCGCTGCTCATCGCGGCGGCGGGATGTTCGGGGGGCACGACCACCGCGGCGGCCGGGCCGACGCACAGCACGGCGAGTTCGGCCGCCGCACCGACCACGGCGACCGCGACGCCGAGCGGCGGCACCACCGCCACCGCCGGCACGAGCTCGCAGCCGCGATCGTCGAGTCCGGCGGCCTCGGCCACGGCGTCCTCCGGGGACACGAGTGAGCCGTTCCCCGGTATCTGGGACATCACCAGCTGGGAGCAGTACCGGAAGGTCCAGGCCGCCGTGGAGCAGGGGCACCAGCCCTGGCGGCTCGATCCGGTCAGCGTGGTCGACGCGTGGGCGGCGCAGTGGGGCCCGGTGAACCTGCCGGTTCGTCAGGTCGGGCCCGACACGTACCAGGTGGTCAAGCCGGGCACGCACGTCACCTACACCGTCCGCGGCACCCGCCCGGACCCGAGCGGTCCGGCGCCGATCTGGGTGATCACGTCCATCACGCACGACTAGTCAGAGTTCGGCCAGCCCGTCGAGCTGGTCGGAGAACCACTTCTGCGGGGGGAGCGCGCCGCCGAGCTCGGCCAGCCGAGAGCAGCGCGCGGCGCGCTCCTCGGCGCCCTGTGACAGCGCGGCGTGCATCGCCTCGGCGGTGGCCGTGACGTCGTACGGATTGACCGTGAACGCGGCCTCGCCCAATTCTGCGTACGCGCCGGCCTCGCGCGAGAGAACCAGCGAGCAGGAGCCGCCGGCGGCCGCGGCGATGATCGGGATCTCCTTGGCCACCAGGTTCATCCCGTCCCGGATCGGGTTCACCACGGCCACGTCCGCCATCCGGTAGGCCGCGAGCGAGCGCGCGAAGTCGTCCTCCACGTGCATGATCAGCGGCTGCCAGCCGGGGTGCTCGGGCGAGGAGAACTCGTCGGCGATCTCCTTGGCCAGCCGCTGCACCGACGCCGTGTACTCGCGGTACTCGGCCAGGTCGGTCCGGCTCGGATAGGCGAAGGCGATGTGCACCGCCCGGCCGCGCCACTCCGGGTGGGTGCGCAGCAGCTGGGCGAAGGCCTCGAGCCCGCGCACGATGTTCTTCGACAGCTCCGTGCGGTCCACCCGGACCAGCACCTGCCGACCCTCGCCGACCGTCGCGCGCAGCTCCCGCTCGCGCTGGGCCACGTCGTCCTGCGCGGCCCGGTCGATCAGCGCGGGGGCGTCGACGCCGAGCGAGTGCACGCCGAGGCGCCCCGGCTCGGGGCGCCGGCCGAGCACGGCCTCGCAGCAGTCGGCGAAGGCCTCGGCCCAGCGCCTGGTCAGGAAGCAGGTGCGGTCCGCGCCGAGCATGCCCTCCAGGATCTGCGCGGCCACCGCGTCCGGCAGGATCCGGAAGTAGTCCGGCGGCGCCCAGGGGGTGTGCGAGAAGTGCCCGATCCGCAGGTCGGGTCGCAGCTGCCTGAGAAACTTCGGGGCGAGGCAGAGATGGTAGTCCTGAATCAGGACCCTGGCCCCGTCCGCGGCCTCCTCGGCGAGCGCCTGCGCGAAGGCCAGGTTGTACGCCTCGAAGGCCTGCCACTGCCGGGCGAACTCCGGTCCGAAGGCCGGGTTGGTCGGCGTCGCGTAGAGCATGTGCTGGATGAACCAGAGCGTCGAGTTGGCCACGGCGTTGTACGCGGCCTCGAAGGTCTCCGCGTCGATGTCCAGCATGCGCACCGCGGCGCCGCCGGCCTGCTCGAACAGCCCGGAGCGGTCGAGCCGTCCGCCCGGGGACCTGCGCGCCGCCTCGCGGTCGCCCTCGGACAGCGCGGCGCAGACCCAGACCACCTCGCCCGCCTCCGCCTCGATCGAGGACAGGCCGGACACCAGGCCGCCCCCGCCGCGCTTGGCGTCGAGCCCGCCGTCCTCGCCGAGCCGGAAGGACACCGGCCCGCGGTTGGAGGCCAGCAGGACCCGCGCGGAGCGGTCGGACTGCGTTTCTTGCGATTCACCCGAGTCGGACACGATTACTTGCTATCTCCCTATGCGGACGGGTGCAAACGCTACCGCCGCAGGTCGGGTACAGTGGCCGGCAGGGCCTCCGCGCCCTACACACAACTGCATAACGAACAGCTCATCCAGAGGAGCAGAGGGTACGGCCCGATGAAGCTCCGGCAACCGCCCAGGATCTCCCCGCACTCGCGAGGCCCGGCCTGGGAGCAGGTGCCAAATCCGGCCCGTCGAGCGTCGACGGGGAAGATGAGGGAAAGGCCTCGCCTGATGACCACTGCCCAGCTCGCCGACTCCGCCACCTCCTTCGGCCCGGCCGTCGCGCTGTCCTGTCGCGAATGCGGCGCCCGCACGCCGCTCGGCCCCAGCTACGTCTGCGTGGAGTGCTTCGGCCCGCTCGAGATCGCCTACGACTTCCGCCAGGACGGACGCCCGCCGATCACCCGCGAGCTGATCGAGTCGGGCCCCGCCTCGATCTGGCGCTACGCCCCGCTGCTGCCGGTCCCGGCCGACGTGGCGGCCAAGCCCAACCTGAACCCCGGCTGGACCCGCCTGGTGCACGCGCGCAACCTGGGCAAAGAGCTCGGCCTGCGCTCGCTGCACATCAAGGACGACACCGGCAACCCGACGCACTCCTTCAAGGACCGCGTCGTGGCCATCGCGCTCGAGGCCGCGCGCACCTTCGGCTTCACCACCCTCTCCTGCTCCTCGACCGGCAACCTGGCGGGGGCGGTCGGCGCGGCCGCCGCGCGCGCCGGTCTGCACTCCTGTGTCTTCATTCCCGCCGGGCTCGAGGAGGGCAAGATCGTGATGGCCGCGGTCTACGGCGGCGAACTGGTCGCGATCGACGGCACGTACGACGAGGTCAACCGCTTCTGCTCGGAGCTGATCGGCGACGAGGCCGGCGAGGGCTGGGGCTTCGTGAACGTGAACCTGCGGCCGTACTACGCCGAGGGCTCCAAGACGCTGTCCTACGAGATCGCCGAGCAGCTCGGCTGGCGGCTGCCCGAGCAGATCGTCATCCCGATCGCCTCCGGCTCGCAGCTGACGAAGATCGACAAGGGCTTCAAGGAGCTGATCGCGCTCGGCCTGGTCGAGGACCGGCCGTACAAGATCTTCGGCGCCCAGGCGAACGGCTGCTCCCCGGTCTCGGCCGCCTTCAAGGCAGGTCACGACGTGGTCCAGCCGGTGCGCCCGGACACCATCGCCAAGTCCCTCGCGATCGGCAACCCGGCCGACGGCCCCTACGTGCTGGACATCGCCCGGCGCACCGGCGGCGCGGTCGAGGACGTGACCGACACCCAGATCGTCGACGCGATCCGGCTGCTGGCCAGGACCGAGGGCATCTTCGCCGAGACCGCGGGCGGCGTCACCGTCGGGGTGCTGCGCAAGCTCGTGGAAACGGGCAAGCTGGACCCGGCCGCGGAGACCGTCGTCATCAATTCCGGGGACGGCCTGAAGACCCTGGACGCGGTGGCCGGAGCCGGCGTCACCGCGACCATCAAGCCGAATCTCGCGGCATTCCACGCGGCACGCGCGTAACCTCCAATACTCGGTAACCTCCAAGACCCGACCGACCTTCAAGCGCACAGAGAAAGGCCCATCCATGGCAGTGACCGTCCGCATTCCGACCATCCTGCGCAGCTACACCGGCGGTTCCGCCGAGGTCCCGGCCCAGGGCGCCACCCTGGCCGAGGTCATCGAGGACCTGGAGGCCAACCACCCCGGCCTGCGCGCCCGGCTGCTGGACGACGCGGGCAAGCTGCGCCGCTTCGTGAACGTCTACGTGGACGACGACGACGTCCGTTTCGCGGACGGCCTCGCGACCGTCACCGGCGAGGGTGCGAAGCTGAGTATCATCCCCGCTGTGGCAGGCGGCTGCTAAGCAAACTGCTAAGCGGTTGCTAAACATCCGTCCATGGAACGAGATGATCAGTAACCGTCCGATTACAGTTTAGCGGCGGCCTCAAAAAAACACCCTGATATGCCCCGTTTCGACCCGTTTTTTCGCACGTCCGTACCACCGACGGATTTGCCAAAGAGCCTGTTGCCCACCCGTCCGCAAAGGATACTCTCAGCGCCGGTCGCACAGTTCAGCGAGGCTCGACCGAGCGGAACGAAAGAACACCGACCCTGTTCGTATGACAAGGGGCGGGGGACGTACGACCCCGGTCTCGCGCTGTGCGGGGCCGAGCAGGGCGGCAACAGGGAGTAAGCATGGCTCAGGGCACCGTCAAGTGGTTCAACGCGGAGAAGGGTTACGGCTTCATCGCGGTCGACGGTGGCGCGGACGTCTTCGTCCACTACAGCGCGATCCAGATGGACGGCTACCGCAGCCTCGAAGAGGGGCAGCGGGTCGAGTTCGAGATCTCGCAGGGCCAGAAGGGCCCGCAGGCGGACATGGTCCGCGCGATCCAGCAGTAGTAGGCGGCAAGCACACGCACCACGAGAAATCGAAGGGCGCGCCCGGTGGGGGCGCGCCCTTCGGCCATGTCCGGCTTGCACTCACGGGGGCAGAGTGCTAATCATGGGACCTGGCACTCCCGCATCGAGAGTGCTACCCGAAGTGCCGTACGTGGTGAGGGGCTCCGCCCCGGCCGTCGCGGGCGTCCACACGGCCTGGCTTGTCCACACTTGTGGGAGGACTGTACCGATATGGCTAAGATCATCGCCTTCGACGAAGAGGCCCGCCGCGGCCTCGAGCGGGGCATGAACATTCTCGCCGACGCCGTGAAGGTGACTCTGGGCCCGCGCGGGCGCAACGTCGTTCTCGAGAAGAAGTGGGGCGCCCCCACCATCACGAACGACGGTGTCTCCATCGCCAAGGAGATCGAGCTCGAGGACCCGTACGAGAAGATCGGCGCGGAGCTCGTCAAGGAAGTCGCCAAGAAGACGGACGACGTCGCGGGCGACGGCACCACCACCGCCACCGTGATCGCCCAGGCGATGGTCCGCGAGGGCCTGCGCAACGTGGCCGCCGGCGCCAACCCGATGGCCCTCAAGCGCGGCATCGAGGCGGCCGTCGAGTCCGTCGCCGTCGAGCTGCTCGCGATGGCCAAGGACGTGGAGACCCGCGAGCAGATCGCCTCCACCGCCTCCATCTCGGCCGCCGACCCGGCGATCGGCGAGCTGATCGCCGAGGCCATGGACAAGGCCGGCAAGGAAGGCGTCATCACCGTCGAGGAGAGCAACACCTTCGGCCTCGAGCTCGAGCTCACCGAGGGCATGCGCTTCGACAAGGGCTACATCAACTTCTACTTCGCCACCGACATGGAGCGGCAGGAGGCGGTCCTCGAGGACCCGTACATCCTGATCGCCAACCAGAAGATCGGCAACGTCAAGGACCTGCTGCCGATCCTGGAGAAGGTCATGCAGTCCGGCAAGGCGCTGCTGATCATCGCCGAGGACGTCGAGGGCGAGGCGCTGGCCACGCTGGTGGTCAACAAGATCCGCGGCACCTTCAAGTCCGTCGCCGTCAAGGCCCCGGGCTTCGGCGACCGCCGCAAGGCCATGCTCGGCGACATCGCCATCCTGACCGGCGGCCAGGTCATCACCGAGGAGGTCGGCCTCAAGCTCGACACCATCGGCCTCGACCTGCTCGGCCGCGCCCGCAAGGTCGTCGTCACCAAGGACGAGACGACCATCGTGGACGGCGCCGGCGACGCGGACGCGATCGAGGGCCGCAAGTCCCAGATCCGCGCCGAGATCGAGAAGTCGGACTCGGACTACGACCGCGAGAAGCTCCAGGAGCGCCTGGCGAAGCTGGCCGGCGGCGTGGCCGTCATCAAGGCCGGTGCCGCCACCGAGGTCGAGCTCAAGGAGCGCAAGCACCGCATCGAGGACGCCGTGCGCAACGCGAAGGCGGCCGTCGAGGAGGGCATCGTCGCCGGCGGTGGCGTGGCGCTGCTGCAGGCCGCGACCAAGGCCTTCGAGAAGCTCGA
>DASTAE010000049.1:0-19067 GCA_035712985.1 Actinospica sp.
AGGAGCGCGCGGCGAACCGCAGGCAGCGCCCCGACGAGGCCCCGGCGACCGTGCGCCTGCTGCCGAGCGCCTCGGAGACCGCGACCGTGCTCGAGGTCCGCGCCGAGGACACTCCCGGCCTGCTGCACCGGATCGCCGCCGCCATCTCCGGGACCGGCGCCGACATCGAGCGCGCCCGCATCGCGACCCTCGGTCCACAGGCTGTGGACGTCTTCTACCTGACCTTCGGCGCCGGCTCGGAGACGGCCGTCGGAAGCGCCGCGGCCGAGGAACTCATCGCAGAGGTGCGTTCAGCACTCAACTGACATTTCGTCCCGAAGTCACCGGACATTTCTCGGCTCGGGACGGACCGGACGGCTAACGTCCGAATCATGACTACCCACACCACCGACGGCGAGGGCAGGCTGCCGCTCTCCCGTCGTTCCGCGCTGCGCGCCGCCGCCGTCGGCGGCACCCTGGCCGCCGCACCCGTGCTCCTCGCCGACCCGGAGGCCTCCGCCGCTGTGCCCGCTTCGAACGCCAAGGCGACCGCGTCCACCCCGCCCTCCCCGCTGCTGTGGAAGCAGCCGGAGCGGCTCGGCGCGCCGCCGAACTCCGGCCTGCACCTGACCTTCGGCGCCGATCCCGCCCGCGAGATGACCGTCTCCTGGAGCATCGCCGCCTCCGTCGCCAACCCGCGCGTGCGCTTCGGCACGCCGGACGGCGGTTTCGGCTGCGAGACGCGCGCCGAGACGGTGACCTACATCGACGCCGACTCCAAGATCGAGAGCTACCTCCACCACGCCAAGCTCACCGGTCTGCAGCCGAACACCACCTACATCTACGCCGCGCTGGCCGACGGAGTGCTGCCGGACGCCGGCACCTTCGAGACCGCGCCGGTCGGCCGCAGCCCGTTCACCTTCACCAGCTTCGGCGACCAGTGCGTGCCGACCTCGAGCTGGGCCACCAGCGGCACGTCCTACTCGGCCGAGATCACCACGCTCGCCGCGCCCTCCGCGGGCGACATCGTGGACGGGATCGAGCAGGTCCGCCCGCTGTTCCACCTGATCAACGGCGACCTGAGCTACGCGAACCTGTCCGTGGACCGGGTCCGCACCTGGAACGACTTCTTCACCAACAACGAGCGCTCGGCCCGCAAGCGGCCGTGGATGCCCGCCCCC
The DNA here is from genome assembly GCA_035712985.1 of Actinospica sp. Taxonomy (GTDB): domain Bacteria; phylum Actinomycetota; class Actinomycetes; order Streptomycetales; family Catenulisporaceae; genus Actinospica. The sequence goes on from DASTAE010000049.1 coordinate 1,161, forward strand.
GGCAACCACGAGAACGAGCTCGGCAACGGCGCCATCGGCTACGACTCCTTCCGCACCCGCTTCTCGGTGCCCAGCAACGGTTCCGCGGACTTCGAAGGGCTCTGGTACGCCTTCACGGTCGGCAGCGTGCGCGTCGTCGTCGTCGCGAACGACGACGTGGCCCTGCAGGACGCCGGCGACAGCTACGTGAACGGCTACAGCGGCGGCGAGCAGCGGGCCTGGCTGGAGAAGCAGCTCGCGGCGGCCCGCGCGTCGAAGGGGATCGACTGGATCGTCGTCTGCATGCACCAGGTGATCATCAGCTCCTGCAACGCCAACGGAGCCGACCTCGGGATCCGGCAGAACTGGGGCCCGCTGTTCGATGAATATGAGGTCGATCTCGTCGTCTGCGGGCACGAGCACGACTACGAGCGCTCCTACGCGCTGCGTGGAACGGTCTCCGGCTCCGAGACGCTGACGCCGAACCCGGTCTCCACCGAGTCCGCGAACATCGACACCAGCCAGGGCACCGTGCACATGGTGCTCGGCGGCGGAGGCAACTCGGCGAACAGCAACACCGAGTTCTTCACCAACGGCCAGGCGAAGGTCATCACGGCCGTCAGCGGCCCGGTGACCAGCGGAAAGCGCAAGCCGACCTACGTCATGGAGGACGCCGTCTGGTCGGCCTACCGCGACGAGGAGCACCCCTACGGCTTCGCCGCCTTCGACGTGGACCCGGGGAGCAGGCCCGGCGGCACGACCAGCATCCGGGTCACCTACTACAACGTGCTACAGCCCTACGGCACCCTGCAGAAGCTGGAGAGCTTCACGCTCTACCGGCGGCGCTCCGACGGCTGATCTCGGAATCTTTATGCGATCCCCTGCATGATGTTCCACGTGGAACATCATGCAGGGGCGCCGCTAGAACAGGCTGTCGGCCGGGGCCTCCTCGGCCGCCCGGCGCTGGCGCACGGGCCAGCCGTGCTCGGCGACGTACGCCTCGCCGCGCCGCTGCCGGTACGCCGCGAAGTCCTCCTCGGCCGCGGCCTTCCACTGCTCCTGCTGCCGGTGCAGATCCGCCAGCGTGGCCTGGCCGACCTCCGGATAGCGCTCCGCGAGCGCCTTCGCCACCTCGAGCGCCGCGATCGCGTCCACCGCGGCGTCGTGCGCCCCCTCGATCCGCACGCCGTAGTGCGCGCACTGCGATTCGAGGTTCCGCTTGCCCTTGCGCCAGCGGTCCACCGCCTTGTCGATGACCAGCGGGTCGATCACCGGCTCGATCCGGCCGACCCGGGCCGCCAGCGGGCGCAGGCCGTGCCGCTCGAGCTCCACCTCGAGGAGTGTCAGGTCGTAGGGCGCGTTGAACACCACGAGCGGCAGCCCCGCGGACAGGTGCGCCGCGAGCAGTTCGGCGATCTGCTCCAGCGCCTCGACCGGGTCGGTGCCGTGCTCGCGCACCCGCTCGTCGGTGATCCCGTGCACCTCGGTCGTCTCCGGCGGGATCGGCACGCCCGGGTCCACCAGGAAGTCGTGCCGCCGCCCGTCGCTGGTCACGAAGGCGGCCGAGATCAGCCGCGCGGTCAGCGGATCGCGCCCCGTCGTCTCGCAGTCGTAGGAACCGAGCACCCCGGTGTGCCAGCCGGGCCCGGCCGCGGGGACGCAGGCCGGGTGGTAGACCACCCAGGCGCCCTGCTCCTTGCGCAGCTCGCCCTGCTCGGCGGGGACCTGTGCCCCGCAGGTCTTGCACGTACCGGGGAAACGGTTGGTAGCCATCCGCCGAACCGACCCTTCCTGTTGACTGCATCTCACGATAGGCGAGCCCGCCGACATCACACGCGCAGCGGCTACCCTGGACGGGAGAACAGCATTCCATCCCACTGACCGAGGACTGACGCCGCCGTGTTCGACACGCTTTCCGACCGCCTGGCAGCGACCTTCAAATCCCTGCGGGGCAAGGGCCGCCTCTCCGAGGAGGACATCGACGCCACCTGCCGGGAGATCCGGATCGCGCTGCTCGAGGCCGACGTCGCGCTGGCCGCGGTGCGGCCGTTCGTCGCGGCGGTCAAGGAGCGCGCGCTCGGCTCCGAGGTCTCCCAGGCGCTGAACCCGGCCCAGCAGGTCGTCAAGATCGTCAACGAGGAGCTCATCAAGATCCTCGGCGGCGAGACCCGCAGGGTGCGCTTCGCCAAGCAGCCGCCGACCGTCATCATGCTGGCCGGCCTGCAGGGTGCCGGTAAGACCACCCTCGCGGGCAAGCTCGGCCGCTGGCTCAAGTCCAACGGCCACGCCCCGGTGCTGGTCGCGGCCGACCTCCAGCGCCCCAACGCGGTGACCCAGCTGCAGGTCGTCGGCGAGCGGGCCGGTGTGCCGGTCTACGCGCCCGAGCCCGGCAACGGCGTCGGCGACCCGGTCAAGGTGGCGAAGGACGCGATCGAGTTCGCCCGCGCCAAGGCCTACGACGTGGTCGTCGTCGACACCGCCGGCCGCCTCGGCATCGACGAGGAGCTCATGCGGCAGGCCGCGGACATCCGCGACGCCGTGAACCCGCAGGAGATCCTGTTCGTCCTCGACGCGATGATCGGCCAGGACGCGGTCACCACCGCGCAGGCCTTCCTGGACGGCGTCGGCTTCGACGGCGTGGTGCTGACCAAGCTCGACGGCGACGCGCGCGGCGGCGCGGCCCTGTCCGTGGCCCAGCTGACCGGCCGTCAGGTGATGTTCGCCTCCAACGGCGAGAAGCTGGACGACTTCGACGTCTTCCACCCGGACCGGATGGCCTCGCGCATCCTCGGCATGGGCGACATGCTCAGCCTGATCGAGCAGGCTGAGAAGGCCTTCGACGCCCAGCAGGCCGAAGAGATGGCCAAGAAGCTGATGGGCGGGGACACCTTCACGCTCGACGACTTCCTGGCCCAGATGGAGCAGATCCGCAAGATGGGATCGCTCTCCAAGATCATGGGCATGCTGCCCGGCATGGGCGAGATGAAGCAGCAGCTCAACCAGGTCGACGACAAGGAGATCGACCGGGTCCAGGCGATCATCCGCTCGATGACCCCGCAGGAGCGCCGCGATCCGAAGATCCTCAACGGCTCCCGGCGCGCGCGCATCGCCCGGGGCTCCGGCGTGCACGTCTCCGCGGTCAACAACCTGCTCGAGCGCTTCGCCGAGGCGCAGAAGATGATGAAGTCGATGGGCCGCGGCGGCATCCCAGGACTGCCCGGCATGCCCGGCTTCGGCGCCGGCGGCGGCCGCCGGATGAACGCCAAGGCCAAGGCGAACGCGCAGGCCGCGCGCTCGAAGAACAAGAACCGCTCGGGCAACCCGGCCAAGCGCAAGGCCGAGGAGGCGGCGAAGGCGGAGCGCGCCGCGGCCGCCGCGAACGGGACTCCGGCGCTGCCGCAGAACTTCGAGCTGCCGGACGAGTTCAAGAAGATGCTCGGCTGAGGTTTGCGTTCCCGGCGGCCGTGCGGAGCAGCCCCTGCGCTCTGGCATAATGGTTCGCTGAGCACTCGGCCCCGGCGGCCCCTCTCTCCGCCGGACGTCGCGTCCTTTCGGATAGGCGAGTCGGAGCAATCCCCACGCGCCGTTCCCGCCCGTCCACCCGAATTGAGAATTCAGGAGATTCCACTCCCGTGGCAGTCAAGATCAAGCTGAAGCGCCTGGGCAAGATCCGCAACCCCCAGTACCGCATCGTCGTCGCCGACGCCCGCACCAAGCGGGACGGTCGCGCGATCGAGGAGATCGGCAAGTACCACCCGAAGGAGGACCCGTCCTTCATCGAGGTGAACAATGAGCGCGCCCAGCACTGGCTGAAGGTCGGCGCCCAGCCGACCGAGGCCGTCGTGGCCATCTTCAAGGTCTCCGGCGACTGGCAGCAGTTCAAGGGCCTGCCGGCCCCGGCCCCGATGAAGGTCGCGGCGCCGAAGGCGGACAAGAAGGCGCTGTTCGAGGCCGCCGCCAAGGAGGCCGAGTCCGAGCCGAAGCCGGCCGCGACGCCGAAGAAGAAGGCCGAGAAGAAGGCCGAGGCCCCGAAGGCTGAAGAGGCCGCCGCCGAGACCCCGGCCGCCGAGACCACCGAGGCCTGAGGCCCATGCTCGAAGAGGCCCTCGAACACCTGGTGAAAGGGATCGTCGAACACCCCGACGAGGTCACCGTCCGCGACCGCACGCTGCGTCGCGGCCGGATCCTCGAGGTGCGGGTGCACCCCGACGACCTCGGCAAGGTGATCGGACGACAGGGACGCACCGCGAACGCGCTGCGCACCGTGATCCACGCCCTCGGGGGCCGCGCCGTGCGCATCGACCTGGTCGAAGCGCCCGGTCTGCGCTGAGCATATGGCCATCGAGAAACACCCAGGCGACCAGCCGGAGCTGCTCCGGCTGGTCGTCGGCCGTATCGGCAAGGCGCACGGCATCAAGGGCGAGGCCACGGTCGAGGTCCGCACCGACGACCCCGACCTGCGCTTCGCGCCCGGCGCCGAGCTGTTGACGGACCCGCCCGAGCGCGGTCCGCTGACCGTCCGCTCCGGCCGCGTCCAGGGCGGACGGCTCGTGCTCTCCTTCGAGGGCGTGGCCGACCGCAACGCCGTCGAGCTGCTGCGCAACACGCTGCTCGTCGCCGAGGTCGACCCGACCGAGCTGCCGGACGACCCGGACGAGTACTACGACCACCAGCTCGAGGGCCTCGCGGTGCGCTCCGTGGACGGCACCGAGCTCGGCGTCGTGGAGCAGATGCTGCACGGCCCGGCGCAGGACCTGTTCGTGATCCGCCGCCCCGACGGCGGCGAGCTGCTGCTGCCCTTCATCGCCGAGTTCGTCCCCGAGGTCGACCTGGAGGACGGCGTGGTGCTCGTCGATCCGCCCGAGGGCCTGCTCTCGCTCTAGAAGGCGGCTTCCCCCATGCGCATCGACGTCATCACCATCTTCCCCGAGTACCTGGAGCCGCTGCGCGTCTCCCTGCTCGGCAAGGCCGCCGAGAAGGGCCTGCTCCGGATCGAGACCCACGACCTGCGTCAGTGGACGTACGACGTGCACCGCACCGTGGACGACACGCCCTACGGCGGCGGCCCCGGCATGGTGATGAAGGCCGAGCCCTGGGCGCTCGCCCTGGAGGCCGTCGCAGGTCCCGAAGACGCCCCGCAGCGCCCCACCCTCGTGGTCCCGACCCCGAGCGGGCGCCCGTTCACCCAGGCCAAGGCCGCCGAACTGGCCGAACGCGAGCACCTCGTCTTCGCCTGCGGCCGCTACGAGGGCATCGACCGCCGGGTGATCGACGCGGCCGCCGAGACGATGCCGGTCGAGGAGCTCTCCATCGGCGACTACGTGCTGGCCGGCGGCGAGGCCGCGGTGCTGGTGATGGTCGAGGCGGTCGCCCGGCTGCTGCCCGGCGTCCTCGGCAACGCGGAGTCCGCGCGGGACGACTCCTTCGCCGACGGTCCGATGAGCGGACTGCTCGAGGGCCCGGTGTACACCAAGCCCGCCGAATGGCGCGGCCGGCCGGTCCCGCCGGTCCTCGTCTCCGGGAACCACGGCGCCATCGCGCGCTGGCGGCGCGACCAGGCCTTCGCGCGCACCGCCGCCCACCGCCCGGAACTGCTCGCCGCGCTCGACCCCGAGTCCCTGGACAAGAAGGACCGCGCCGCGCTGGCCGAGCTCGGATTTCCGGATTCGCCCTCCCACGTGCGAGACTAGGTGCTCGGCACGCCCCTATCCGTGTGCCCGCCCCTGCCACAGGGGGAGCGGGAACGTCCGGAGCGGCAGCCTCCATCCCCGTAGTTTCAAGCCGTGCGTGACCTGTGGCACGTGCGAGGAGACAAGCATGAACAAGCTCGCTGAGCTCGACGCCGCGTCGCTGCGCGCCGACGTCCCGGACTTCCGTCCCGGTGACACCGTGAACGTCCACGTGAAGGTCATCGAGGGCAACCGCTCCCGGGTCCAGCAGTTCAAGGGCGTCGTCATCCGCCGCCAGGGCGCCGGCGTGCGCGAGACCTTCACCGTTCGCAAGATCAGCTTCGGCGTGGGCGTCGAGCGCACCTTCCCGGTGCACTCGCCGATCTTCGAGAAGCTCGAGGTCATCACCCGCGGTGACGTCCGTCGCGCCAAGCTGTACTACCTGCGCGACCTGCGTGGCAAGAAGGCGAAGATCAAGGAGAAGGTGGACTGGAACAAGTAGTTCCGGTTCCGACAGCTTCTTCAGGCGCCCCCGGTACCTTGGTGAGTCCAAGGTGCCGGGGGCGTCGGCGTTCCCGGTGCGGCGACCCGGTGTGCAGCGCGGCGATCAGGGGACGTAGTAGTCTGCCGCGACGGATGCGCGTGGGACGGTCGCTTCAGCGGACCGGTGGATGGAGGACCGGGTGGCGGCGAGAGGGCAGCGGCGCAGACAGGCGCCCGACGCCGTCCGAGGCCGCCGTCGACGGCTGAAACCGATCAAGCTCTGGCGCGAGGTCCCGCTGCTGCTGGCCATAGCCCTGGTGCTGGCCCTGGGTATCAAGACCTTCGTGGTCCAGGCGTTCTTCATCCCCTCGCAGTCGATGGAGAACACGATCCTGCCCGGCGACCGGGTGCTGGTGAACAAGTTCTCGCCCTGGTTCGGCGCGCAGCCGCAGCGCGGGCAGGTCGTCGTCTTCAACGATCCGGGCGGCTGGCTGCCGAACACCCCGACCGCGGGCACCTCGAACGTGGCCGTGCGCTACGTCAAGGACGTCTTCACCTTCGTCGGCCTGCTGCCAGCCGACGACCAGCACGACCTGATCAAGCGGGTGATCGGGGTCCCCGGCGACGAGGTCAAGTGCTGCGACAAGCAGGGCCGGGTCACCGTGAACGGCGTCCCGCTGGTCGAGACCGCGTACATCTTCCCCGGCGCCGCCCCCTCCACGATCACCTTCGACGTCCACGTGAAGGCCGGATTCCTCTGGGTCATGGGCGACAACCGCGCCGACTCCGCGGACTCCCGCTTCCACATGACGGACAAATTCGGTGGAATGGTACCTATCAGTGATGTGGTGGGTCACGCGTTCGTGTTGATTTGGCCGCCAAGTCGCGCCGGAGGACTGGGAGTTCCGGCTACCTTTTCGCAGGAGGGTCTGACCGTGCTCTCCAGTCTGCCGACCGGGACGATCCCGGCGACCGCGCTCCTCGGTGCCGTCCCGCTGCGGCTGGCCGGAGGGCGGACGCTGCGCCGGGTGCGCCGAAGACGCGGGCGCGGGTGTGGTAGGCAGGACCGGAAGGCTTGACGAGGAACCGAATGAGGGGCGCACGATGACCGTGGAGAGACCGGACACTGGCCTGCCCGAGGCCGTGGACCCGGAGGAGCAGCCGCAGTCCGGGCCGCTCGTCCCGCCGCCGACCAACGGCGCGTCCGTGGATCCGGGGGGATCCGGATCGGGCGGGGAGGGCGCCGAGGCGCCGCCGGAGACCGGCAAGCCGTTCCGGATGATCGGCGCGGTGCGCCGCCCCGAGTCGGTGCTCGGCTGGGTGCTGTTCCCCTTCGCCGTCGTCTGGCGCTTCCTGTTCCCGAAGAAGCCGCGGCCGTTCCTGGTGGAGCTACCCTTCCTGGTGGTCTTCGCGCTGGTCCTGGCCTTCCTGATCAAGACCTTCCTGGTCCAGGCGTTCTACATCCCCTCGGGCTCGATGCAGAACACCCTGCAGCCGGGCGACCGGGTGCTGGTCAACCGGGCGGCGCAGTGGCTCGGCAGCACCCCGGCCCGCGGCGAGGTCGTGGTCTTCCAGGACCCCGGCAACTGGCTCGAGGACAGCACCACCAGCACCGCGACCAGCAGCAACTGGCTCAAGGGCGCGCTGACCTGGGTCGGCCTGCTGCCCGCCGACAACGGCGACCTGATCAAGCGGGTCATCGGCGTGGGCGGCGACCACGTGGTCTGCTGCAACTCGGCGGGCCAGATCACGGTCAACGGCGTGGTGCTGAACGAGAACTACCTGTATCCGGGCGACGAGCCCAACGCCGGCTACCTCAAGCCCTTCGACGTGACCGTGCCGCAGGGCTACCTCTGGGTGATGGGCGACCACCGCGGCGTCTCGCTGGACTCCCGCTACCACCAGGACCAGGAATTCGGCGGCATGGTGCCGGTGGGCAACGTGGTCGGCCGCGCCGACATCGTGGTCTGGCCGATCAGCCACTGGAAGACGCTGCCCATCCCGGGCACGTTCAAGCAGGTCGGACTGTCCGCGCTGGGCGTCCCCGGGGCCATCCCGGGCGCGGCGCTGGTCGGCACGATGCCGCTCGCGCTCAGGCGCCGCAAGCGGCGGAGGCTGCTGGCGGCGAAGCGGGCCACCACCGGTTAACCTGAGGTGGTGTCGGTAGTCCCGAAGCAAGCAGCACGACGGGTTCGGCCCGGCCTCGCGGCCGAGGAGCCGAGCCCGTTGTTCGAAGGTCCGCGCCCGCCCCGTGTCGGTGACGGGCGCGATCTGTACGCGTACGGCCTGGAGCTCGAGGCGGCGGGCGTGTTCCCGGTCGCGGGCGCGGACGAGGCCGGCCGCGGGGCCTGCGCCGGCCCGCTGGTGGCCGGGGCCGCGGTGCTCGCGCCCGGGCTGCGCATCGAGGGCCTGGGCGATTCCAAGCTGCTCACCGAGCGGCAGCGCGACCGGCTCTACGACGAGATCACCGCCCGGGCCGCCGCGTGGGCCGTGGCGGTGATCCCGGCCGCCGAGGTCGACCGCATCGGCGTCCAGGAGGCCAACTACCGCGCCCTGCGCGAGGCCGTGGCCGGCATCGCGGGCCCCCGCCCGGCCCTCGCCCTGATCGACGGCTTCATGGTCCCCGCCTTCGGGGTGCCCGCGCAGGCCGTGGTCAAGGGCGACCGCCTGGTGGCCTGCATCTCCGCCGCCTCGATCCTGGCCAAGGTCACCCACGACCGGATCCTCGCCGAGATGCACGAGCAGTGGCCCGAGTACGGCTTCGCCGGCCACAAGGGCTACGCCACGCCCGTGCACCAGTCCGCGCTCAACACGCACGGTCCGTGCCCGGAGCACCGGCTGAGCTACGCGAACGTCCCCGCGCGCGCGGTGGGTGACAATGGAGCCGACGGGCCCGGATCGCCCCCCGGTGCGGACGCGTCGCCGCCGACCCAGGGCGATCTCCTGCTCGACCTGACCGACACCCAGTGGGGAGCGCGTAGATGAGCGCGGAAGACCTCGAGAAGTACGAGACCGAGATGGAGCTGCAGCTCTACCGGGAGTACCGCGACGTGGTCGGCCTGTTCCGGTACGTGGTGGAGACCGAGCGGAGGTTCTACCTCACCAACCAGGTCGAGCTCGAGCCGAAGACCAGCGACGGCGAGGTCTACTTCGAGGTGACGATGGCGGACGCGTGGGTGTGGGACATGTACCGCCCGGCGCGCTTCGTGAAGAACGTCAAGGTGGTCACCTTCAAGGACGTCAACGTCGAGGAGCTGGCCAAGCCCGACCTCGAGGTCCCCACCGACTGACCCGCGCGAGCGTGGACCGGGCACGCGGGCACATCCACACATGCCCCGTCCCTAACCTTTCACTGAGATATCGGACATAGTGCCCGTCCCCTGTTGCACCCTGAAATCCGAAGGATCTTCAGAAACCAGGGGAGGGCCCCATGACCAGCCGCAATGCCAGGATCGGCCGCCTAGGCGAACGAGCCGCCCAGCACTACCTCGAGGCGCGCGGATACCGCGTGCTGGACCACAACTGGCGTAGCCCGGCGCCCGACCACCCCGGCGAGCTGGACCTGGTCCTCCGAGACCGCCGCGAACTGGTGGTCGTCGAGGTCAAGACCCGCACCGGCCCGACCCTGGCCCACCCCGCCGAGGCCGTGACTCCGGACAAGGCGGCCCGCCTCCGCCGCCTGGCCGTCCTCTGGCTCCGCGCGCACCCCGCCGCCCGCCGCGCGGTCCGCATCGACGTGGTCGCCGTCCGCCTGGACCCCCGAGAACCCCACCCCCTCGTCAGCATCGAACACCTGCGGGCGGTGGCCTGATGGCGGGGGATGACGCGGCCGCCCCGGCACCTGCCCGGCGTGAGGTGCGTGATCACCCGCTCGAATGTGGTGGCCTGACGGCCGGGTACCGCATCCCTCCCATCCAACTCGGGCTCGGGCAGCGCGCCGTGCCGGGCGTGCGAACTCGCCCGTTCACGAGCGCTGGCGTCATCGCCGGGTATCGCGAGGCTTCCAGCGCGTGCCCGGTCGGCGTGCTGTGCCGCAGGTGCGTGGTCGCCTGTTCGCGGGCGGTGGCCTGATGGCGGGGTATGGGCGCGCGTCTGCGGTGGCGCTGCTCGGCCTCTCCGGGGTGATGGTGCAGGCCGAGGCCGTGGTCACGGCGGGCCTGTCCCGCTTCAGCCTGATCGGCCTGCCGGACGCCGGCCTGTCCGAGTCCCGCGACCGGGTCCGGGCCGCGGTGATCAACAGCACGATCCCCTGGCCGCAGACGTCCCTCACCGTCTCCCTCGCCCCGGCCTCGATCAGGAAGCAGGGCAGCAGCTTCGACCTGGCGATCGCCATGGCGGTCCTCCGCGCCGACGGCAAGGTGCGTCCGGCGGGCCTCAGCGAGACGGTCTTCATCGCCGAGCTGGGCCTCGACGGCTCCGTGCGTCCCGTCCGCGGCGTCCTGCCCTCGGTCCTCGCGGCGCTGCGCGCCGGGTTTGAGAAGGTCTGCGTCGCCGAGGACAACCTCATCGAGGCGGAGCAGGTCGGCGGCATCGAGTCCATCGGCGTGCGCACCCTCCGCCAAGCCGTCGCCTACGCCAACGGCGAGCCCATCCCCGACGAACCGGCGGCGCCGGCCCCTCGTGCCGCGTCACCGGCGGTCGCGAATCCTGACGCACCCGATATGGCCGACGTCCTCGGCCAGTTCGAGGCCCGGCTGGCCCTGGAGATCAGCGCGACCGGCGGCCACCACCTGTTCCTCTGCGGCGCCCCCGGCTCCGGCAAGACGATGCTCGCCGAGCGTCTGCCCGGCCTGCTTCCACCGCTGGACGAGCGAGCAGCCCTCGAGGTCACCGCCGTCCACTCGCTCGCAGGCACACTGCACCCGGCAAACCCCCTGGTCACCGAGCCGCCGTTCTGCGCCGTCCACCACTCGGCGAGCGTCCCCGCCCTGGTCGGCGGCGGGTCGGCCGTGCTCCGTCCAGGCGCGGTCTCCCGCGCGCACCGAGGAGTCCTCTTCCTCGACGAAGCCCCCGAGTTCGGCCGCGTGGCGCTCGACTCCCTCCGCGAACCGATCGAGTCCCGCGAGGTAGTGATCGCGCGCAATAGCGGAGTCGCCACTTTTCCCGCTGACTTCCTCCTCATCGCCGCCGCGAATCCGTGCCCCTGCGGGATGGCCATGTCGCTGCACGGTGCATGTACCTGCAGCTCACGGAGTCGCAGCGCGTATCTGGGGCGAATATCGGGGCCGCTGCTCGACCGTATCGACCTGCGTGTCGACGTCACCCCGGTCGGCTCGGCGGAGCTGCTCTCGGCCGCGGTGGGCGGGCTCGCCAGCGAGAGCACGGCTCAGGTGGCTGACCGGGTCCGGCAGGCGCGGGATCGGGCCGGGCAGCGGCTGCGGGACACGCCGTGGCGGCTCAACGCGCAGGTTCCGGCGCGGTTTCTGCGCATGCACTGGCCGCTGACATCGGACTCGCTCGAGGGCGCGGAGCGGGCGCTGGAGTCCGGCGTGCTGACCGCGCGCGGGCTCGACCGCGTGCTGCGCGTGGCGTGGACCCTGGCCGATCTCGCCGGGCGCGATCGACCGGGTCGCATCGAGATCGACACCGCCCTCAGCTTTCGACTGTCCACGACCTTCAACTCAGGAGTCCTCGCATGAGCATCACCGTTCCCGAAGCCGACTACGACGACGACCGCATGGTCCGGCTGATGCTCAGCCGACTCATCGAGCCCGACGACCGCCTGTTCACCGAAGCCCGTGAGTTCGCGGCGCCCGCCGACATCCTGCGCGCGATCCTGGAGCGAGGTTCCTCTCCACCGGGCTGGCCGTCCCGCCTCGCGGAGCGCTTGAAGGCTCGTCGCGATGGCATCGAGCTCAAGTACCCGGCCGTCGATCCCGCCGCCGACCTGGCTGCGGCCGCCGCGATCGGGGCACGCTTCCTGATCCCGGGAGACGAGGAGTGGCCGACGTCCCTCGACGACCTAGGCGAGCGCGCGCCGTTCGGCGTATGGGTCCTAGGGCACCTCGGTCACAGTGCGTCCTCCATCTCGATCGTCGGCGCGCGCCGTGCGACGGGGTACGGGCTCACCGCCGCTGCGGGGCTCGGCTGGGAGATCGCGCGGGCCGACGTAGTCGTCGTCTCCGGCGCGGCAGTCGGGGTGGATGGAGCGGCGCATCACGGCGCGCTCAGAGCCGGTGGCGCGACCGTGGCCGTGCTGGCCTGCGGTATCGATCGCAGCTACCCGGCGTCGCACCGGGATCTGATCCAGACGATCGGGCAGCGCGGCGCGGTACTGACCGAACTGCCACCGGGTTCTCGGCCGACTCGGTTCCGCTTTCTGTCGCGCAACCGGCTGATCGCGGCCCTCGGCGTGGCGACGGTGGTCGTCGAGGCGGCGGCCCGCAGCGGGTCCCTGGTCACCGCGCGCCTCGCCGCCGAGCTCGGCCGCGCCGTGTTCGCGGTGCCGGGCCCGGTCAACTCGCGCGAGTCAGTTGGCACAAACCTGCTGCTCTGCGACGGCGCCATCCCGGCAGTCGACGGCCCCCAGGTCCTTGCCGAACTCGGCATCGAGAGGCGGGCTCCGCACCATCACGAGGGCCATGCCGGCGAACGCGCGGTCGGGCGATCGTCGCCGGGTCGCGATAGCCCTTCGCGCGGTCGCGTCGCGGCCCCCGCGGAACCACGAGCCGGGCGATCCGACACACCGTCAGGCGCGGTGGACGGCGGCCCTTCGATGGACCCGCGAGCGGTGCTGGTGCGAGAGGCGCTGCCGACGGCGCGGTCGGGGCGGGCCTCGGAGGTGCTGGCACTGGCCGGGGAGACCGGGCTGGCTCCAGCGGAGGTGCTGGCCCTGCTCGGGCAGCTCGCGGCCGTCGGACAGGCCGTCAGAACGGGAGGCGGGTGGGCCCTTGGGCACTGACGCGGTAGCGGGATCAGATCACCGGATCGTGTGGAAGACGGCGTCGGTTACCGGGCGTGTGCAAGCCGGTGCGATACGCTCATGGCCAGTCGATATACCTTTCCGGAACCACCCGTGGCAGCTCGCGTAAAGGTTGAGTAGATCAGGGCTCGACATGTCCAGGAACAGCCAGCAGCGCGGGAGCGCGGTGGCCCAGGCCGAACCCGGCCGTGCCGTCGCGACCTCCCTCGGCGGCGGGGCGCCTGACGCGGCGATGGGCGCGGCGGCGATGGCCGAACTGTGGGCCAAGTTCAAGGCGACCGGTGATCCGCGGCTGCGCGAGCAGCTGATCCTGCACTATTCGCCGCTGGTCAAGTACGTGGCGGGCCGGGTCTCCGTGGGTCTCGTCGGGTCGATGGAGCACGCCGACTTCGTCTCGTACGGCATCTTCGGGCTGATCGACGCGATCGAGCGCTACGACCCGGAGCGGGCGATCAAGTTCGAGACGTACGCGATCAACCGGATCCGCGGCGCGATCATCGACGAGCTGCGGGCGCTGGACTGGATCCCCCGTTCGCTGCGGCAGAAGGCGCGGGAGATCGAGCAGGCCGTGGTGCGTCTGGAGCACAAGCTCGGGCGCACCCCCTCGGAGCGGCAGATCGCGGCCGAGCTCGGCATGAAGCTCGGCGAGCTGCACCAGATCTTCTCGCGGCTCTCGCTGGTCAACGTCATCGCGCTGGACGAGGTGCTCACCCTGTCCACCGGGGACGGCGGGCGGCTGAGCCTGATGGAGACGCTGGAGGACGTCTCGGCGGAGAACCCGGTCGAGGTCGCGGAGAACCGGGAGACGCGCCACCTGCTCGCCAGGGCGGTCAACACCTTGCCCGACCGGGAGAAGACGGTGGTGACCCTCTACTACTTCGAGGGCATGACGCTGGGCGAGATCGGCGGGGTGCTCGGGGTCACCGAGAGCCGGGTCTGCCAGATCCACGCCAAGGCCGTGCTCACGCTGCGCACCCGGCTGGCCGAGCTTCGGTGATGCGGCGGCGGCCGGGACCGGACATCACCGGCTGAACTTCGGAGATGCGGTCCCGCGCGGGCCGAGCGTCGTCTACGCTGAGCCTGTGCCGAGGATCAAAGCAGCGACCGTCGCCGAGCATCGCAGTATGCAGCGCGCGGCCCTGTTGGACGCGGCCAGGGACCTGCTCGCCCAGGGCGGGATCTCGGCCGTGACCTTCTCAGCCATGGCGGAGCGGGCCGGCCTCGCGCGTTCCTCGGTCTACGAGTACTTCAAGACCAAGGGCGACGTGGTCGAGGCACTGGCCGTCGAGGACTTCCCGGCGGCGGTGAACGACATCAGGGGTGTGATGCTCGCGCAGCCCACCCCGGAGCGGCAGATCGCCGCCTACGTGCGCCGGCAGCTGGAGCTCGTCTCCCAGCCCGGCCATCGCAACCTGCTGGCTCTCTCGGCGCTCGAGCTCGACGGCTCGGCCCGGGACCGGATAAGAAGCGCGCACAGCCTGCTGGTCGACCTGGTCGTCGGCGCCCTGCGCCGCCTCGGCCACTCGGACGCCAGAGCCACCGCGGCCGCCCTCCAAGGCGCGATCGACGGAGCGGCCAAGCGGATCGACGCCGGAGCCGACCCGAACGCCACCATCGAGGCGACCCTCACGCTCATCCTCTTCGGAGTGCGCGGAGCCCGCCGCCGCCTGTCGTAGACCGTGTCCCGACGATCGGGGCGCGCTGCTCACGCGTACTCGTCACGGAGTGCGCGGACCTCGCCGCCGACCGTCCTACGCCGCGTGCCGATGATCGAGGGCGGCCCACTTCTTTGCCGCATTCGGGTGCGCAGAGTTCGACGCTGCCTGTCATGAACCGTGCCCCAATGATCGGTGCGCTGCTCACGTGTGTTCGTTTGGGGTGCGCGGAGCGCGTCGTTGACTTTCCCGAGCCGCGTCCGCGCCCTCGGGACGTCGGCGGATTTGTTGCCGGAATGGGCATATTCGTACCGGTAACGGGATGATTCGGTGCATAGAGTCGTCTGCCGGGTCACGGTGGATGTATGCGCGTTCTGATTGCTCTGGTGACGGTGTTGGGGGCGGCTGTCGCCGCGACGGTGGGTGGTGGGGCGGCGGTCGCTGAGCCGGGCTGCGCTCCGCGTGCGGCATCCACAGTCTGGAGTTGGCCTGTGCCCGCTCCGGGTTCGCCTGCGCGGGCCCTCGACGTGCTTCGCGCCCCCGACGTCCTTCGGGGGTTCGAGCCGCCGGCTCATCGGTGGGACGCCGGGCATCGGGGGGTGGATCTGGCGGGGGAGGTCGGGGATCCGGTGCTTGCCGCTGGGGCGGGGGTCGTGCTGTTCGCGGGCCGGCTGTTCGGTCGCGGGGTGGTGGTCGTCGGGCACGGGGTGTTGCGGACCAGTTATGAGCCGGTGGAGGCATCGGTGCCGGTCGGCGCCAGGGTGGCGGTGGGGGAGCGGATCGGGACCTTGGACGCGGGGCACTGCGCTGCTCGACCCTGCCTGCATTGGGGGCTGCTCACCGGGCACGGGCACGCTACGACCTACTTCGATCCGCTGTTGCTGCTCGGGTGCGGCGGGCTCCGGCTGGAACCGGTCATGACCGGTCCGGGAAGCCGTTAGAATGTTCCGGCAGTACAAACCAGAACCCAGGTCCGTCTCTCTCCGATCTTTCCGAAGATCGGAGCGCGCGGACCGAATTCGCGTGTCCATGGCCGAGTCCGCCTGCGGGCGGGCCTGACCGGCGGCCGCACGGTTCCGCCCCGATCCGCCTCGCGCGGGTACGGCGCGGTGCGACCGTCCGCCCGGACACCAGGGCGAAGGTCCCGGGCCCCGAGCCCGGAACCCCGCGGACAAACCGGAAATCGAACTACGAGGAGGACACGGCAATGGCCGTCGTCACCATGCGCCAGCTCCTGGAGAGCGGCGTCCACTTCGGACACCAGACCCGTCGCTGGAACCCGAAGATGAAGCGCTTCATCCTCACCGAGCGCAACGGCACGTACATCATCGACCTGCAGCAGTCGCTGTCCTACATCGACCGGGCCTACGAGTTCATCAAGGCCACGGTCGCGCACGGCGGCACCGTCCTGTTCGTCGGCACCAAGAAGCAGGCCCAGGAGGCCGTCGCCGAGCAGGCCAAGCGGGTCGGCATGCCCTACGTCAACCAGCGCTGGCTGGGCGGCATGCTCACCAACTTCTCCACCGTCTACAAGCGGCTGCAGCGTCTCAAGGAGCTCGAGCTCATCGACTTCGACGACGTCGCCGCCTCCGGCATGACCAAGAAGGAACTCCTGGTCCTGCGCCGCGAGAAGGAGAAGCTGGACAAGACCCTGGGCGGCATCCGGGACATGCAGAAGGTCCCCTCCGCGGTGTGGATCATCGACACCAAGAAGGAGCACATCGCCGTCGGCGAGGCGCGCAAGCTGCGCATCCCGGTGATCGCGATCCTGGACACCAACTGCGACCCGGACGAGGTCGACTACAAGATCCCGGGCAACGACGACGCGATCCGCTCCGTCGCGCTGCTGACCCGCGTGGTGGCGGACGCCGTGGCTGACGGCCTGGTCTCGCGCTCCGGCCAGCAGGCCGCCGCGACCGAGGGCGCCGAGGTCGCCGCGGGCGAGCCGCTCGCCGAGTGGGAGAAGGACCTGCTGGTGCCCGACGCCGCGCCGGCCGCCGAGGCCGTCGTCGAGCCCGTCACCGAGGCCGTGGCCGCGGCCATCGCCGAGGACGCCCCCGCAGCCGAGGACGCGCCCGCAGCTGAGGAGGCTCCCGCCGCCGAGGCCCCCGCGACCGAGACCACGGCCGAGCAGGCCTGACCTTCCGCACCGCGACAAGGTAGAGACAGGGGTTCAACACAGATGGCGAACTACACCGCCGCCGACATCAAGAAGCTGCGGGAGCTGACCGCGGCCGGGATGCTCGACTGCAAGAAGGCGCTCGAGGAGACCGACGGCGACTTCGACAAGGCCGTCGAGTACCTGCGCGTCAAGGGCCTCAAGGGCGTGACCAAGCGCGAGGGCCGCACGGCCTCCAACGGCCTGGTCACCGCGCAGATCGAGGCCGACGGCAGCAAGGGCACGCTGCTCGAGCTGGCCTGCGAGACCGACTTCGTCGCCAAGGGCGACCGGTTCCAGCAGGTCGCCGCCGAGCTGCTCGCCCACGTCGTGGCCACCGGCCCGGCCGAGGTCCCGCAGCTGCTCGCCAGCACCTTCCCGGCCAGCGGCAAGACCGTCCAGGAGTTCGTGGACGAGGCCAACGCCACGCTCGGCGAGAAGATCGAGCTGCGCCGCACCGCCACCTTCGAGGGCGGCTTCGTCGCCGCCTACCTGCACAAGACCTCGCCGGACCTGCCGGCCCAGGTCGGCGTGCTGGTCCAGCTCGACAAGGCGGACGCGGAGACGGCCAAGGACGTGGCGCAGCACATCGCCGCGTTCTCGCCGACCTACCTGACCCGCGACGAGGTCCCGGCCGACGTGGTGGCGAACGAGCGCCGCCTCGCCGAGGAGACCTCCCGCGAGGAGGGCAAGCCGGAGGCCGCGCTGCCGAAGATCGTCGAGGGTCGGGTGAACGGCTTCTTCAAGGAGAACGTCGTGCTCGAGCAGGCCTTCGCCAAGGATCCGAAGAAGACGGTCGCCAAGGTCCTCGAAGAGGCCGGCGTGACGCTGCAGGCCTTCGCCCGGTTCCGCGTCGGGGTCTGATCCGAGGCCGGAGGGGCGGTTCCGTGTGAGGTTGCCACAGGTACCCACACGGAGCCGCCCTTCCGTGCGAGAAGGAAGAAAAACCGAGCCAGGAGGTCCAGCGTGCCGGAAGAATTCAGCAAGTCCCCGTACCGGCGGGTCCTGCTCAAGCTGTCCGGGGAGGTCTTCGGCGGCGGC
>DASTAE010000050.1:0-35750 GCA_035712985.1 Actinospica sp.
GGGGGGGGGGGGGGGGGGGGGGGGCCCGGGCGGGCAGCGGGAAGCGCGGCTTGCGGGGGAGCCGGGCGGGGGGCGCCGGCTCTGCGTGGGCGCCAGAGCCGACTCCCCCCGCTGGGCTCCCCCGCTAGCCGCGCTTCCCACTCCCGCCCCGGCCACCGCCCCGCCCCCACCCAGCCGAACGCGTCACTCCGGGCCGAAGACCGAGCGCACCTCGGCGACGATCTCCCAGGCGTCGCCGTGGATCTCCAGGAAGCGCTTCGCCCATTCGGCCGCCTCCTCCTGGGTCGCGACGTCCAGCATCGCGTAGCCGCCGATGAACTCGCGGGCCTCGGTGTACGGGCCGTCGACAGTGGTCACCTTGCCGCCGGACAGCTGCAGGACGCTCGCCTCCTCGGCCGGCCCCAGGCCCGCGGTGTCGAGCAGCGCGCCGGCCCGGGTCATCTCCTCGATGAGCTTGCCCATCTCGGTCATCAGCTCCTCGCTCGGGCCGCCTTCGGGCGCGCGGCTGAGGTCCGGCCTGATCAGAATCATGTAGCGCATGCTTGGTCCTGTCCTTCCCGTGTCGGGTGCGGGGCGGTGCTTCCGGTCCCGCACCCTGGCGTCGAACGAGGCCCGGCCGTTTCGACACGGCGGCCCGGGAACTTTCTAGAACTTAGCCGCCTCCGGGATGACCCGCTCGCCGAGGATCTCCAGCGGGCGGATCGTCTCGGCGTCGGGGACGTAGCCGTGCACGTGGGTCACGCCCAGGGCCGCGAGGCCGCGCAGTTGCTCCAGCAGTTCGTCCACCTTCTCGCCGTCCTTGCCGGGGTCGATCGGGCCCATCACGGTCTTCTGGATCTCGTCGTAGTCGCGGCCGACGTCGACGCAGTGCTGGCGCAGGATGTCCAGCTTGCGCTCCAGGTCGGCGTTGCCGAAGAGGTTGCAGGCCTGGGCGTACTGGGCGACCAGGCGCAGCGTCTTCTTCTCGCCGCCTCCGCCGATCAGGATCGGCGGGTGCGGGCGGGAGAGCGGCTGCGGCACGTTGAGCGTGCGCTCCAGCTGGTAATGCGTGCCCTGATACGGCGCGTCGGAGTCGCTCCACATCTGCAGGCAGATCTGCAGCGCCTCCTCGAGCCGCTCGAAGCGCTCCTTGGTCGAGGGGAAGGGCAGCCCGAGGCCCTTCGCCTCCGGCTCGTTCCACGCGGCGCCGATGCCGAGCCAGGCGCGCCCCTCGGAGAGCACGTCGAGCGTGGTCACGGCCTTGGCCAGCAGGCCGGGCTCGCGGTAGACGACCGCGGTGACCCAGGCGAGCAGCTCGATCTTGGTGGTGCGCGCGGCCAGGTAGCCGAGCGCGGTGTAGGCCTCCAGCATGTCGTTCTCGGCGGGGCCGACGTTGCCGATCTGCCAGACGTGGTCCATCACGCTGAGCTTGGCCATGCCCACGTCCTCCGCGGCCACGGCGATCCTGGTGAGGTCCTGCGCGATCCGCTGCGGTCCGTTCGGCCAGGTGAAGTTGGGTACGTGCAAGCCGAGTTCCACGAGATTCCCTCCAGGGAGTGGTTTAGCGGGGCGGCTCTCCGCTTAGCATCGAGCCTAGCCGACGGGCCGTCACCTGGCGCGAGGTGGCGCGCACGGATGGATCTGGGAAAGGCGGGTACGCGCAAGGACATGTCCGCGTTGACCTTTATCGCGATCGCCGCCCTCGTGCTCGCGGGGCTCGGTCTGAACTGGTGCGCGCGCCGCCTGATCGGCCCGCAGTACGCCCGGCGGGCCGCCGCGCGCCGTTTCGCGCGCGAGTTCGCGGAGTTGGCCGCCGGCACCGAACTGGATCTCGCCGCGCTGCGCGGTCCGGCGCACGGGAGCGCCGCGATGGCCGCGTACGCCGAGCCGACGAGCGATGTCCGGCTGCTCGAACCGAGGACGCTGAGCCTCGAGGATCAGGATTACTACGCGACGAGCTGGCGCAATGTGCGCGGCGAGTTCGCCGTCTCGCCGCCATCGGCGCTGGTGCTGGCCACGCATCTGACCGCGAACTTGCTGCTCAACCGCGGTCTGCTGCCCGTCGACACCGCGCGCCCGACGCTGCTGCCCGAGACGTGGACCTTCGCCTCGGCGCGGGGCTATCGCGACGCGCTCGGCGTCTGCTCACGGACGGATGCCGAGGATGTGCCCAAGGATGAGCTGACCAAGGCTTTGACTCAGTTTGAGGACTTCTACTTCGAGATGTTAACGCTCTCCCCCTAGGATGCCGCGTACCGTACCGCGCCGCATCCCTGAGAGCGACACGCCGAAGTGCATCGAATTTCTCTGCTCCGACTGACCTCAGCGAGCCTGCTCACCCTTTCCGGCACCGCGCTGCTGCCCGTACAGTCCGCCGCGGCCGCCGGGGGCACGGACATCACGGCCGCGGTCCTCGCCGGCTCGAACGTGACGCTGAGCGGTCCCTCGATCATCAACCTTCCGGGCGGCACGACCACGTACAACGGGGTCTTCTCCGGTCAGGGGACGCTCATGATCGCCGGTTCCGGCACGCTGATCCTGACGAAGGACAGCGATTTCACGCTGCCCAGCGGCGATCAGCACCAGAGCGTGACGACGAGCGGTGGCAACTGGCCGTACCCGGTCATCTCGAACCCGGATCAGCCCGCTGTCATCGTCGAGCGCGGGGCCACGCTGCAGTACGGCGCGGGCGGTTCGACCGGGCTCATCGGCGACTATCCGTACACGTCGGTCAGCAGCCTGAAGCTGAACCACGACAATATCGAGGTGGACGGGACGCTCGCGCAGGACATCAACAATCGCGAGTACAACCTCGGCACCATCTCCGGCTCGGGCTCGATCACCCAACTCCCGGGCGTCTGGGGCACGCTGGATCTGGCCGACGACCTCTCGTCCTTCCGCGGAACGGTGGGCGACAGCACCAGCATGAACTTCGGCAGCGCGGCGTTTCGCCTTGCGCTGCCGAACGCCGCGGCGATCGACAACGACGGCTCGGCGATCATCAGCGCCCGGAACTACACGCTCGTGCTGCCGGAGAACTTCTACGAGGACAGGTACGGCACCGACATCAACTTCCACACGTGGCAGGCCGGTCTGATCGTGATGACCGGCGTCGACCACTATGTGAACACCTCGCTGGACAAGGCGAGCATCGCGCACACGGTGAACTTCCGCGGCATCAACATCGAGGGCGCGAACGTGCAGTGGGGAGACGGCAGCAGCAACCGGTTCTTCCTGCCCGCGACGCCCTCCGACTCCTATATCAACATTCACGCACGTAGCCAGAACGGCTCGCTGACCTTCGACTACAACGGCCCGGTCACTCTCGACACTCCGATATCCGGCGGTATTTACCACGCCTCGCTCAGCACCCCCGCGAACGCCTCGATCAGCCTCGCGCCGACCAACGGCAACGCCGTGACCTTCGCGGTCCCGATGAACTACCACGGCACGACCACGATCGGCCGCGGCGCGACGCTACTGCTCGGCACAGGGACGTCGGGCGGGGATAGCAGCCTGCTGACGGGCGCGTCCGGCGATCAGGTGGTGGACGACGGGACTCTGACGATCCGCAACACCTCCAAAGGGATCACGGTCGCGAACGTGAGCGGTTCGGGCGGCCTGACGCAGGCGGGCGCGGCGACCACGACGCTCTCGGGAACGATCGACTACTCCGGGCCGACCACGATCAACTCGGGCACGCTCGCGATCGGCTCCGCGGGGCTGAGCCTCCACCAACTGTCCGGCACCGGGGGCACGCTCTCCTTGGGCGGCAACAGTTTGATCGTCGACACGTCCGGGGCGACGACGTATGCGGGTTCGATCACGGGCACGTCCGGCGGCGTCACGACGACCGGCACCGGCACCCTCACCCTGACCGGCCACGCGAGCACGCCGGGCGGAACGTGGCACGTGCAGCAGGGTTCGACGCTCGCGATCGGGACCGGCGGATCACTCAGCGTCGGTTCGCTGGTGCAGTCGGCGGGCAGCACGTTGTCGCTGGCCGCGGGGACCTCGGCGCCGATTCAGGCGAGCGGTGCGGTCCAACTCGGCGGGGCGCTGAAGGTCACGTCGGTTCCGGCGAGCGGAGTCGTTACGTTGATACACCGGACGGGGTCGCAGGCCGTCTCGGGGACGTTCACCGGTCTGGCGCAGGGCGCGCGGCTGACGGTCGACGGACGGCCGTACACGATCAGCTATACGGGTGGCTCAGGGCACGATGTCACCCTGACGGCGGGTGCGGCGACGACGGCCGCCGCCGCCGCTACCAGCGGTTCGGCGGCCGCGGTCGTGAACGCGGCTGACAGCTCCAGCGCGAGCGGTTCGGGTGGCGGCGGTTCGGTCGTGCAGCTCGCGGGCGCCGGGCTCGCCGCCGTCGCCGTGGCGGGCGGCGGAGTGCTGTTCCTGAAGCGGCGGAGGCGTGAGACGGCGCCTGCGACGGAGAATCGCCACAGGCGCCGCAAGAAGTGACTGCACATCAGGACACGGCGAGCGTCCACTGCTGGTTGGAGCCGCCGTTGCCCGGCCATTGGTCGATGGCCGAGCCCTCGGTCGTCGAGTTGTTCTCGTCCTCGGCCGTATAGCCGCTGACCAGGCTCGTCACCTGGTAGGCGGCGTCACCCGAGCTCGCGTAGGACCCGACGGGATCCAGTGCCCACTCCTGGTTCGTGCCGCCGCCGCAGGTCGACTGATCGAGCTGGACGCCCTCGGTCGTGGACGAGCTCGGCACGTCCAGGCACAGGCCGCTGTTCACGCTCACAAGCGTGAAGACGTCGCTGATGCCCGACACCTGCCTCAGCGTCCACTTCTGGTTGCCGCCTCCGTTGGAGACCCACTGGATGATCTTGCCGCCGCTGGCCGTCGAGGCGCCGCTGACATCCATCAGGTAGGAGCTCTTGCCGTTCTTCAATGTGTACGTGCCGCCTGAGGTCGGGTTCGAGGACCCGGAGGTCGGCAGGCCGGTGGTGATGTCGAGTGACCACGAGTTCTGCCACCCGACGTTGGCCGTCGTGCCGGAGAGGGTGAGCGGCAGCCAGACCAGTGGGGAGTCGCCGAGGTCCGAGATGGTCCAGCGGTCGCCGGCGTAGACGTACGTGGTGCCGGAGTTTCCCTGGACCGGGATGATGTTCGCGACCTGCGTGTTGTAGGTTTCGGTGCCGGCGGGGGCGAAGTTCGCGAACGAGGTCCAGCCGCTGGAGAGCGAGGTGGAGCTCGCGTAGACGTCGTCGTTGGTGGACCAGCCGGTCAGGTGCGAGGCGAGGAGGTAGTAGCGGCCGTTCGCCTTGGCCATCGCAGGGGCCTCGTAGTCGGCGAAGAGCGCGACGCTGCCGCCGTTCGAGGAGCCCGCGCTGACCACGCTGAGGTAGTCCGAGGACAGCTTGTCGATGCGCAGGCCGTTGGCGCGGTCCTCGCTGAGCAGGTAGGCCGTGCCGTCGGTGTCCTGGAACAGGTTCATGTCGCGGCTCTGGAAGCCGAGCGGCTGCGAGGAGCCGAGGTAGGTGTAGGGGCCGCAGGGCGTGGTGCTCTCGGCGACGCCGACCTTGGCCTCCGTGTAGCTCGTGTCGTCGATGTGCATCCACATGACGTATTCGCCGGTGGACGAGTTGTAGATGACCTTGGGCCGCTCCACGATCCGGCTCGGGCCGAGGTCGCCGCTGGACTGCTCGGTCAGCGCGTCGCCCTGAAAGGTCCAGTGCTGCAGGTCGGTCGAGCTGTAGCAGGGGATGGCCTGGAAGGAGGTGTTCGACGAGGTCTCCCCCGCCTTGTCCTCCCCATAGCCGTACCAGGTGCCACCGACCTTGATGATGCCGAGGCCGTGCATCTGCAGGGCGTTTCCGGACGTGTCGTCCCAGGCGGCGCCGGGGGTGAAGGTGGAGGTGGTGTCGGCGTGGGCGGGAACCGCGGGAATCAGCAGCGCGGCCAGGACCGCGGTCAGCGCGAGGAGAAGGCGTGCGGGTAGGGGCGTGGTTCGATGATCCACCGGTTTCAACTCCATTGTCGAATGCAGGCATCGATCGTATTCGAACAGAATGCGACACAAACAGACAGCGGCTTGAGTGTGCCTCCGGTCCCGGAACCCGTCAAGAGTCCTTTCTGTCGGTGGCCGGACGTACTGTGGTGAGCGACGGATGAACCACCTGATACGGGAGGCTGCCATGACGAGGTTCACCGACCGGCCCAACACGGCCCTGCTCGTGATCGACGTGCAGAACGGCGTGGTCGCGGGGGCGACGCGCCGGGACGAGGTCGTCGCGAACATCAATACCCTGGTCGGCAGGGCGAGGGCCGACGGCGTGCCGGTCGTCTGGATCCAGCACTCGGACGACGACGAGCTGGCCGAGGGGACCGAGGGCTGGGAGTACGTGCCGGAGCTGGTGCGCGAGGAGAAGGAGCCGCTCGTGGCCAAGCGCTACGGCGACTCCTTCGAGGAGACCGACCTGGAGGCGGTGCTCTCCGTGCTCGGCGTGGGCCGCCTCGTGGTCGCGGGCGCGCAGACGGACGCCTGCATCCGCTCCACACTGCACGGCGCGATCGTCCGCGGCTACGACGCCGTGCTCGTCGGGGACGCGCACACGACCGAGGATCTGACCTCGTACGGCGCGCCGTCGCCCGAGCAGGTCATCGCGCACACGAACCTCTACTGGAAGTACCAGACCGCTCCGGGCCGGCGGGGCGGCACGCTGGACACCGACGAAGTCGACTTCGGTCGCTCCTAAGATCTGTTACACCGAAAGAGATCCGCCGCCTGAGGACTGGAGCTGTGAGACATGGTGGAGATTCCCGAGCGCGCCCTTGAACTGCTGCGTCAGCCGCTCATCGTGAACCTCGCGACGACCCGGCCCGACGGGGCGCCGCAGGTGAACCCGATGTGGTTCATCTGGGACGGGGAGTTCATCTGGTTCACCCACACGAACTACCGGCAGAAGTACCGGAACATCGCGCACGAGCCGCGGGTGTCGGTCTCCATCATCGACCCCGAGGACAAGTACGGCTACGTGGAGATCCGCGGCGTCGTGGACCACATCGACGAGGACCCGGAGGCGAAGCTCTACCAGCGCCTGTCCGCGTGGTACGACGGCACCGCGATCACGCCGGAAGACGCCCCGCGGCGTGTCGCGGTGGCGGTGCGGCCGACGAAGGTCATCGGTTAGCCGGAGGGCAGGACCCTGCGGTGCGGTGGGTCCGCTCACCGCACCGCATACAATCTCCGCGTGACCAAGCGCGCGGATCTCGACCCCGAACTCGCGGCGGCCTTCGCGCGGTGCAAGGCGATCCACCGCAGGTACGATCCGTCGTTCTACGCGGGCTGCCTGATGCTGCCGCCGGCCAAGCGCCCGTACATCGACTCGCTGTACGCGCACGCGCGCCTGCTCGACCAGATCGTGGACGATCCGGGCATCACCGACGTCGCCGCGAGGTCCGCGCGCCTCGACGAGCGTGTCGCAGCGTACGAACTCGCGCTGAAGGTCGGCGACTCCCCCGACCCGATCCTCAAGGCCGCCGCGCACACGGCGTTGACCTGGGACATCCCGATCGAGCACTTCCACGCGTTCAGCGACACGATGCGCAGCGATCTGACGGTCACCGAGTACGCGACGTACGACGACCTGCTCGCCTACATGTACGGCGCCGCCGCGCTGCTCGGCCTGCAGCTCATCCCGATCCTGGGGCCGCTGGATCCGTCCGCCGCCGAGCGGTCGATCGCGGTCGGGCACGCGTTGCAACTCACGAACATCCTGCGCGACATCGACGAGGATCTCGGCCGCGGCCGCCTCTACCTGCCGCTGGAAGACCTCGACAAGTTCGGCGTCACCCGAGCCGATTTCGAGGCCCGCACGATGACCGACGCGATCCGCGAGGTGCTCAGGTTCGAGTCCGCGCGGGCCCGCGAGTACTTCGCCGACGCGCACTCCGCGCTCACCTTGCTGCACCCGTCCAGCCGCGAATGCGTCGGCACCGCGCTGACCTTGTACGCGGGCATCCTCGACTCACTCGAAGCGGCCGATTACCAGGTCTTCGGCGTCCGGCACGGATTCGGCAAGCTCAAGGCCCTGAGGATCGCCGCGCCCGCGTACGTGCGCGCCCGGAGGGCCTGGCGCGCCTAGTCCGGTCACCGGTCAGCGCGGGATGGACGCGGGATCCGAGATAACGCGCTGGACGACGGAGGTCGCGGCGCCGATGACCGGGCCCTCGCGTCCGAGGCCCGACACGACCAGGCCGGCGCCGTCCCAGGGGCGGATCTTCACCCGGGCGCCGAGCTCGGTCTGCATGCCGGGGGTGAGCCAGGCGGCCAGGTCCGCGTAGGCGCCGCCGAGGACGACCGTCTCCGGGTCGACGAGGTTCACGGCGCCGGCCAGGGCGATCCCGAGGGCGCGGCCCGCCTGGTCCAGGGCCCGGCGCACGGCAGCGCGGCCCGCGCGCGCCTGGTCTACGAGTATTGCGACGCGGTCGCCTTCCTCGTCGTGCAGGCCGCAGTTGCGCAGCACGGCCTCCTCGCCCGCGTACTGCTCCAGGCAGCCGTGCGAGCCGCAGGGGCACGCCAGTCCTTCGGGGTAGACGGGCATATGGCCGAGCTCGCCGGCGAAGCCGCGGCGGCCGCGCAGCAGCATGCCGTCGACGACCAGGGCGGCGCCGATACCGGCCTCGGCGGATACGTGCACGAAATCGCGGCCCACCTCGCCGCGGCGCAGTTCGGCGAGCGCGCCGAGGTTCGCCTCGTTCTCCACCTCGACCGCGAGGCCGGGAAGCAGGCCGCTGAGTTGCTCGGTGAGGTCCACGTCGTGCCAGCCGAGGTTCGGCGCGTGCACGACGGTGTCGGAGGCGCCGCCGACCAGGCCGGGCACCGCGACGACGGCTCCGACCGGCTCGAGGCCCAGCTCGCGCGCCTGCTCCAGCGCCGACCTCGCGACGCGCGCCAACCGGCCGACGACCGCGGACGGGTTGCGTCCGCGGTTCGGCGCGGGGACCCGAATACGGGTCCTGACCTGCGCGCTCAGGTCGGTGACGCAGGCGCCGAGATGCTCGACGCCGATCTCCAGGCCGAGCCCGGCCGGGCCGCGGTCGCTCAGCGAGACGACCGTGCTCGGCCGGCCGACGCGGCCCTCCAGCGAGACGCCGTGCTCCCGGACCAGGCCCGCCTCGATCAGTTCGCTGACGAGGCTTCCGGCCGCCGCCCTGGTCAGCCCGGTGGCGTCGGCGAGCTGGGCGCGGGAGGTGGAGCCGAGCCGGGCGACCGCGCCGAGCACGAGGGCCAGGTTGGCCCGGCGCATGCCCTGCTGGGACACCGGACCGTCGGCGGTCCGGAATCCGTTGCCGGTGCGTGGCGGCGCGGTCAAGGTCGGCGGCTCCCTGCTCGTCTCACTGCTCCGCGGAGAGCAGCCCCTCGGCCCTCCGGCGCACGGAGGCGATCCGCGCGAGCGCGTCCCGATCCGCAGGCAAGGGATCATAGAGGGTGCCCTCGAGCGTGTTCCATCGGCGGGCCACCTCGTCCGCGGTCTCGCCGGTCACCAGCGCCGCCGCCTGGGCCGCCGCGCCGATCGCGACGATCTCCTCGAGCTTCGGCACCAGCACGGGGCGCCCGGACAGCCGCAGCACCGTGGTGCGCCAGGCGAAGCCCTTCGCGCCGCCGCCGATCAGGATCAGCGGCGCGTCGTCCGCGGGCCGCTCGCCGCCGGACCGCAGCACCTCGTCGACCGCCGTGAGCAGGCTCGCCGCGGCGCCCTCGTAGGCCGCGCGCAGGATCTGGCCCGGGGTCGTGTCGTGTCGCAGGCCGTAGAAGAGCCCTGACGCGTAGGGCAGGTTCGGGGTGCGCTCGCCGTCGAGGAACGGCAGCACGACCGCCTCGCCGCCCGGCTCGATCGCCTGCCGGTCCAGGCCGAACCACTGCGCGACCCGGTCCACGGCGAGCGTGCAGTTGAGCGTGCAGGCGAGCGGCAGCCAGTTGCCGAGGGCGTCGGCGAAGCCCGCGACGGTGCCGCTCGGGTCGGCCGGCCGGCCGCGGGTCACGGCGTACGCGGTGCCGGAGGTGCCGAGGCTGATCACCGGCGCGCCGGGCTCCAGGCCGAGGCCCAGCGCGGCGGCCATGTTGTCGCCGGTGCCGGTGCCGACGGGGATTCCGGCGCGGATCGGCAGGTCCGGCCGCACGGTCCCGGCCGCGGTTCCCGGCTCGGCGACGCGCGGCAGGAAGGACTCGTCCAGGCCGACGAGCGCGAGGATCTTCTCGTCGTAGCCGTCCGGACCCCACCAGCCGGTGCCCGAGACGTCGCCGCGATCGGTGACGTGCTCGCCGGTCAGCCGCCAGCTCAGGTAGTCGTGCGGCAGCATGACCCGCCGGACGCGTTCGGCCGCCTCGGCGTGGTGCCCGCGCAGCCAGTCCCACTTCGTCACCGTGAACGAGGCGCCGGGGACGCTGCCGACGCGCTCGGCCCACTTCTGCGCGCCGAGCCGCTCGACGAGCGCCTCGGCGTTCGGGGCGCTGCGCACGTCGTTCCACAGCAGCGCCGGATGGACGCTGCGGCCGGCCTCGTCCAACGCGACGAGACCGTGCTGCTGTCCGCCGACGGAGATCGCGGCGGCCGTGTCCGCGTAGCCCGTCTGGGCCAACGCGTCGCCGAGCGCCTCCCACCACTGCTCCGGCTCGCTCTCGCGTCCCGCCCCGGTGCTCACCGTGTGCGACGCCCGTCCCTGACCGAGAACCTGCCCGGTCGCGACGTCCACGGCCAGGGCCTTGGTCGCCTGGGTCGAGCTGTCCACACCGATGACCACACCGTCACCCGCACCCGCCGCGGCCATCGCCGCCTCCCTCTTCACGCCTCGGATCGATCGGCAGCCCCGGGGGACTTCCCAAGGGCCGCACCCGCATACTAATTTGTTTTCTGCGTTTATCAATACCGACCCGGGAGCAGCGATGAGCACCGACGCTCTTACTCCGAACCCTTCGGACAAGTTCACCTTCGGCCTGTGGACGGTCGGCTGGCAGGGTCGCGACCCGTTCGGCGACGCCACCCGCCCCGCCCTTGACCCGGTCGAATCCGTGCACCGGCTCGCGGAGCTCGGCGCCTACGGCGTGACCTTCCACGACGACGACCTGATCCCCTTCGGCTCCTCGACCGCCGAGCGGGACGCGCACATCGCGCGCTTCCGCGCCGCGCTCGAGGAGACCGGCCTCAAGGTCCCGATGGCGACCACGAACCTGTTCACGCACCCCGTGTTCAAGGACGGCGCCTTCACCTCGAACGACCGCGACGTGCGCCGCTACGCGCTGCGCAAGACGATCCGCAACATCGACCTCGCGGCCTCGCTGGGCGCCGAGATCTACGTGGCCTGGGGAGGCCGCGAGGGCGCCGAGTCGGGCGCGGCCAAGGACGTGCGGGTCGCGCTGGACCGCTTCAAGGAGGCCTTCGACCTGCTCGGCGAGTACGTGACCGAGCAGGGCTACAACCTGCGCTTCGCGATCGAGCCGAAGCCGAACGAGCCGCGCGGCGACATCCTGCTGCCCACGGTCGGCCACGCGCTGGCGTTCATCAACAGCCTCGAGCGCCCCGAGCTCGTCGGCCTGAACCCCGAGGTCGGGCACGAGCAGATGGCCGGGCTCAACTTCCCGCACGGCATCGCGCAGGCGCTGTGGCACGGCAAGCTCTTCCACATCGACCTCAACGGCCAGAGCGGCATCAAGTACGACCAGGACCTGCGCTTCGGCGCCGGCGACCTGCGCGCCGCGTTCTGGCTGGTGGACCTGCTGGAGTCGGCGGGCTACCAGGGCATGCGGCACTTCGACTTCAAGCCGCCGCGCACCGAGGACTTCTCCGGCGTCTGGGCCTCGGCCGCGGGCTGCATGCGCAACTACCTGGCGCTCAAGCAGAAGACCGCCGCGTTCCGCGCCGACCCCGCGGTCCAGGAGGCCCTCAAGGCCTCGCGCCTCGACCAGCTCGCGCAGACCACGCTCGCCGAGGGCGAGAAGCTGTCCGACCTGCTGGCCGACCGCAGCGCCTTCGAGGACTTCGACATCGAGGCGGCCGCGAAGCGCGGCATGGCCTTCGAGCAGCTGGACCAGCTCGCGATGGATTACCTGCTCGGACTCCGGTAGTCCCTGAGGCGATGAGCCCGGCTCGGCGGTCGCGACCGTCGGGCCGGGCTCAGTCGTTCGCGCGGGCCACGCTGCGGTTCAGCAGCTCGCGCGCGAACCTCTCCGCGGCGTCAGCGTCCTGGCGCGCGATACGGTCGGCCAGCTCACGGTGCGCCTCGACGTCCAGCAGCTCGGCGGACCGCAGCTCGGGCGAGGCCTGCTCCATGGCGATGGCGCCGTCCACGAGGCTGTTGAAGGACAGCAGGTACGCGAGGTTTCCGCAGCCCTCGATGATGAGCCGCCACCACTCCACGTCGGCGAGGCTGAGCTCGTCGAGATCGCTCCCGACCTGCGCATACGCCGCGGCTGCGTCCACGATCGCGACACGCTGCTCCTTGCCGGCGCGCGTCGCGCACAGTCGAGCGGCATCCGCGCCGATGCAGGCCCGCATCTCCAGCGCGTCGTGCACGACCCCCGGCACGCTCACGGCATCCAGCGTCCCCGGCACATCGACCACCAGATCCAGCCCGGCGGTCCGTCGCCAGTCGAGGGCGCGGGTGCGGCCGCCGTGGAAGACCTCGATGAGCCGGCACTGCTGGAGCCGCTTGACCGCCTCGCGCACCGCGTGCCGGTTCACGCCGTAGTCCGCGGCGAGGTCGCGCTCCGAGGGCAGCGGATCGCCGGGCGCGACCGACCCGGTCAGGATCTGGTCCCGCAGCCGGGCGAAGAGCTGGTCGGACACCGGTTCCCGGCGCAGGCGCACGGCAGGGGCTGGGGCGCTTTCCACACGCAGAGCATGCCGGGCCGACGTGCCCGCGGTCAAACGACTGGTCAACTGTTTGGACCAGCTCTTGCCAAAGGCCTTGATCCGGTCCTAGCCTCCGTCGGGTGAACCTGACTACCTACGCGATTCCGGCGTACGTGCTGCTCATCGTGCTCGAGATCCTCTCGTTCCGGTTCATACCGGATGAGGAGGAGCAGGGCTACACGGTCCGTGACACGGCCGCGAGTATCTCCATGGGCCTGGGCTACGTCGTGTGCAACGTCGGCTGGTCGCTGCTCTACGTCGGCGCGTACGAGGGAGTGGCGCACCTGACTCCGCTGCACATCGGCAACTCGTGGGCCGCGGCGATCGGCGTCTTCGTGGGCTGGGACTTCCTCTACTACTGGGAGCACCGCGCCGGGCATCGCATCAGGATCCTGTGGGCCGCGCACATCAACCACCACTCGAGTCAGCGCTACAACCTGTCGACCGCGCTGCGCCAGCCGTGGACCGGCATCGGCACGCTGCCCTTCGGCCTGCCCCTCGTGCTGATCGGCTTCTCCCCCGCCGCCGTCTTCACCGCGCAGGCAGCGAACCTGCTGTACCAGTTCTGGATCCACACCGAGCGCATCGACAAGATGTGGAAGCCGGTCGAGGCCGTAATGAACACACCGAGCCACCATCGCGTGCACCACGGCTCGAATCGCCGCTACCTGGACCGCAACTTCGCCGGCGTCTTCATCGTCTGGGACCGGCTGTTCAAGACTTTCACCCCTGAGACCGAGCGCGTGATCTACGGCCTGACAGCCAACATCGACACCTACAACCCGCTGCACATCGCCTTCCACGAATACGGCAACATCGCCCGCGACCTGCGCGCCGTCTCGACGTTCAAGGACAGGTACACGGTCCTCTTCCGCTCCCCCGGTAAGGCGTACTACGCGGTCCGCCGGGCGCAGCGGTCCGCGGTCACCGCCGCCTAGAAGACGGACGAGACGTAGAAGAGGCCGTCGCAGATGGCGCCGATGGGGTAGGTCAGGACACGCATGTCGGCGTAGGTGGTGTCGCCGGGGGCGTTGAGGCCCAGGGCGGAGCCTTGGACGCAGACGACGGGGGACGCGTCGAACCAGGCCAGGTAGAAGGACGCGGACTTGCCCGGGGTGAGCGGGACGGTGGTGGGTTGGGGCGGGGTGATGTCCAGGTCGTCGGGGAGGTCCTGCTGGGAGAGGGCCAGGTCGACCAGTTGGCCGTGGACCTGGGCGGACAGGGGGCCCTTGGGAACGATGTTCGGCGCGCCCTTCAGGGTGCAGGCGGGGGCGGGGGTGGCGGGAGTCAGGGTGAAGCGTTCGATCTGGACGCCGTTGGTGACGGTGCGGCGTGCCGGGGTGAGGGTGAGGTCCGCGGCGGTGCAGGGGTGGTCGGCGACGGGGACCGCCGTGGGCGTGACGGCGTGCCGGGGGGTGGGGGATTCGGCGGCGCGGGATTGTCGGGCGGCGTCTGCGGCGGTGGGGCGGGGGGCGGTGGTGCAGGCGCTCAGGGTGGCGGTGAGGGCCAGCGTGAGGGCGCCGGCCACGCCCAGGATCGACGGTCGCATCGCAGACATGACCGTAGGTTCTCACCGAGAGTGATCGTCCTTCGGCATTGGTGACGCGTGGCGCGCGCAGGCGGCGTGGCGCGTGGTGGGAAGGTTCGGCTCGGCGCGGATGTTGAGTCAGTGGGGGGACGGACTCAGGTTTCGCCATGCTACCGACATATCGTTGACAGTCTGAATCGTGTAGGCTCACCATATGTCCATCACACCTTCCGGTCCTCCTCCCGGCCGCGAGCGCGGCGGCGTGGCGCATCGCGGCGTCGTGCTGCGTAGCGAGCAACTGAGCCCGCACATGGTGCGGGTCGTCCTCGGCGGGGACGGGCTCGCGCAGTTCGCCACGCGCGGGCAGACCGACCACTATGTCAAGCTGCTGTTCGCGGCGCCGGGTGCCGAGTATCCGGAGCCCTGGGATGTACGGCGGATTCGCGAGGAGTTTCCGCGCGAGCTGTGGCCCACGACGCGCACGTACACCGTGCGCTCCTGGGACGCTGCGGCTCGCGAGCTGAGCGTCGACTTCGTGGTCCACGGAGACGAGGGCTTGGCCGGGCCTTGGGCGGCTCACGCGCAGGCGGGAGACGTGATCTACTTCTCCGGACCTGGTGGCGGGTACGCACCGGACGCGGATGCGGACTGGCATCTGCTGGCCGGGGACGAGAGCGCACTGCCGGCGATCGCCGCGGCGCTGGAGGCGTTGCCGGGGTCAGCTGCGGGACACGTGTTCGTCGAGGTCGAGGGCGCGGCGGACGAGCAGAAGGTCGAGGCGCCGGACGGGGTCGTGGTCCGGTGGGTGCATCGTGGCTCGCGGCCGGTCGGCGCGGCGTTGGTCGAGGCCGTGACCGGGCTCGAGTTCCCCGCGGGGCAGCCGCACGTGTTCGTGCACGGCGAGGCGGGGTTCGTCAAGGAACTGCGACGGTTGCTGCGGGTGGAGAAGGGGCTGCCGCTGGATCGGCTGTCGATCTCCGGGTACTGGCGGCTCGGGCACAACGAGGACGGGTGGCAGGCCTCGAAGCGCGAGTGGAATCAGACGGTTGAGGCCGAGCAGGAGTCGGGCGGCTCGGCGAACTAGGATTCGGCCGCGGCGAACCAATCGGCGTTCTGCTCGATCAGTCTGCGGTGGTTGGGCATCAGGTCGGCGGGGAGCTCGGTGAGCGGCACGAAGCCGGCCGAGAGGACCTCCCGCCGGTCCAGGGCCCAGTCTCCGCCGACCAGCTCCGCCGCGTAGGCGACCTCGGCTCGCAGCTGGAAGCCGCTGCTGACCTGGACCACGTGGGCGACCTCGATCTCCAGGCCCGTCTCCTCGCGGACCTCGCGGGCCACGGCGTCCTCCAGGCGCTCGCCGGCGATCGCGTAGCCGCCGGGCAGGCCCACCTGGCGGCCCTCGGGCCAGAAGCGGTGCCGGACCAGCAGCACTCGACCGTCCGGGTCACGGACCAGGCCCGTCGTGCCGAGGACGAACTTGCTCTGCCGCAGCCAGACCAGTCGCCACTGGTAGCGGTGCAGGCGGCGCCAGACCGCCGCGGCGAGGCTGGGGAGCGGGGACGTCGCGTGGCGGGGCACGACGGAAAACTAGCAGCTCAGCCTCGCCGGTGGAATCATCGACGGTATGAGCACGATCTCCACCGGCGGCGGGCTGACCCAACAGGCCGTGCAGGCGGCGAACCGGCTGACCACGCGCTGGGCCGCGGCGTTCGAGAACGACGGGCCGATCGCGTACTCGGGTATCGGCGTGTGGCCGCTGCTCGGGCTGCTCGGCGCGGGGGCCGACGCGCAGGGGCGCGCGGAGCTCGAAGCGGCCTTCGGGCTCGCGGCGGACCAGGTATCGGACACCGTGCGCGGCGTCGTCGATCTGTTTGATCGCAACGACGGACTGTCGCTGGCCATGGGGGTCTGGCGGCGGGCCGAGATCGCTATCGACGATGATTGGTTGGCGCTGCTGCCGCCGGCTACGCGCGGCGAGTTGAGCGGGGATGCGCGCGCGGATCAGGCGATGCTCGACGCCTGGGTCAGTCAGCACACGAATGAGCGGCTCACGCGGATGCCGTGCGATCTCAATCCTTCGATTCAGTTGCTGCTGGCCAGCGCGCTGACCGTCGATACGGAGTGGCTGGAGCGGCTTAAGCCGTCCTCGGGGCGCGGGGTCGGGGCGTGGGCCGAGTCGAACGTGCCGCTGCTGAGTCGGGAGGCTTCGCCCGAGGACACGTGGCTCGCGCGCACGCCGGGCGGACCGTTGACCGTGAGCCTGCTGGAGGGCTCCGACGACATCGACGTCTATCTGATGATCGGCGAGGAGGGGCGCGCGGCGGAATCAGTGCTCGCCGACGGGCTCGCGGCGCTGGATACGTTGACGGAGCACGGGATTCCGCTCACCGAGCACGATGACGGGCGGGTGCCCGGGGTGCCCGGGGTGCCCGGGGTGTCCGTGCAGACGGTGAAGAGCGCGACCGGGCAGCCGGAGACGCGCCTCGAGTGCGTCGCGTTCAAGCTTTCCGACGAGCACGATCTGCTCAAGCAGGCCGAGGTGTTCGGCTTCGGGTCGGTGTCTTCTCCCGGCGGCCATTTTCCCGGGATCAGCAAGACGCCCTTGCGGGTGGATCAGGCGCGGCAGGATGTGGTGGCCGAGTTCAGCGCCGAGGGGTTCAAGGCCGCGGCCGTGACCTCGATCGCCGTGGCGCGCGCGGCTTTCGCGCGTCCCGCCGAGCACGAGGCCCGGCGGACGACGATCTCTTACACCCGGCCGCACGCCTTCGCCGCCGTGCACCGGACCAGCGGACTCGTGCTGGTCGCGGGCTGGGTCGCGAAGCCGGGCCCGGCGGCCTGAACCGGCCGCCGAACCCGACCCGCGACCCGCGACCCGGGGAACCCCTAGTACTGCATCGTCGTGACACCGCTGACGGACTGCGCGTCCGTCGTGGCGCCGGTGCCCGCGGTGAAGGCCGGGTAGACGGAGGCCGGGAGCGTGACTGCACCCTGCAGTACCTGGGTACCGTCGACCGCGACCGTGAGGACGCCGTTGTGGACGGTGACCCAGACGGTGTGCGTGCCGAGCAGGCTCGGGACGCTCGTGGCGTTGTAGAGCGTCTTCGGCGCCGTGCCCGAGGTCGGGTTGGTGCCGATGGTGACGCTCGACGCGACCTTGCCGCCGGTGTAGGTGTCGAGGATCACGTAGATGCCGGCCAGCCCGGTCACACCGACGCCGTTGCCGTGGTTGCCGACCGCGCCGGTGCTCACCGACGAGGCGTCGAGCAGGCTCAGGGTGAGTCCGTCGCCGCCGGTGCCGCCGGTCATCACCGAGGTGAATCCGGCCTCGAAGTTGGCCGACGGGACCGCCGTGGTGTCGATCGCGGCCCCGGCCTGGTTGGTGGTCGCGGGCGTGAGCAGGGTGCCCGCGCCGCTCATCGTCGCGACGCCGTTGTACGACCAGCCGCCGCCGGGGGCGGTGATCGCCGTACCGTTCGCGGAGATCGAGACGCCGCTGACGATGTGGTTGTCCGTGGTGCCTCCGGTCGCGCCGGTGAAGGCCGGGAGCACGTTCGTCGGCAGGGTCACGGTCGGCGAGAGCACCAGGGTGCCGTCCACCGAGACGTTCAGCGTGCTGCCCGAGACCGTCACCGTGACCGTGTGCGTCCCGGTGCGCAGGGCGCCGATGTTCGTCGAGGTCGCGAGGTACGTCAGCGTGCCGCCGCTACCGCCGGTGGCCACGCCGACGAAGTTCGCCGAGGGCGCGCCCGCCTGCTGATACGTGCTCAGAACGACGGCCACGCCGCTCAGCCCGGAGAAGCCCATGCCGCCCGCCGAACCGCCGATCGAGTTCGCGGTCGACTTGTTCGCGTCGAGCATGCTGAACGTCAGGCCGGTGCCGCCGGTGCCGCCGCTGAGCTGAGCGGTGAAGCTCGCGCTCAGGCCGGCGCTGGGCACGGCCGTTCCGTAGACCGCCGAGGCCGCCTTGTTCGTGTTCAACTTCGTCAGCACGAGGTTCGTGCCCGAGGTACTGGCCGCGCCGTTCAGGCTCCAGCCGCCGCCCGGAGGCGTGATCGCGGTGCCGGTGGTCGACGGTGTGCCGCTGCCGGTCATGGTGATGTTCATCGCGCCCTGGCCGGTGTCCGTGGTGACCTCGTAGGTGCCCGAGTAGTTCGCCACGGCGGTCGGCGCGAAGGTCAACTGGACGGTGTAGCTCTCCCCCGGCGCCAACTGCTGGCCCTCGGGGATCGGGTTGCCGGAGCTGAACGGAGCCGTCGGCGGCGCGGCCTTGGTCACGGTCAGGTTCACGTTGCCGGTGTTGGAGACCGTGAACGACTGCGTCGCGCTTGAGCCCACCGGCACGTTGCCGAACGCGAAGCTCGTCGGGCTGATCGTGACCTGGGGATCGGCGACGATCGCCGTGGCCGTCAGCGGGATCGTCACCGAGCCCTGATCGCTGGTGAGCACGATCGAGGAGCTGTCGGTCTCGGCCGCGGTCGGCGCGTAGGTGGCCGTGATCGTGTCGGAGACGCCCGGTGCGAGCGTGTCGCCGACGTTGGGCAGGCCGCTTGCCGTGAAGGCAGTTCCCGGCCCGGTCACCGCGGAGAAGGTCTCCGTCGTCGAGCCCGTATTCGTCACGCCGACGGCCAGCGTCTCCGTGCTGCCGACGGCCCTCGTCCCCCAGTCGAGGGTCGAAGGTTGCGCGGCCAGTCCCGGTTGGGTTCCCGTGCCGGTCACGCCGACGTCGATGGTGCCCGAATTCGTGGTCAGCGCAATGCTTCCGGTCACCGCGCCCCAGGTCTTCGGCGTGAAGGTCACCGGGACGCTGAGGGTCTGACCGGCCGTCAGGGTGACGGGCAGCGCGGGCGTCGTGCCGCCCGCGGTGAAGGGCGCGGACGCGCTCACGGCCGAGACCGTCACGGTCCTGGTGGCCGTCAACGTGGCCGAGGCGGTCTCGGACGAGCCGACCGCGACCTGGCCGAAGCCGACCGAGGAGCTCTGCAGCGCCTGCGTGGTCGGCGCGCCGAAGGCCATCAGGTTGCCGTCGCGGGTGCCGACGTACACGCGGCCGTTGTTGGTCGCGGGCACCGAGAACTTCGAGACGTTGCCCAGCGGGAAGGAGCGGATCAGGGTCATGACGCCGTTGCTCGGCACGGCGTTGTAGACCATCAACTGGCCGCCCGCGCCGGTCGCGTCGTTGGACGAGACGTCCCAGACCAGGCCGGAGCCCGAGTTGGTGCCGTTGGAGGTGACGACCGGCGAGCCGGAGGTGTAGCCGAAGGTCTCCAGGCTGTTGCCCGCCACGTGGAACGCGGGCTTCCCGGTTCCGGTCAGGCCGTAGCTGAGGGCGACGAGGTGGCTCTTGGACTCGGTCACGTACGCGTATCCGCCGTCGCCGCCGTACACCGCGGGATGCCCCCAGACGCCGGTCAGCGTCGTCTGGCCGAGGATCGCGTCGCCGCCGTTGGTGCCCTGGCCGCGGCCGCCGAGGTTGTCCCGGTTGAGCAGGAACATCCTGCCCTCCTTGCCGATCACGATCATCAGGTCGGGATAGGCGCTGGTGCCGAATTCGGCGTCGGGCAGCGCGACCGGGCCGCCGGAGGCGAGGTCCTGGTCGTTGGCGTCGAGGGTGGTCGCGTCCGCCGGGGAGAAGAAGTCGCTCGCCGAGATCGTGCCGTCGGAGCCGACGCCGAGGTGCACGACCGACTCGGACAGCGCGACCGGGGGCGAGGTGCCGGGGCCGACCGGCGGGGTCGCGCCGTTGCCGGTCGCGACGTACATGCCGCCCGCGCCGTCGGAGACGATGCCGCCGCCGGCCTGCCAGATGCCCGCGCCGGAGTCGCCGGTGCCGGCCTCGGTGGTCCACATGTGCTCGGACAGCGTGCTCGTGTTCACGCCGACGACGTAGCCGCTGTACGGCTTGTGGTCGCAGTGGCTGCCGAATGCCATGTAGACGCTGCCGTTCTCCAGCAGCAGGCCGGGACGCTGCATCTCGTCCTCGGTGTCGAACGTGTTGGACGGGAAGTTCGAGGGCGAGCCGCTGATCGTCACCGGCCAGCCGGTGCGCACGGCGCCGGTGCTCGCGCTGATCGCGTACAGGTAGTAGTGCGGCTGCGTGGCGTCCGCGCCGTCGTTGACCTTCGCGGTCAGATAGAGGTAACCGGAGGACGGATCGTAGACCGGCGTCGAGGTGATGCCGATGTCCGGCGTCAGGTCGCCGCAGCCGATCGTCGAGGCGGGCCAGGACGGGCCGAGGTAGTCGGACCACTCGATGGCGCCGGTCTCGCTGTTGAGTCCGTAGACGTGGTTCTCCTCGGTGCCCACGATCACGGTCGAGCCCACCACCAGGGGCTGCGCGTAGATCTGGCCGGTGAGCGCGGTGGAGAAGAGCTGGCCGAAGTCGCTTCCGGAGACCGCGCCCGCGGAGAGCGAGGCCTCGTTCGGGTCCCAGCCGGTCCGGTTGGTGTCCTCGGAGACGGTGATCACGTCGGCGTGGCTCGGTATCGCCGCCGCCAGACCTCCCAGCAGCAGGGCGAATACCAACAACCAGAATCTTGCGAATGTGCGCGTGCGCGGTCGACGACGCATGGATGTTCCCTCCCACCGCCCGGGTACAGCTCCCGGGGGTCACTGGTGCTCCGGCGCGCGCCGCCCACCACGGCTCGCGCGCCGCTCGCCTTTACCCAACCTTGAACTCCGCCTGAAGATAAGCCCCTGGACAAGATCAGGACAGTGAGTTCACGAAACTGTTACAGACAACGCTCTCGGCACCACGCCGGGAGAGTCTATGGAACCCGTTAAGAGCCCTGGAAAAGTTTCAGCCAGCGACACATTATAAGCATTCTTCCGTTACGTTTTGTTAGCGGAACCTGCATCAGTACCTCGCTGACCTGCGCCATGTTAACTTCCGGGACCACGCCTTGACTCGCAGATTTTCGGACCGCTACCCTCACGCCACATAGGTGGGTTCACCCTTCGGCGCCAATGCATAAGACTGCTGAGGGGTTATCTCTTTCGTGCGGAATCAGTATCTTCCATTCCCTCGGGCGCGCCGCTGACCAGGGCTGATCGCGGCGGGATCGTCCGCGTGTGACCACAGTGATCCCAAGGGGGGGTTATGCAGTCTTTGCCTGCGCCAGTGCTCGACGCCGGCGAGGTCGGACCCGCGGCGCCGGACGGCGGCCGTCGGGCCTTGAGTCGGGTGGCGGCCGTGCCCTGGCCGCTGTTCGCGATCCTCGC
Organism: Actinospica sp.; assembly: GCA_035712985.1. Classification (GTDB taxonomy): domain Bacteria; phylum Actinomycetota; class Actinomycetes; order Streptomycetales; family Catenulisporaceae; genus Actinospica. Next base: position 21,595 of record DASTAE010000050.1, read on the forward strand.
GATCCAGGCCGCGCTCTCCGTGCGGCTGCTGCGGCTGAACGCCGCGTTCGTGGACGAGGCGACCTACATCTACGCAGGTCACCAGGAACTCAACCACTTCATTCACGGCTGGTCGGTGCCGGCCTACGCGACCTATTTCTCCGGCGCCCCGACGATCTATCCGCCGCTGGCGGCCGTCGTGGACCACCTCGGCGGACTGGTCGCCGTGCGCGTGCTGTCCATGGCGTTCATGCTCTGGGCCACGGTGATGCTGTGGGCGGTCGCCTCGCGGCTGTTCGGCCGGATCGCCGCGGTCACCGCGTGCGCCGTGTTCGTCTCGCTCGGCCCGACGCAGGCGCTCGGCGCCTTCGCGACCTACGACCCGATGGCGTTCTCGCTGCTGGTCACGGCCGTGTACTGCGCGATCCGCGCCGCCGACGCGAGCGAGGAGTCTGGCTGGTGGCCGCTGTGCGCGACGCTGCTCGCCTTCGCCAACGCGACGAAGTACACGATGGCGCTGTGGGACCCGATCGTCCTGGCAGTGGTGCTGATCCGGGTCTACCCGCGCGCGGGCCGCGGACCCGCGATCCGGCTCACGGCCGGCGTGGCCGCGGTCACCGCCTCGCTGCTCGCGCTCGGTCTGGCCCTCGGCGGCACGTTCTACGTGGACGGAATCACCTCGACCACGGTGACCCGCGCCACGGGCCTGACGCCGCGCATGACGATCGTGCACGAGGTGACGCGCTGGGTGGGCTGGCCGTTGCTGTTCGGCGCGATCGGGCTGCTCGTCGCGCTCCTCATCGGCCGCTCGCGCATCAAGATCCTGCTGATCGGCACGCTGGTCCTCGCCTCCGTGGTCGCGCCGCTGAACCAGTTCCGGATCAGCACCGACACCTCGCTGGAGAAGCACGTCGACTTCGGGGCCTGGTTCGCCTGCCTGGTCGCGGGCTACGCGGCCGCCGAGCTGACCCGCGTGCTCCCCGGGCTGCTGAGGCTGACACCGGTACGCGTCCTCGCGGCCTCGCTGATGACCGCCGCGGCCCTGCTGCTCACCGTGAGCCCGGGCAACGCGCAGGCCAAGGCGTACTTCCACACCTGGCCGAACGCGCAGCCCGTGGCCTCCGTGATGCAGCGCTACGTGACGCCGGGCCAGAGCCAGTACCTCGTCGAGGACTATGACGTCGAGGCCTACTACCTGCTGAACAAGACCACTTGGCATCAGTGGAACAACACCTGGGCCTTCGGCTACTACAGCCACGCCCTGCACAAGGAGATCAGCGGCCAACCCGCGTACGTGGACGCCGTGAAGGACCACTACTTCGACCTGATCGTGCTCGACTTCGGCGACACGTCCGCCACGGACCACGCCATCACCGGCGCCATGCAGTCCTGCCCGAACAAGTGCGGCTACCGCATCGTCGCGGAGGTGCCGTACACCGGCGCCACGTGGAAGGGGCAATTCACCGTCTGGCAGTACCAGGGAGCGCGCTGATGTCCACCATCGAACAGGATCTCGACAGCGGCGCGAGCACGCTGGTCATCCCCAAGCAGAGCGGCGCCGGAAGGCACGCCGCGAAACCCCCGCTCCCCTCGCGGCTGCCGCAGCCGCCGAGCGACTCCGAGACGCACCTGTACGACACGCGCAACCGCAAACTGCTGATGCGGGTGTCGATGGCGTCCTTCCTGGTGCTCACGATCTCGCAGACCCGCTTCGTCATCACGGCCAAGCCGCTGCTGATCCTGGCCCCGTTCTTCGTGTTCACGGTGCTCTACTACGTCATCTCGCTGTGGGTGAACGTCGGCACCAAGGACTTCGACCGGGCCGCGCACGACCACCTGATCGCCGAGTGGAAGCCGCTGGCATACCCGTCCCTGGACGTGTTCCTGCCGATCTGCCGCGAGGACCTCGACGTCCTGCGCAACACCTGGTCCGGCGTCTCCGAACTGCGGCACTCGTACCCGGGGCAGACAACCGTGTACGTGCTCGACGACGGCGGCGACCCGGAGGCCGAGCGGGTCGCGAACGAGCTCGGATTCACCTACCTGACCCGGCCGCTGGAGGGCGAGAACGCCCGCGGCTGGTTCAAGAAGGCGGGCAACCTGCGCTACGGCTTCGCCCGCTCGCACGGCGAGTTCATCCTCGTCCTCGACGCCGACTTCACCCCGCGCGCAGACCTGCCGATGCACCTGATCCCGTACATGGCCGCGAACCCGCGGCTCGGCATCGCGCAGTCCCCGCAGTTCTTCCGCGTGCATCAGGGGCAGTCCCGGATGGAGCGCGGTGCGGGTGCGGTGCAGGAGCTTTTCTACCGGCTGGTGCAGGTCTCCCGGGACCAGCGGGCCGGCGCGATCTGCGTGGGCAGCTGCGCGATCTACCGGCGCACGGCGCTCGAGGCCAACGGCGGCTCGACCCTGATCGGCCACTCCGAGGACGTGCACACCGGCTTCGACCTGCGCCGCCAGGGCTGGGACCTGAGCTACGTGCCGGTACCGCTGGCCGCCGGAGTGTGCCCGGAGACGCCGGACGCGTTCTTCGTGCAGCAGTACCGCTGGTGCATGGGCTCGATGGACCTGCTGCGGCACCCGAAGTTCTGGGCGCACAAGCTGAAGCTGCGCACGCGCTGCTGCTACTTCTCCGGGTTCTGCTACTACCTGCACACGGCGGTGTTCACCATCATCACGCCGCTGATCCCGCTGACGATGCTGCTGTTCCTGCCGGAGCGCGTGCGGCTGATCAACTACATCTTCATCGCGCCGTCGCTGATCTACAACATCCTGATCTTCCCGCTCTGGCACCGCTGCAAGTTCGGGCCCTCCGCGTACATGGCCAAGCTGCTCTACGGCTGGGCGCATCTGTTCGCGATCCTGGACCTGCTGCGCGGCCGTCCGATGGGCTGGCGTCCGACCAACAGCCGGGCCTCCGGCCGCAAGAACCTGCGGCTGTGGGTGGGCGTCTGGGCGTGGTCCGGCGGCACCTGCGCGCTCTGGGTCGCGGCCGCGGCGTGGCGTACGGCATTCGGCGGCGTCCAGTTCCTGCCGATGCTCGCGCTGGGCGCGCTCAACGGCTGGATCGTCGTGCTGGCACTGCTCGCGCGACGCGAGCAGGCCCCCGTCGAAGGAGCGAACTGACAGTCTCGGCCCGGCGGCCGTACGCCGGGACCGCCGCGATCGCGGCGGTCGTCGTGCTGGCCGCCGCGCTCGTCGCCTTCCTGCTGCCGGGTCCGTGGCCCTGGCGGCAGCACGGCCCTTCCGTGCCCGCGGTTCCCGCCGCGGGCCGGCTCTACCTCGGCGTCGACTCCTCGCACAACGCCCTCGCCGGATACGAGGCGGCCACCGGGATCGCGCAGCCCGCGATCCTCGGCGGCTACACCGTGGGCACGGACGGCGCCGTGATCGGGGTCCTGTCCTCGGTCAGCGGCCTGCCGGGCACGATCCCGCTGGTCTCCTGGGGCGTGGATCTGCGCGGCGGCGCCGTCGCGAGCGGAGCGAAGGACGCCTATCTGCGCGAGCAGGCCAAGGCCGTCGTGCGTTTCGGGAAGCCGGTGTTCATCCGGCTCGACTGGGAGATGAACGGGTCCTGGTACCCGCAGTGGAGCGCGCCCGCGGTGGGGCCGAGCGCGTACATCGCGGCGTGGCGGCACGTGGTGGACGTCTTCCGGCAGGCCGGGGCCTCGAACGCCGCGTTCGTCTGGTGCCCCAACGACGGCGAGTTCGACGCGGGGCCGTGGACCCGGTGGTATCCCGGCGACGCCTACGTGGACTGGGTCGGGCTCGACACGTACATCCAGCCCTCGAACCAGGCCGCCGAGGTCTCGGGCGCGGGGGGCCTGGACGACCTCGCCGGGCTCGCGGCGCGCTCCGGGAAGCCCGCGATGCTCGCCGAGTGGGCGCCGGGCGCCCCCTCGCAGGACCCGGCGGCCACCTTCGACGCCGTCTTCGCCTGGGCCGAGCGGAACCCGGCCGCGGCGAAGGCGCTCGTCTACTTCAACTACGGCTCCGAGCAGCGCGACGACCTGCTGGCCGACGATCCGGTCGGGGCCGCGCGCTTCCGGGACTTCGTCGCCCGGCACCGCAGCGCCCTCATGCGGCCCGGCGACTGAGCCGCGGCGGCTCAGCCCTCGCGGATGCCCCACGGAGAGCCGTACTCGACGAGCAGGTCGAGGAAGGGCTTCGGGTTGAAGGCCTCGGGGCCGAGCACGCCGCGGCCCTTCCACGCGCCGTCGGCCAGCAGCTCGAGCGCGACGACCGGGTTGATCGCGGTCTGCCAGACGACGGCCTGCGAGCCGTACTCGGCCATCGACCACTGGTTGTCGACCACGTGGTACAGGTAGACCTCGCGCGGCGCGCCGTCCTTCGTTCCGGTGACCCAGGTGCCGGCGCAGGTCTTGCCGTGCATCAGCTCGCCGATCGTGGCCGGGTCGGGCAGCGCGGCGGCGACCACGTCGCGCGGCGAGACGCGCGCGGTGCCGCCGTCGGCCGAGCGCACCGTGAGCGGCTCGGTGCGGTCCAGGCCCAGCGCGCGCAGCGTCTTGAGCTTGCCGATGAAGTCGTCGCCGAGCCCGTACTTGAAGGTCACCCGCTTCGCGTCGACCCAGCGCGGCACCAGCAGCACCTCCTCGTGCTCCACGTTCACGCACTCGACGGCGCCGATGCCCTCGGGGAACTCGAAGACCTCGGGCTCGCTGAACGGCTCGGTGGTGTACCAGCCGCGGTCCTTCTCGTAGACGACCGGCGGGTTCAGGCACTCCTCGATCGTCGTCCAGATGCTGAAGGAGGGCGCGAACTCGTAGCCGTCGACGGCCAGGTTCGCCCCGTCGCGCACGCCGATCTCCTCGATCTCGTCGAAGAGCTCGTCGGCCGCGTAGCGCGCGAACACGTCGGAGAGACCGGGTTCGACGCCCATGCCGACCAGCGCGAGCCGGTCGGCGCGCTCCCACTCGGCCGCGAGCTCGAACTGCTCGTCGCCGAGCTTGACGCCGCACTCGGCGTACGGCGCGGACGGGTGCGGGACGGAGAGCGACATGGCCATGTCGAGGTAGTGCGCGTCGCCGTTGCGGGCCGCGAAGAACAGCGGCATCACGAAGCGCGGGTCCGTCGCGTTGAACAGGACGTCGCAGCGCTTCTCGCGCAGCAGGGTCAGCACGGCCGCCTCGTCCGACGCGTCCACGTGCGCGGCACTGAATCGCCGGGGCCGGCCGACCCCGGCGACCGAGGCGACGGCCGCCTCCGCGCGGGCCAGGTCGTAGTCCGCGACGACGACATGCTCGAAGAAGTCGCGCCGGGCCGCGATCTTGACGGCCGCGCTCCCCACACCTCCCGCGCCGACGAGCAGAATCCGCATCCCCATCAGTCCTTTCGCACGATCGCTTCGCATCGGGTCGATGGAAACGCGGTCGCCGGGAAACGTCAATGGTGTTGGCATAAGGCGCTAGCATCGGATCATGGCGAAGGACGTGGTCGCGGAAGCCGACCGGCGCAGGCGGCGGCCGACCAAGCAGGGCGTGGTGCTGACCGAGCGGACGATCGTGGAGACGGCGCTGCGCATGCTGCGCGAGCACGGCGCGGCGGGCCTGACCGCGCGCCGGCTCGGCCTGGCCCTCGGCGCGGACGCGAGCACCGTCTACCGCTACTTCCGCAACATGGACGAGCTGACCCTCGCACTCGGCGACGAGCTGATGCGCCTGGTCCTCGCGGAATTCGAGGAGACCGGCGACTGGCGCGAGGACCTCTACCGGCTCGGCATGCGGATCCACCGGGTCTACCTGGACCATCCGCAGGCCGCGGTGCTCACGGCGAGCCGGGTGAGCGGCCGGGCGAACGAGCTGGCCGCCGACGAGGTGATCCTGACGGCGCTGCGCCGGGCCGGATTCCCGGACCGGGTGGCCGTGCGGATCTACCACGTCTTCATCGACCAGGTCCTCGCGTTCGCGGCGCTGGACGCGGCCTCGGCCGTGCTGCCGCGGCCCGCGCTGGAATCGGACCAGCGGATATGGGAGGCGACGTACGAGCACCTGTCGGCGCGCACGCACCCGAGCCTCGCGGCCACGGCCACGCTGCTCGCGGACCGGATGAACGACAGCGCCTACCCCGCCGCGCTGACGATGGTGCTGGACAGCGCGGCGGCCGAGCTGCGCGTGCTGAACACGCTCAGAGCAGCGTCAGGATCTCGGGACCGTCGTCGGTGATCGCCACGGTGTGCTCCATGTGCGCGGCCCTGCTGCCGTCGGCGCTGCGGATGGTCCAGCCGTCGTCGTCGATGACGTAGTCGTCCTTGCCGCCGGCCAGGAACCACGGCTCGATCGCCAGCACGATCCCGGCGCGCAGCTTCAGGCCGCGCCCCGCGCGCCCCTCGTTGGCCACGTGCGGATCCTCGTGCATCTGCCGGCCCACGCCGTGGCCGCCGAAGTCGCCGCAGATCCCGTAGCCCGCGGCGCGTCCGACGGCGGCGATCGCGGCGGAGATGTCGCCGACCCTCGCGCCGGGCACCGCGGCCGCGATCCCGGCCTGCAGCGCGGCCGTCGTCGCGGCGATCAGGCGAGTGTCGGCGGGCCGCTCCCGCCCGACGTTGAAGGAGATCGCGGAGTCCCCGGTCCAGCCGTCGAGCGTCGCCCCGCAGTCCACGCTGAGCAGATCGCCCTCGGCGAGCTCGTAGCCGTCCGGGATCCCGTGCAGCGCCGCGTCGTTGACCGAGGCGCAGATGACCGCGGGGAACGGGGTCATCGCGAAATGCGGGCGGTAGTGGAGGAACGGCGAGGTGGCGCCCGCGTCCCTGATCACCGCGTGCGCCACCTCGTCGAGCTCCTTGAGCGTCACCCCGGCGGCGGCGTGCGCGCGGACGGCGGCCAGCGCCCGGGCGACCACGCGCCCCGCCTCCCGCATCGCGTCGATCTCCGCACGCGTCTTGATCTCGACCATGTCGCCCTTCCTTCGTAGCTGCGGGATAACTATACCGCCTCTACAATGAGCCCATGGTGAGGCCGCCCCTGACGGACGAAGAGCGAGCGCGCGGCGAGCGGCTCGGAGCGCTACTGCGGCACGCCCGCGGCGAGCGGGCGCTGACCGAGATCGCGGCGCGCGCCGGGATCCCCGTCGAGACGCTCCGCAAGATCGAGTCGGGCCGGGTGCCCACGCCCGCGTTCTTCACCGTCGCCGCGCTGGCCACGGCCCTCGACCTGTCCCTGGACGTGATCGCAGGCCTCTGTGAGCCGGCGCCGCTGCCGCTGCCGCTGCAACCGCTGCAGTACAGCTGAGCGCGGTCAGCTCTTGAGCTCGGCCTGCAGCTCGCTCTGATTCGGGTCGAGCACCGCCTTGGCGTCGTTCGCGCTGCCGCTGCGCTGCCCGCGGATCAGGATCGTGTCGCCGACGTGCACGCCGCTGAGCGCGCCCTTCGCCCCGTCCACGCGGTAAGCCGTGCCCGAGTCCACGGTCCAGGCCCACGTGGCGCCCGAGCCGTCCATGACCGTCACCGTCGAGCCGCTGACCGAGCCGACCTTGCCGACCTGCCACTCGTGCACGACATACGCGCCGGACTTGTCCTTCACCGTCTCCTGGCCGTGCGCGCCCCGCTTGAGCAACGCGCCGCGATCGCGCCGGGCCTCGTGCCGGGCCGCGCACCGCGCCGGATGGGCCGCGTCCGCGCAGTTCTTCGCGTCCGTCGTCGAGGTCGAAGTCGACGCGGTGGCGGCCGCCAGCGCCGCGGAGGCGGCCGGGGTCGCCGCGAAAGCCTGCGCGGCCCCGAAGGCCAGGCCCCCCGCCACCGCCACTCCGGCCGCGGCCAGCGCCGCCCGGCGCACCGTGCTTCCGCTGTTCATTCGTCGCCACCTGCACTTTCCCACATCGGTTCCAGGTACACCGCCATCCTGCTCATGAAGGCCTAAGGGCGGGGTAAGGAGTGCGGACGGATGAAATACCGCCTGCAAGGCTTGACTTAGCGGAAAAATCGGGCGCATCGTAGACGCATGTCCACGGGCGTATTCGCGGTGGTGGCCAACGAATCGCACCGGAACAGGGAGCGGGAGCGACTATGAACAAAGACACTGATTCGCGAGGTGTCGGACTGACCGGAGCGGGCCCACGCCCCGGCCCACCCCCCGTCCTGCGCTTCGACCTGCACATTCCGCACCCCCCGTCCGCCGTCTGGCGCGCGCTCACCGATCCCGACCTGCTGGCCCTGTGGTGGGCCAGCGGCGATGTGCGGGCGCAGGTCGGGCACCGCTTCACCCTCGACATGGGCCCGTCCTGGGGCGTCCAGCCGTGCGAGGTGACGGCGGTCGAGCCCGAGCGCCTGCTCGAGTACCACTTCGCCGAGGGCGTCCTGGACACCAGGATCGTCTGGCGCCTCGAGCCCGAGGACGAGGGCACCCGCCTGTACCTCACCCACGCCGGCTTCGACCTGGACTCCCGCCAAGGCCGCCTCGCCTACTCCGGCATGGGCAACGGCTGGCCGCACGTCCTCAACGGCATCGAGCGAGCGCTGGACGCGGTCACCGCAAGGTCCTGAGGCCCCGCGGGAACGCGGCGACGGCTCAACTCCCGGCGACGAGCGGCGTGAGGAACGTCCCCGGATGCGTGGCCGCGTCCTGAAGCAGCACATCCACGCTCCACGGCAGCTGCGTGGTCGTGTAGGTGTTGGGCGGCGTGATCGCGATCGAGCTCACCGCGAACTGCGTCCCGCCCCCCGCCTCGAACGCCAGGTACTTGATGCTGAAGTGTGCCGAGTCCCCCGGCTGCAACGTGATCTTCGAGTAGCCGTCGTTGGACCGCTCCAGCGGCCACTTGTAGCCGGACTGCCCGTTCGCCGTGCCCACGAGGTCGAGGCCCGGGAACCCGTCCATCGTGCACGAGCCCGAGCCCTTGTTCGTGAGCTCCACCCGCTGCACCGTGTCCCCCTGCCCGGCAGACTTGGCCCCCAACGCGAAGGAAAGCTCCGACACCTGGCACACCCCCGAACCGGCCCCGCCCCCACCGGCAGCCTGCGCGCTCGTCGCCGAGCCGGTGGCCCCGGACGAAGCCGCGCCCCCGACCGAAGCAGACGCCGAACCCCCCGCGGTGCCGGCCGGATCGCACCCGCCGAGAGCGAGCACAGCGGTGAAGGCACAAGCCGCCGACGCGGCGGAAGAACGCAGCTTCATGGTGGGAAAAGGCCTCTCCGGTGTGGGTCAACGCGCAACGCAATGGACGACGACCGCGCCCGCGAAGAGGTTGAAAGCGGGATGACGCGTAACAGAACTGTGATACTCAACGAAGCTGCAGCCGCCCGCCAACCCGCAAGCCGCCGATGCAGCGCAGGCCGGGCGGGATTGTTCATTACTGTCGCGAAGCGGCGATCTTTCATACGGACAGCCACCGCGCTGAACCCGCAAGCCGCCGACGCACGCCGACCACAGCGCAGGCCGGGCGCGCTTCATTGTCACAGTCGCGAAGCGGCGATATTCCTAGCCCGAAGCAACCGCAGGCCGCCGACGCAGCCCACGCCCGCCCCACACCACGCGCGCGCCTTGTCCTCACAGTCGCGGAGCGGCGGTTTTCTACCCTTCAACCACGCGCGCCAGTTCCGCCGCGGCGCCGATCAGGCCGGCGTCGCCGCCCAGGGTGGCCGGGAGGATGTCCAGGTCTCGGGTGAAGGGGAGTGAGGCGTAGGTGGTGAGGTGGCGGCGGAGCGGATCGAAGAGGACCGGGCCCGCCTTGGCCACTCCTCCGCCGATGACGGCCACCTTGATGTCTACGAGCATTGCGGTGCAGGCGATGCCGGCGGCGAGGGCGCGGCCGGCGCGTTCGAAGGCGGCTAGGGCGATTTCGTTGCCTGCTCTGGCGGATTCGGCGACGTCGGCGGCGGTGGGGGCGGGGAAATTGGTCTCGACAACGTTGTCAGGGTGCGTGCGCCAGCCGTTTTCCGTGGCCCAGCGGGCGATCGAGGTTCCGCTGGCGATGATCTCCACGCAGCCGCGGGAGCCGCAGGGGCACGGCTCGCCCTCGATGTCGACGCTGATGTGGCCGAGGTGGCCGGCGTTGCCGCTGGGGCCGGTCCGCAGCGCGCCGTCGAGGATGAGGCCGGCGCCGACGCCGGTGGAGACGACCATGCACAGGGCGTTGTCGTAGCCGCGGGCCGCTCCGCGCCAGTGCTCGCCGGCGGCCATGGCGGAGCCGTCGCCGATGAGGATCACCTCGTCGGGGACGGACGTGAGCTCGCGGACGCGGGCCACGAGCGGGAAGTCGCGCCAGGCGGGGATGTTGACCGGGCTGACGGTGCCGCGCACCGGATCGATGGGGCCCGCGCTGCCGATGCCGATCCCCACGACATCGGTTGACCAGCGCGGATCCCGGCCGAGGGTCTCCACCAGCTTGGCGACCACGGCCATCACGTCCTCGGCCGAACCTCCCGACGGGGTCGGCAGTTCGGCGCGGGTCAGCAGCGTTCCTCCGGCATCGACGAGCGCGGCGGCGATCTTCGTGCCGCCGATGTCGATGGCTGCGTACAACTGCTGCGGCATAGCGCGCCTTTCGCGATCCGGGGAGGGTGCGATCAACGATAACCGGCGAGGTTACGCGACCGCACCCGGATCCCCGATCGACCCGGCGCGGATTACCGGGGACTACCCGGCGCGCTTGAAGCGGAGCGTGACGAGCTGGAAGGGGCGCAGCCGCAGCCGGACCCCGCCGTCCTCGACCTGCGCGACGCCGGTCCGGCGCTCGAGCAGGTCGCAGACCTCTACCTCTCCCTGCCACGCGAAGCCCGGGGCCAGCAGCGTCGAGGCGCGGCCGCCCTCGGCCTCGTAGCACCGCACGACCACGTCGCCGCTGCCGTCGTCGGAAAGTTTCAGGGCGCTGACCACGACGGACGCCCCGTCCTCCAGGGTGACGAGCGGCTCCACGACGGCGTCGCCGGGCAGGCTGCGCTCCCGCTGGTTGCAGCCGTAGCCCTCGCGCACCGCGTCGGCGATCGTGGCGCCCGGGACGAGCGCGTGGTGGAAGCGGTGCGTGCCCTGGTCCGTGCGCGGGTCGGGGAACTTCGGCGCGCGCACGAGGGAGACGCGCACGGTGGTCGTCGTTCCGCCGTCGTCCTCGCGCACGTCGCGGGTCACGTCGTGGCCGTACGTGGACTCGGTGACGAGCGCGATGCCGTAGCCGGGCTCCTCGAAATGCATGAACTTGTGGTTGCAGGCCTCGAACTTGGCCGCCTCCCAGCTGGTGTTCTTGTGCGTCGGCCGGTACATGTGGCCGAACTGGGTCTCGGCCGCGTACCGCTCGGCGCGCACGTCCAGCGGGAACGCGAGCTTGAGGAACTTCTCGGTCTCCCGCCAGTTCACCTCGGTGTCCACGTCCAGCCGGTCGGCGTCGGCGGCGAGGCTGATCGTCTGGGTGACGCTCGAGTCGCCGAAGCCGCGCTTGACGGTGACGGAGGACTCCGACGCGCTGAGCGCGGAGACGTCGAGGATGTCGGTGTGGGCGTGGAGGTAGTGCTTGTCCACGTCCCAGGCGTCCCAGGCGTTCGGGAAGTCCTGGTGCAGCTGCAGCAGGTTGCCCGCGGCTCCGGGGGCGATGGTCTCGCGGTCGGCGGCCTTGTCGACGAGGGAGACGAGCAGGCCCCGGTCGTCGATCTCGGCGCGCAGGCGGGGGTTCTCCAGCGTGTAGCCCCCGGCGGGGCGTGCGGTCACGGAGGTCGAGCCGACGGCCGGAGCGGAGGGGGACGCGGCCAGGGCCGGGACGCCGTTGCGGGCGTGCGGGGCGGCGTTGAAGGTGACCGTCGACGCGGCGGACGGGTCGCCGGCGAGGGCGCGTTGGGCCGCGTCGATGATTCCGGTCAGTTCCTCGGCGACCCGCGCGTGCGCCTCCTCGGTCTCGCGGTGCACCCACGCGATCGACGAGCCGGGGAGGATGTCGTGGAACTGGTGGGTGAGGACTTCCTTCCACAGCCGGTCCAGCGCGGCGTAGGGGTACGCGTGGCCGGTGCGCACGGCCGCGGTGGCGGCCCAGATCTCGGCCTCGCGCAGCAGGTTCTCGCTGCGGCGGTTGCCCTGCTTGGTGCCGACCTGCGTGGTGAGCGTGGCGCGGTGCAGTTCGAGGTAGAGCTCCCCCATCCACACCTGCGGGTCGCGGTACTCGGCCTCGGCCGCGGCGAAGAAGTCGGCGGGCCTGGTCCACTCGACCTTCGCGGAGCCCTCGAGGTCGCGCAGCCGCGCCGCCTTGGCGATCATCTCGCGCGTGGTGCCGCCGCCTCCGTCGCCCCAGCCGGTCGGGGCGAGCGAGGACCGCGCGGTCGAGCCCTTCTCCTTGAAGTTGCGCGCGGCGTGCGCGATCTCGCGGCCCTGCATCGAGCAGTTGTACGTGTCGACCGGCGGGAAGTGCGTGAAGATCCGGGTGCCGTCGATGCCCTCCCACAGGAAGGTGTGGTGCGGGAACTGGTTCGTCTTGCTCCACGAGATCTTCTGGGTCAGCAGCCACTTCGAGCCCGCCGCCTTGATGATCTGCGGCAGCCCGGCGGCGAAGCCGAAGGTGTCGGGCAGCCAGGCCTCCTCGTTCTCCACGCCGAACTCGTCGAGGAAGAAGCGCTTGCCGTGCACGAACTGCCGGGCCATCGCCTCGGAGCTCGGCATGTTGGTGTCGGCCTCGGTCCACATGCCGCCGGTGGGCACGAAGCGCCCTGCGGAGACGGCCTTGACGACCTTCTCGTAGACCTCGGGCCGGTGCTCCTTGATCCAGGCGTAGTGGTGGGCCTGGGACATGGCGAAGATGAAGTCCGGCTCGTTCTCCAGCAGGTTCGTCATGTTGGCCGTGGTGCGGGCCACCTTGCGGACCGTCTCGCGCAGCGGCCAGAGCCAGGCGGAGTCGATGTGCGCGTGGCCGATGGCGGCGATGCGGTGCGCGGAGGGGACCGCGGGCGAGGCGAAGGCGGGGGCGAGCACGGCGCGGGCGGCCGCGGCGGATCCGTTCACGTCCTGGAGGTCGACCGCGTCGAGGGCCCGGTCGATCAGGCGCAGCAGCTCCCAGCGGCGCGCGCCCTCCAGCGGCAGTTCGGCCATCAGCTCGCCGAGGACCTCGAAGTCGAGCACGAGGTTCCAGACCGTCTCGTCGAGCACGGCCAGGTCCAGCCGCGCGATCCGGTACTGCGGTTCGTCGCCCGCGGTCGCGAGCTCGCCGAGCTCGGTCGGCACGAAGGGGTGGTAGTCGAGGACGCAGGGGTTCGCGGCCGCCTCGATGTGCAGCGCGACCTGCTCGCCGCCGACCGCCTCGTCGGCCACGCGCACCCACTGGTTGTTCGGGTTGATCCCCTTCACCGGCGAGCCGTCGGGCCGGTAGACCAGGCCCTCGCACTGGAAGCCCGGCTTGTTGGGGTCGAATCCGAGGTCGAGGATCGCCTCGACGGTCCTCCCGGCCCACGCGACCGGAACCGTGCCGCGCACGGTGATCCAGTTCGTGGCCCACGGCGCCCCCCACGCGTCCCCGGCGCGCATCGGCGTGCGCGGGCCCGCGGTCAGGCCCTCCGCGAGCGGCACCGGTTCGCCCGGCGCGACCCAGACCTCCGCCTCGAGCGGGACCGACTGCGGGTAGATCGCCGGGACGATGCGCTCCTTGAGAACGCGGGCCAGTCGCTCTTCGATGAGGTTCCGGTCATCGTGCATGATGCTGCGGCTCCAAGCGGTGACGGAGGTCCAATTGAAACGATTAAATCAGCTGTGCGGCGCGTCTTCCAGAGTCCATCGGACACTGGTGATCCCGCGAGCGGAGAGATACGCGTCGTCGTTCGCGTGCTGCGCGCGGACGACCGCGGGGCGTTCTCCCCGCTCGACGAGCGCCATGTAGGCCTCGAAGAACGCCCCGCCGGGCGCGCACGCGGATCGCTTGCGCGGGTGCTCGGGGAGGTCCAGCACGCGGGCCGTGGTACGGGGGGGGGGCGGGGTCCAGGCGCGCCGCGTCTCCTCGGCGAGGGCGGCGATCGCGAGCCCGCCGGGCTTCGGCGCGCCGTCGTTCGTCAGCAGTCCCAGGCTGTATTCGAGCTCTGGGAAGTCGGCGAGCGCGCGGTCCACGTCGTGCGAGCACCACCAGGTCACGCCCCAGACGTCGGGGCAGTCGAGCGCGTTGCCGATCGTGGCGCGGGCGAACTCGGCGGCCTGCTCCGCCGGCACGTGCGGCGCCGGGGCGCCCACCTCGTGCAGCCAGACCGGCCGGTCCGGTTCGAG